>NZ_CP019342.1:315079-630158 GCF_002117085.1 Nonlabens tegetincola | reverse complement strand
CACCTAGAAAACAATCCTGATGAAATAGACATTTTCTCTGCGGCAAGTTGTACAACAAATGCTATTACACCTGTTTTAAAAGCAGTGGAAGATAGCTTCGGAGTTGTTAAAGGACACCTTGAAACCATTCATGCTTATACTAACGATCAAAATCTTGTAGACAATATGCACAAGAAATACCGTCGTGGTAGAGCTGCTGCACTTAATATGGTAATTACTGAAACTGGTGCTGGTAAAGCAGTAAGTAAGGCATTACCTAGTTTTGAAGGTAAATTAACATCAAACGCTATTCGAGTTCCTGTTCCTAATGGTTCTCTTGCTATCCTTAATTTACAACTAGAGAATTCTACAAGCAAAGAAGCCTTAAACGCAACCATGAAGAAATATGCTTTAGAAGGTGATCTTGTTGAACAAATAAAATACAGTATTGACAACGAATTAGTATCTAGTGATATAATTGGATCAAATGCTCCTTCTATTTATGATTCAAACGCAACAATAGTTGATGATTCAGGGAAGAATGCTGTTCTTTACGTATGGTATGACAATGAATATGGATATAGTCACCAAGTTATAAGACTGGCTAAATACATTGCAAAAGTTAGAAGATTTACTTACTATTAGTAGATTAGAAGCTATTATGAATAAAGCCCAACTTATTAGTTGGGCTTTTTGCTTTTAAATATTTGAGCTGCTTTGGTATAACCACCTTGATCGCCATCGACAAAATGCACATGATAATCATCAAGCGCGGTTACAAAACAAGAAAGTACACTTGTATTACTTACATGATAACCAAAGGTTATTTGTCCACTTTCTTTAAGTTGTTCCAGTTTCTTTAATAGTTTTTCACGTTGGATAGAGCTTCCAGTAATAACAGTATTAATTGAACCATCAATCATCAATGATTCGGTATGTAGGGATAGTTCATTTAAATATCGTTGTCCTTCTTTGCTATTTTTTAAATAAAATTTGCCTATCAAAATTCTCATGATAGACTTTGTCATTTCTAACCAACTCATCGAAGAAAACTTCATCAAAACTTCATCTTTCAATTGTTTAAGATTGTCTACCATATTGAGCCTTTCTGGAATAATAGGATGCCTCATACCATATTCACCATAAATTTCGTCTAGTAATCGTAATACGTTACTGTAAATGTCACTTTGCCACTCAGTCTTGGTAGCATTAATGATTAAAGTTAAAATCTCATTATTGGTTTGTGGTGGCTCGATTTTATCCCATTTACATTCCATCCCATTAAGATTAAGATTAAAGGGAAATGAAGATAATTGGATTTCACGGTTGTCTTTCTTAATACTTGTCTCTGCGATTTGGAGAGCATCTCCTAAGACAATTGGAGAAACATGTAACTCATTCAATCTTACTTTAGTAATCTTAAGAACTGCTCCTTGATTATATAATTCTTTAAGCGGCCTAGAATCAACTCTTAGAAAGAAATCAAAATTGTCCTTACAATTCTGTTGGTGTAAGACAAGCGCATGCAAACATTCGTCTAATAATGGCTCGGGAACCATAATAGTAGCACCATCACCGCCAAAGAAAAAGGGAATTGAAATTTCACGCTCTCTAGAAATATTAAGGCATGCCACAATACAACCAGTGGCAGCTAGGTTAACCAATTGATGTTTTCCGGCTGCTACGGCTGCCGATGAGTTTTGGACATCGGTCACTATAATATGCCAGCTTTCTGGCACAATCTCAAATAAAGATTCATCTGCCAGCACATCATGAACAGCGTCATAATAAACGTATAGATTTTTATAAAAATCAACATCAGCCATAATCAAACCTAACTCTTTTTCTCTAAAATGAAATTAAAAAACATGATAAAAGCGACTGAATACGTACCGTTGTTGATAAAAGAACTACTCACAACGCTATTCTTAACAATAACTTCATACTAAGGATTTTACCTTTGCAGCATAATTCCCTCTTTATGAAATATGTATACACACTGTTTGTGTTTTGTTTCGCTTTCGCGAAAGCGTACTCACAAGTAGTTATCAATGAACTTGATACAGATACTCCAGGCACAGATGACATGGAGTTTGTGGAGCTTAAAACAGACAATCCATTTCAATCATTAAATGGTTATGTATTGGTGTTTTTTAACGGAAGTACTAGTACCTCTAGCGGTCAAGGAAGAAGTTATTATACCGTTGATCTAGATGGATTAACTACCGACAACAATGGATTAATAGTTCTAGGTAGTTCTCAAGTATCTCCAGTTCCAGATAGATTACTAGCAGAATCAAACATACAAAATGGAGCTGATGCGGTGGCAATTTATCTGGGTGATGACACGGACTGGCCAGATCGTACTTTTGCCAATCAGACCAATTTGATAGACGCATTAGTTTATGAAACAGATGATGCTCTTAATCAGAATTTACTTAATTTACTGGGTGAAACCGTGCAGTATAATGAAAATGAGAATGGTAATAAGCTATCAGAATCTATTCAACGTAAAGCCGATGGAACCTTTGAAGTAAAACCTAGTACACCTCATTCTCTTAACGATACGACCACACCTAGTTATACAGGTGTAAGTTATACCACTAGTAGTGCATCTGTCGATGAAGGATCGTCGGTTGATATCACTTTTACCCTTACTCAAGCATCGAGCAACTCATTTACCCTTAATTATAGTTTGAATAACGCAGGTTTTGATACCAGCGATTATACAGGAGTTACACAAGTAACCTTTGCGCCTGGTGTAACTTCTGTAACAGAAAGTTTTACCATTATAGATGATGTTGTTGATGAAGGTGATGAATTCATGCGTATTAATATTCAAAATAGTCTGCCTGTAGGTTTCAAAAGGTTGAAGGATAACGAGACTGTATTAATAGTTGACAATGATTTTCAAATAGCAAATTACGGTACACCACTTCAACCTACATATGGTATAGTTAATAGCACCGCACCATCAAATTATTACGATAGTTTAAATAATTTATCAGGAAACACTCTTGAAACAGCTATTACTAATTTAATCGCAGATGAGAATACCGTACGCATTCATACTTACGATGACACCATAGAAATTTTAAAACAAGCGGATGTTTCTCCACTTAATTCTAATAAAGTGTGGTTACTATATTCTGAAGAGGATCGCAGTGATATTCTGTTTCAAACAGGAAGTAGTAATGTAGGTAGGTGGAATAGAGAACATATTTACCCAAGATCTAGAGGCGGCTTTTTTGAAATTGAGTATGATGAGACCATCGACGGTATGTCTGCCTGGACTCCTACAAATGCCGACAGTTTAAGACATGGTCAAAGCGATGCTCATCATTTAAGAGCTACCGACGGACCAGAGAATAGTCAACGTGGTAATAAAGACTATCCTGAATATAATGGTCCTAGTGGTTCACAAGGCAGTTGGCATGGTGATGTAGCTAGAGCCATTTTCTACATGACGCTACGCTATAACGGGTTAGACGTGGTAAATGGAAATCCTAGTAATTCTACCAGTGGTCAAATAGGCGATCTTGCTACTTTATTGCAGTGGCATCGTAATGATCCACCAGATGATTTTGAAATGAACAGAAATAATGTAGTCTATAACTGGCAATTCAATCGTAATCCGTTTATAGATTTGCCCGATCTAGTGGAATACATATGGGGTAATCAATCTGGTCAAACGTATTTATTGAACGAGGATGAGGTCAGTTTTAATGAATACATCATTTATCCTAATCCTTCACAAAATAGTTTCCTAATTCAAACTACTACACCTATTAAAGAAGTTGCTATTTATGATGGCACTGGAAGATGGATACAAAATAAAACTGTAGAAAACAATTCTACTATTAATCATAACTTACAAGCTGGAGTTTATTATTTAAAAATCACATCTACCGAAGGGAACACCAGCACTATTAAACACATAGTAAAATAGACTAATCTTAGGTTATAAGATAAAAAGGCTCTTGAATGATCAAGAGCCTTTTTAATATCAGTTTAAATGGAATTATTAATCCCACTTAGATCCAAAGAAATTTGATCGCCCCTTTTTCTTTGATTTTCCTTTACTACTATTCCCTTTTCTTTTACTTGGGAATTCAACTACCTTATCATCTTTATTGGGTCTAGATCCTGACTTATCAAAGTCTGATCTCTTTGAACGTCCTTTAAAAGAACCATTATCGTTTTCACGCTTCTTTCCACCGCGACCTCGATTTCTATCACGACCACCTCTCCGACCTCTATCTCTAGATCTTCTTACCTCACCTTTGTGTTCATTGCATCGTAATTCACGTCCATCGCGTTGTGCTCCATCTAGAACTTTCATAAGTGGAGCAACTTCTTCACTTACGTCAATAAACGAATGTGCACCTTCAACTAGAATTCTTCCAACTTCTTTTCCTTTTATTCCAGTAACATCACAAATAAAACCAAGAATAGCACCTTTATTAACGTCGTCTTTACGACCTAGGTTTAAGAAGAATGTTTTCATCCCTTCTTCTTTACCATTAGTTTTATAACCTCTATCCTTACCAGAATCTCTATCACGTCCCTTGCTGCGATCATTTACATCAGTAATAGAAGAGCGCTTGTAAATACTTTCAAATTCACGACTCAAGAATTTCATTACCAATTGTTCTTTGGTAATACCTTCAAGTGCTGCCATAACGCCATCTACTGTTTCAACATTCAGTTTCTTGTGTAGATCTTGAACAATAAGCTGTTCTGTCCAACGATTAATACGCTTATCGGCTATGTCTTCAATCTTAGGAATTTCACCCTTTTCAAAGTTTATTCCCAATTTACGTTCTAGAAATTTAAGTTTACGAGTATCTCCTTTGGTAACAAATGCCATAGAAACACCCTTTTTACCAGCACGTGCAGTACGACCAGATCGGTGTGTGTAAAATTCTGGATCGTCTGGTAGAGCAAGGTGAATTACATGAGTAATATCATCAACATCAATACCTCTTGCAGCAACATCGGTAGCAATAAGAAGGTTTATATTTTTATCTCTAAAGCGCTTCATCGCTGCATCTCGTTGATGTTGCGACATATCACCGTGTAAAGCTTCGGTTGAGTAACCGTTATTATTTAATTGATCGGCTACATTTTGCGTATCGCGTTTTGTTCTACAAAACACTACACCAAACATATCCTGATCATAATCTAACATACGACGCAATCCTTCAATCTTGTCACTTGCTTTAAGTTGTACGTATTCATGAGAAATATTTGTATTTACAATATTCTCACGATTAACCTTAACTTCCTGTGGATTGTTCATGTAGGTATTAACGATTTGCTTGATCTCACGTGCCATAGTAGCACTGAACAACCAAATATTTCTACCCATATCACTCTTAGAAAGGATGTAATCGATATCTTCCTTGAATCCCATGTTAAGCATTTCATCGGCTTCATCAAGCACCATGAATCTTAAGGAATCTAGGCGTACTTCCTTACGTTTCATTAAGTCCATCAAACGACCTGGAGTAGCAACAATTACTTGCGCTCCTCTTCTCAAATCCTTGATTTGACCCATTATATTAGCTCCTCCAAAAACGGGTACAATTTTCAACTTACCCAATTTGGAAGACATTAAGTCTAACTGCTTACAAATTTGTTGTGCTAGTTCACGAGTAGGTGCTAGAATAAGCGCCTGTGTATCGTCTGACGATGTGTCCATGAGCTCTAGTAATGGAATACCAAAAGCTGCTGTTTTCCCTGTACCGGTCTGCGCCAGACCTATAAAATCTCCATCATGTTGTAACAAGATGGGAATCGCTTGCTGTTGAATCTCTGTTGGATTCTCAAACCCCATTTCAGCAAGGCCGTCTAGTAACGGCTGTGATAGCCCTAAGGCTTCAAAATTTTTCAAATAACTTGTTTTAAATATTTTGCAAAAGTAGTGTTTTAAATTACTATTACGCACACTTATTGATATTTAACTATTAAGAAGGATTTTATATTTAACTTATTGTGCTTTCATACCTTTGCCCTACACTATTAGATATGAAACTTACCATTTTAGGATGTCACAGTGCTACACCTAGAGATAACGCACGACCTACTGCACAAGTATTGGAACTACGAGGCCATCTTTTTTTAATCGATTGTGGAGAAGGAACTCAAATGGCCTTACGTAAAAACCGAATAAAGTTTGCCCGTATTAAGCACATTTTTATCTCTCATTTGCATGGTGATCATGTCTACGGTCTTATAGGTTTAATTTCTACATTTTGTCTTTTAGGGCGCGAGTCTGATTTGACGATTTATGGACCTAAAGGAATTAAGGAACTTATCCTACTACAATTGCGACTTGCTAAGGTGTATACTAGTTTTGATTTACGCTTTCGCGAAAGCGTAGAAAACAAAGAAACTTTACTATACGAAGATGACCTACTAACTATACACACCATACCACTAGATCATAGAGTTTTTACGCATGGATTCTTATTTCAAGAAAAACCCGGCGATAGAAAATTAGATGTTGCAGCTTGTGAAAGCTATGGTATCGATCAAGCTTATTATCGAAAGATAAAACAAGGTTTTGATTTTGTGCTTGATAATGGTGAGGTGATACCTAATGTTGAACTGACTACTGATGGTGATGAGCCAAAGAGTTATGCTTTTTGCAGTGATACAGTTTATAAAGAAGATATTGTTCCACAAATACAAGGTGTAACAGCCTTATACCATGAGAGTACTTTTTTAAAATCTCATGCTCATTTATGTGACAAAACAAAACACTCTACCGCCGAAGAAGCTGCAACTATAGCTCTCAAAGCAAATGTAGAAACCCTTATACTGGGACATTATTCATCCAGATATGGTGATTACAATTTGTTTAAAGAAGAGGCTCAAACTGTTTTTAAGAATAGTGAGCTTGCTCTAGATGGAAAGGTTTTCCAATTTTAACCTCTACGTCGCTCTAATAATATCATCATCATTAAACTGAGCATGACTCTTATTTTGTCATCTTGATCGATCTCTGATATTTTGTTTAAACTAAACTTGCGACCAAAAAAAGAAGGTTCTTTCACTAGCTCTACTACTGGACTTCCATTTGATACGACCGTTACATCATAAGCTGGATTAAACAAATATCCTGTAAAAAAACCGAGTACAGGAACTTCTCCTAGCAAGCCATCTAGGAAGCGTGTCATTGCACTGCGCTCTTTTATTATATATTGTGGTTGGTTATTTTGATCTACGATATGATACTCTGCCTTCCACATTGAACGCCAGCCTTTACGAGCAACCTTACCAATTACCCTACCGTTGGGATCAATCATGGAATAAGCTGTACTCCAATCCAACCATTTGTCTGCCTTTATGTTATAAAGAATTTGTGTTCTACTCTCATCGGTATAAACATTGACCGATTCTTTGAGCTTAAACATTTTTTGTCTTACATAAGCGACTGTTTTGCCAGTAGCATCTGTAGCGACAAAATCATTACTTATGGTCGAGATTTTGAACTTGAAATTTATAGGGAATTGGATGTTCTGCATGATCTAGTTTTTGGTTGTGATTGAGTTTTTTGATTAACTTTCTATTTAATCTTTAACCACTTCTAATTTAGCAAATCTTAGGAGTAACTTTTTAATACCACCTATTTTAAAATTAATTTCAGCTTTTTTCTCGCCACCAGCTCCTTCAATGTTTAAAATCTCACCACGACCAAATCGGGCGTGCTCCACTAAAACTCCTGGTTGTAGAGCGCCTAGGTCATTAATAGGTGTTGCTTTATTAGATGCGCTAGCCACTGGACGCAGTTTTCTCAACTTTCTTAATTGTTCTGGACTAGGATTGTTAACACTAGGTGGCGTACCGTTTTTGGGTTTTGATTGACGTAATTTTGACTTGTCTGGTTCATCCCACAGATGATCGCTAAGTGAACTTTTAAAACGATAATCATCAGGTGGTGTGGTGTATTCTAAATATTTATCATCAATGTCGGTAAGAAAACGACTAGGTTCTGCATCAACTAATTTTCCCCATCTATATCTACTTAATGTGTATGTGAGGTAAGCTTGATGTTCGGCACGAGTTAAAGCTACATAGAATAAGCGTCGCTCTTCTTCTAGTTCTTCTCTGGTATTCATACTCATAGCACTAGGGAATAGATCTTCTTCCATACCAACGATGTATAAATAGGGAAACTCTAAACCTTTTGATAAGTGAATGGTCATAAGAGATACTCTATTTGTATCACCTTTATCATTATCCAGGTCTGTTGCCAGCGCCACATCTTCTAGAAATTCTGCAAGAGATCCACGCGCTTCATCGACTTCTTTTTGTCCTTCGACAAAATCACGCATACCATTAAGCAATTCTTCTATATTTTCTATTCTAGAAATACCTTCTTGAGTACCGTCTTTCTTAAGCTCGGTGAGATAGGCACTTTTTTTAATAACATGTTCGGTTAATTCAAAAACATTGCTAGTCTCTTCCATTACTTGGAAACTTTTAATCATGGTAGCAAAGTTTTTTAGCTTGGTTCTAGTTCCTGTATGAATACCAGCTCCTATTTGATCAATATTTTCTATAATTTCAAAGAGACTGCGACCATAATTTTTTGCGGCAACTACAATTTTATCCATTGTAGTAGCTCCTATACCTCGAGCAGGATAATTGATTATGCGTTTAAGAGCTTCTTCATCTTTTGGATTAACGATTACTCGTAAATAAGCTAGTACGTCCTTAACTTCTTTACGTTGATAGAAGCTTAAACCTCCATAGATTCTATAAGGAATATCTTTTTTACGCAGTGCATCTTCTATTGCTCTAGATTGAGCATTTGTCCTATATAGAATTGCAAATTGATCGTTATCTAATTGATGTTGCATCTTGTTTTCAAAGATGGAACTCGCAACGTAACGACCTTCTTCGGCATCACTCATTAATCGGTGTACGATGATTTTAGGACCATCTGAATTTGCTGTCCAAACCACCTTATCCAATTTTGTTTTATTGTGTTCAATTACCGAGTTTGCAGCTTCCACAATATTCTTAGTTGAACGATAATTTTGTTCAAGTCGATAAGCTTTTACATCATCATAATCACGTTGAAAATTCAGAATGTTATTAATATTTGCACCTCTAAAGGCATAGATGGATTGAGCATCATCACCAACTACACAAATATTTTGATACTTATCAGAAAGGGCCTTTACTATCAAATACTGTGAATGGTTGGTATCTTGATACTCGTCTACCAGAATATATTTAAATCGTTCTTGATATTTGGCTAAGACTTGTGGAAACCTATTCAACAATTCATTTGTCTTAAGTAACAAATCATCAAAGTCCATGGCTCCTGCTTTAAAACAGCGCTCAACATATTCTTTATAAATATCTCCAAACCTAGGTCGACGTGCCATCGCATCGGCCTCTTGAAGATCGGCATCGTTAAAATAAGCTCTTACAGTTATAAGATTGTTTTTAAGTGAAGAAATTCTATTTTGAATTTGTTTGTATTTATAAACCTCTTTATCCAATCCCATCTCTTTAATGATAGCACTTACTAGTCTTTGAGAGTCTTGAGAATCGTATATGGTAAAATTTGATGGATATCCTAATTTATCTGCTTCCATTCTAAGCAGTCGAGCAAATACAGAGTGAAAAGTACCCATCCATAAGTTTTTTGCCTCACTTTGTCCGACTATATCAGCGATACGAGTTTTCATTTCTCGTGCTGCCTTATTAGTAAAGGTTAAAGCCAGAATATTAAATGCGTCAACACCTTGCTGCATAAGATAGGCTATTCGTAAAGTAAGTACACGCGTTTTTCCTGAACCTGCACCAGCAATTACGATCATAGGACCATCTTTTTGCAAAACTGGTAATCGCTGTGCATCATTGAGTTGTGATATATAATCCTCCACTTAGTATCTTTTTCTAGAACGGTTCAAGATACGAGTTGAAGGTTGATTTTAAAACCTATCTTTTAAAATTTTATACACGTTAACAACTGTAAAATCTGGGTAGCTTTTTGAATTCTTTTTTGATAATAATTTACTGCATCAAAATAAAGATACTCATCCACGAGAAAGGGTATTATAAAAAAACCGCTCTTAGAAAAGAGCGGTCTTTCAACATTACATTACTATTACTAAAACTTAATTATCCAGTTACCATTTTAATTACCTCAACATCTACTTGTGGCGACTCAAATTGATTACTGGTATTTTTTTCTCCACTAGCCTTAAGAGCCTTATCTCCAGCAAAAAATGTTTTATGATCATCTCCAAGATCAGATCCTGCCATACGTTGATGCTTCACACAACTTACCCCTTTTCTAATTTCCTGACGTTGAACGTTTTCAACATAGGCAAGCATTCCTTGAGAACCAAAATAATCTTGAGCTAGATCATTCATGTGTAACGCAGTGGTATGATAGGTAGGCAAAGTTATGAGATGATGAAAAATTCCCGCTTGTAATGCAGCATCACGTTGGAAGGTTTTAATATTTTGATCTGCTATCTCGGCCAATTCCGTATTATCATATCGTTCATCCATAAGATAATCACGATTGTAAAGTGTTATATTTTCACCATTGGCTAGCATTTGGTCATAAGCTTGTTGCCTGAAATTCAATGTCCAGTTGAAAGATGGCGAATTGTTATAAACCAATTTTGCATTTGGTACAACCTCGCGCACACGCTGTACCATATGGGCTATTTGCTTTACGTTAGGTGTAGGTGTTTCAATCCATAACAAATCTGCACCGTTTTGTAAACTGGTGATACAGTCTAACACTACTCTATCAATATTAGTCCCATCCTTGAACTTATACAAGCCATTTGCAAGTCTAATAGGACGTACTAATTTACCATCTCTCTTAAGCAACACATCGTCGTTATTTGCTTCATCTAGGGTTACTTCTTCAGTATCTACAAATGATAAGTATTGAGAAGCAAGATCACCAGGTTGTTTAGAAACTGGTAGTTTTTGAGTAAGTCCTGCTCCTTCTGAATCTGTACGAGCAACGATTACTCCTTGATCTACTCCTAATTCTAAAAACGCATAACGTATTGCTTGTAATTTTGCCACAAAGTCCTCATGAGGAACAGTTACCTTACCATCTTGATGACCACATTGTTTTGCGTCAGACACCTGGTTTTCAATTTGAATAGCACAGGCACCAGCTTGTATCATTTTTTTTGCCAGTAAATATGTAGCTTCCTCATTCCCAAAACCAGCATCAATATCAGCAATAATAGGAACCACGTGAGATTCAAAATTTTCTATCTTGTCTATAACATCTTCTCCATTTTCTAATCTTTTGAATAGATCATTAAGCTCAACGGCATCAGCCTGTTTGAGAAAATCATATATTTCTTCAATGAGTGCAGGAACTGCTGTTTTTTCATGCATGGATTGATCAGGCAATGGTCCAAATTCTGACCTTAATGCTGCAACCATCCAACCTGATAAATACAAATAGCGTTTTTGAGTTGTTTGATGATGCTTTTTTACGGCGATCATTTTTTGTTGCGCCACAAATCCGTGCCAGCAACCTAATGACTGGGTATACTTTTCTGGATTTTCATCATATTCTGCCATGTCTTTTCTCATAATCGCAGCAGTATATTTTGCAATATCTAATCCAGTTTTAAAACGATTTTGTACACTCATTCTTGCAGCATATTCTGGTTGAATTTGATCCCAAGAGTTACCGTATTGTTTTTTTAATTGTTGCACTTTTTCTAATACAGTTGTGTAGGTACTTTGTGCGCTAGTTTTCATAATTTTGCTATTAGTAAATTAATTTTGCTTGAATCCTGTAGATTGTTGCCGCAATCGCAGGATTTTTTTTATATAAATTGATATGCTGGTAAAGTCAAAAACTCCTCAAAATCTGGATTCTCCACCAACTGTGTATAAATTTCGATTGCTTTATCTAATCGGTTATTCGGTATTTTACTGAATATCTCTTTGAGCTTGTTTACTTCATCATTAAAAAGCTCGGTATACAAGGTTTTATTTAAAACACGATGATCATCTAATCGAACTTCATTTTTCAACCATTGCCACAATTGTGTCCTTGAAATTTCGGCAGTTGCAGCATCTTCCATTAGATTATAAAGTGCTACTGCGCCGTGACCTCTCAACCATGCCTCAGTATATAGAATACCTACATTGATGTTTTTACGTACTCCTTTTTCTGTTACTGATCCTTTAGGCAACTCAACTAAGTCTGCTTCATTTATCGTAAGGTCTTCAAGTAGGCGATCTAATTGATTTTCCTTAGGCATGTGCTTATCAAACTCATCCATTGCTATTTGTACTAGAGCAGGATGTGCAACCCAGGTACCATCATGACCGTTTTTAACCTCGCGCTCTTTATCCTTACGCACCTTTTCTAGTGCAGCTGCATTTGCCTCGTCATCATTCTTAATAGGAATTTGAGCAGCCATACCACCGATAGCTAGAATACCTCGCTTATGACATCTTTGAATAACTAATTTTGAATAGGCATCCATTAATGGAGATGTCATGGTAACCTTATCGCGATCTGGAACTATAAAATCTTTATGATTTCTAAATTTTTTGATATATGAAAAAATATAATCCCATCGACCACAATTCAATCCTACTATATGATCACGTAATTCGTAAATAATTTCATCTAATTGAAAGCTCGCCGTAATAGTCTCTACCAGCACAGTAGCTTTGAAAGTTCCTAGTGGTACTTCTAGGTACGCTTCCGCGAAAGCGAACACATCATTCCACCATGTAGCCTCTTCATAATGCTCAAGTTTAGGTAAATAGAAATAAGGTGCACTACCCTTTTTCAGAAGCACTTGCGTATTGTGAAAAACGTATAGGCCAAAATCAATAAGACTACCAGATGAAACCTGATCTCCAAACATCAAATGGCGCTCCTCTAGGTGCAGTCCACGCGGACGTACAAGAAGAACTGCGGGACATTCATTGAGGTTATAAGATTTACCAGTTTTAGGATGTGTGTATGAAATAGTTCTTTGATTGGCATCTCTAAGATTTTGTTGCCCTTGCATGTTGTTGTCCCATGTAGGAGAATTACTGTCCTCTAGATCTGCCATAAAAGTGCGCGCTCCAGAATTAAGAGCATTTATAATCATTTTTCTATCCACAGGACCTGTAATTTCTACACGTCTATCTCTTAAATCACTGGGAATAGTTCCTGCTCTCCAGTCAGAATTTCTAATATGGGAAGTTTCCTGAGGAAAGGAAGGAAAATTGCCTTTATTAAAATATTCCTGTGTAGCTTTTCTTTTATCAAGCAGTTCGATACGTCTTTCATTGAATCGGTGATGAAGCACCGATAAGAAATCTAAAGCTTCATCGGTTAAAACATCATTATAATGATTAGTAACCTGAGGATCAAAAGATACTGCCGGAGCTTGAGCTATTAAATTTGTCATGTCTTGTAGATTTGATTCCAAAACTAAATCAAAGAATTTTATAAAACAAGCGAACGTTCGCTAAATATGAATATTTTCTATTAACACCTTATTCTCAAAATGATTATTTTTGAAATATGAAGGAAGATTATATCAAATTGATTTTTGGGCTTAAGCTACGCCAAATAAGGAATGACAAGGATTTATCTCTTTATGGATTATCTAAATTGAGTGGACTTTCAAAATCTTATTTAAATGAGATAGAAAACGGTAAAAAGTACCCTAAACCAGATAAAATTGTGCTGCTTGCCGAAAAATTAGAAGTTCCTTATGATCAACTAGTATCTCTTAAGTTAGATAAAAAACTTGCACCTATAGGTCGATTATTAGAGTCTAATGTATTTAAGGAAATTCCTTTGGAGCTTTTTGGAATTAAGGAGCGACACCTTATAGAACTCGTTTCCAACGCTCCTGATAAGGTAAGTGCTTTTATAAGCACAATCATTGAAATAGCTCAACATTATAATTTTAGTAAAGAGAGTTTTTACTTAGCTTCATTGAGATCTTACCAAGAGGCCAATTATAACTATTTTAAACATCTTGAGGATGAAGCAACATCAATAGCAAATAGGTTTCAAATAAATTTGTCTTCGTCGATCAAATCAGAAGATTTAAAAGAAATTTTAATTGAAGAGTATCATTATAAAATTAATGCAGAGGCGTTAGGACATCAACATGGTTTAGAAAACTTAAGATCTGTTTTTGTACCAAAAAGTAAAACACTACTTGTACACCATGAAGTGGATGAATCACAACGCACTTTCATATATGCAAAGGAGTTAGCCTACCAACATCTTAAAATTGAACAGCGTGTCAATACGTTCCCATGGCTTAGTTTTGATTCTTTTGATCCTGTTTTAAATAATTTTTACGCGTCCTATGTAGCAGGTGCTCTTATTTTAAGCAAGCAAATTCTTGATATCAAGCTAAAAGCAATATTTGAAAAGGATACTTTTGATAAATCTGCCTTTTTACAACTCATAAATAGTTTTAACGCATCTCCTGAATCCTTTTACCAAAGGCTAACGAACATTTTACCAGCATCTTTCGGAATTAAAAATTTATTTTTTCTTAGACACACGCATCAAGTAGGTACAGATGATTATTGGCTTAAAAAAGAACTTCACCTTGCTCATCAACATTCTCCTAGGGCCAATGAAACAGATGAACACTATTGTAGAAGGTGGGCTTCCATAAAAGTATTTAAAAAAATTACCTCATCAAATAAGGAACATGAAATGGATATTCAAATTTCAGAGTTTCCAGAACCAGATGTGAAATACTTAATTCTATCATCTGCCACCAAAGATCCTTTTAAGGATGGTCATTACCGCAGTATCACAATAGGTATGTTTATAGATAAAAGTCTAGAAAGAAAAATCAAATTTATTAAAGACCCTTCTTTAAACTCCTATAAAGTAGGTGTAACTTGTGAACGTTGTAGTATCACAGATTGTGACGTACGAAAGTCACCACCGAAACATCTTATTAAACAAGAAAAACACAATCAAGTGGCAAATCTTGTTAGAGAATTAATGCACGAATTTGAATGATTTTAATATCCATTTAAAGTACTCAATTTAGTATATTTACTTTAAAACTTGCTAACTAAGAATAGTGTTATTATGTCTTTATACAACAAATTAAAGTGGATTCTAGGTGTACTTATTGTTTTCGTTTTAATCATCGCAACCAATCTAATTGATAAGAACAACTTTACACGTGTTCGTGATTCGGTGGTTACTATTTATGAAGACAGAATAATAGCAAGCGATTTGATTTTTGAATTACAGCAATCCATACATGAAAAAGAGGTTGCTATCGTTTTAAGGGATAGTTTGTTTTACAAAAATCAAAACTCAAGAGTAAATCAACATATAGAGTCTTTACTTGCCAGGTACGATGAAACGAAGCTCACCAAAAAAGAATCCAAAATTTACAAAAATTTAAAAAGCAACCTGGCAGATTTAATGACTCTAGAAAACAAGAATACCTCCATTAACCTCCTAAATAAGAATGAGATTCTAGCAAAAATTGATAATCTTAAATCTAATTTGAGTGATTTGTCTAAAGTACAATTGGACGAAGGTGGAAAACAAATGTCAATAAGCAGAAAAGCTCTAGACACTGTCGAATTTTTTACTCAATTAGAAATTTGTATTCTAGTTGTCCTTGCTATTGTGATACAACTAATTGTAATGTATAATCCTAAAAAAACAGAGTGAGGAAGTTTTGCCCTTCCATATAAAATCGAATTATATGAAAGGACATAATTATTTATTTATAAGTAACTAGGATATCAGTAACTTTTTGAAGATCTGTTTCATTAATTTCTGTTTTTGGTGCTAAAGGAAAAATCTGTTTCCCAGGTCTACTTATGAATGCAGCACGCCATCCAGCCCAAAGTGCGCCAGCAACATCCCATCCGTGAGCTGCAATTAGCATCGCTTCATTTGGCTTTATCCCCATCTTCCTCGCTCCCCATTCATACGTCTCTCTGAATGGTTTAAATTTTCCAATATCTTCGACACTTAACCTTTCGTCAAAGAAATCAGTGAGTCCAGCGCTTTCAAATTGTTTTTTAACTCCTGCATTCGAGGAATTAGTAAATGATACTAATTTGTAACCATCATTTTTTAAATCTGCTAAAGCATTTTTTACATCAGGATGTGCAGGTAAACCTCTTAAAGCTTCAACTATTACTTCACGCGCTTGCGATTCGGTAATATCAATCCCATTATTCTTTGCTACCATTTGTAAGGCTGCAGCGCCTATGTAACCAAAATGTTCATACTGACCACTCGCTGTTGTTACTAAGGAGTATTGTAACATTGTAGTGAACCATAAGGACAAAAGATCGTCTCTTCCATTTAAAGCTTTACCAACCTGCGTTTTCATTTGTGTCAAATCCAGTAATGTTTCATTAACATCAAAAAACAACACCTTAGGTCGTTCTAAATTTTCGGTTTTCATAGGATTCCAGTTTGGGGCTGAGTTTATTAAGCTAGGTAGCATCATTGATGATGCTCCCATCATACTCAAGTTTTTAATAAAGTTTCTTCTGTTAGTCATAATCTAGATAAAATTTAAGTAGGCACACAACAATGTGTACCTACTTAAAATAGGTTTACTTATTTTTTTTCCAATCAAATTTCGCAAAACCTTCATCTAGCTTGGTTTCTGCAATGTGATTAGTATAATTACTAATCACTTTTTGGGATAAACCTAAGATTATATCAAGTAAGTTCTTTTGATTATATCCTGCTGCATAAAAATCTTGTAAGGTTTTTTCATCGATAAAACCTCTATTTCGTACAATTGCAAGAGTTGTATTGCGCAAAGTTTCCAATTTAGCAGATGGCAATTCAGATTCATTACGTAGGGCTTCAATGATTTCATCATCCACTTTCATTGCTTTTGCTATTGCTGTATGAGCTGGAACACAGTAATGGCACTCATGCTCTACGTTAATCGTTTGCCATACCACAGTTAACTCTTCATCATTGAATGATGATGAAGCAAAAAGTTCATGTAGATTTTGATATGCTTCTAAAAGATTAGGTGATTCAGCTAGTACTCCATGTAAATTTGGAACGTATCCATAAGCTTTTTGCGACTTTTCAAGAAGAGCCTTACTCTTCTCTGGAGCACTCTCGATTGTGTGAATTTCTAAGATTTCTGATTTTTGACTTGTATTCATAATTTGCAATTTTTATAACTAACCAAACGGTTAGTTATAGATTAAAAAATTTATATTGAGTTAAATATTTGTTCGATGTAATTTTCTAATTGATCTCTATCAAAAACTCTTGAGGCACTGGACAAACCAAACATAGCAATCAACAAATAATCTGATTGTTGATTAATTGTTTCGACTGTTCTTGAACTATCTTTACTTAACGCATTAGCAAAAATGTCTTTCACTCCTAAGGTAAAGTTTACCAAAGCATTCTTTATTTCTGGAGCAGCCTTATCTCCTAATTCGTTTTTTGTATTGGTAATCAAACAACCATTTTTGTTGTTACCTCTTTGTGAAAATGAAAGGAATTTATAGAAGTAATTTTTAATCGCTTGCTTTCCATTCTTTCCTTTTTCTATTTCAGTTAACAAGCTGTTCAATTGCTCTTGATAACATTTAATACTGGCTAACAAAAGACCTTGTTTACTGCCAAAGCTTGAATAAATGGAAAATTTATTGATTCCCATTTCCTTCTCCAGCATATGCATCGAGGTAGTTTCAAAACCATTACGCCAAAAAAGATTCATCGCCTTCTCTAGCACATCACTTTCGTTATATTCTTTAATTCTTGGCATTTTAAACAAAGTTGAATACAAAACTAAACAATCGTTTAGAAACAACATACAAATTAACGTTACTTTAATCTAATAGCACTATATAACCTTAGAATATCACAAGCTCCAAGTTTTGCATGTTTATTTTATAGTAATCATTGTACTTTTAGGCCTTTAATACTTCAATATGGAAAATGTAATTAATTTTTTATCTGAATTATCGTGGTATTGGTACCTAGTTGTATTTATTATCCTAGTAGCGCTTTACGATTTATTCAATCGCAAGCATATTATACTACGTAATTTTCCAGTGGTAGGTCACATACGCTACTGGCTAGAAAGTATAGGTCCAGAATTAAGGCAGTACATAGTGGCAAATAACAGAGAAGAACTACCCTTTAATCGAATTGAAAGAGGTTGGATTTATGCTAGTGCAAAAAACGAAAACAACTATGAAGGATTCGGTACTGATCGAGATATACATTCTCATCAATATATATTTGTTAATAATGCAATGATGCCTTTTAAAGTTGAAGAGGATCATATTTCCAAACGCAAACCAGAATTTGTTCCTTGTGCTAAGGTTATAGGTGCTTCAAAAAATAGAAAAAGACCATATAGACCAGCAAGCGTTATAAACATCAGTGCCATGAGTTATGGATCTCTTAGCGCCAAAGCAGTTGACGCCATGAATCAAGGTGCAAAAAAAGTTAATGCATATCACAACACTGGTGAAGGTGGCCTTTCTCCCTATCATAAAAGAGGAGCCGATGTAGTCTTTCATTTTGGAACTGGATATTTCGGTGTACGTGATAAAGAAGGTAATTTTTCCATGGAACACATGAAAAAATTAGTCGCAGACAACCCACAAATACGTGCAATCGAGGTCAAGTTATCACAAGGAGCTAAACCTGGAAAAGGTGGCGTGCTTCCTGGATCAAAGATAAGTAAGGAAATAAGTGAGATACGTAATGTACCTATGGGTAAAGATGTATTATCTCCGCCTACTCACAGTGCCTTTGACGGTATTGAAGGTTTAATTGAATTTGTTGAGGATATCGCCCGAGAAACCGGACTACCAGTTGGTATAAAAGCAGCTATCGGTAAGCTTGCTCAATGGGAACAACTTGCAGACATCATGCAAGCTACAGGAAAAGGACCCGATTTTATAACTGTTGATGGCGGTGAAGGTGGTACTGGAGCGGCGCCGCCTAGTTTTGCAGATCATGTTTCACTTCCATGGGTACATGGATTTGCAGATTTATATCAAGTATTTAATAAACGAGGCATGGCAAATGACATCGTCTTTATTGCAAGTGGTAAATTAGGGTTTCCGGCAAAAGCAGCTATGGCATTCTCAATGGGTGCCGATGTGATTAACGTAGCACGTGAAGCGATGATTGCAATAGGATGTATACAAGCGCAGGCATGTCATAACAATACCTGTCCTACTGGAATAGCAACTCAAAATAAATGGCTACAACGTGGAATAGTGGTTCCTGAAAAGGCAGATCGACTGGCAAGTTACTTTACTAAGTTTAATAAAGAACTACTAGAAATTACCCATGCTTCAGGATATGAGCATCCTTGTCAATTTAACATGGAAGATGTTGATATTTCATTGGGTGATATGAATCTCACACAAACTTTAGAACATACCTATAGATACAGAAAGACTCCAGTAGATTATATCGGTTTATCAAAAATGGAAAATTGTCCCTATTTAGGAGGCAAATAAATACTTTCAAATAGGTTCTTGATCAAATCAATTTTGATAAAGATATCTGGTTAATAGAATACAATTACTGGACTACAAGTGCGTTATTTATTTTAAATTCGCCTGAACTATTTTAAAACTAAAACAACTTCAATGGACAACATTCTTCCACAGGTCTTTTTATCTTTATTACCAGCTGCCATAGTAGGATTTGTAGCATACATATCTATCGCTTCATTTATGAAAAATGAAGAACGCCGTCGCAGGTTTTTAACCGTTAGAGAGTCGCAAGGAAAAACATTACCTACCCGCATGAGTGCCTATGAAAGAATGACTCTTTTTCTAGAACGTATTAAACCAGCCAATATCGTTGTACGCACAAAACCTGGTAATCTATCAAAAAGTGATTACGAGCAGTTACTGGTAAATACCATTGAGCAAGAATTTGAACACAATATTGCTATGCAAATTTATGTGAGTGAAGAATGCTGGAATATTATAAGAGCTGCAAAAAACACAACCATTCAACAAATAAGACAAGTAGCTCTCAAAGAAAAAAATTCATCGGCGGCAGAGTTGCGTAGTGCGTTACTCAACGATCTTATGGACAAACGATCTCCTAGTTCTACAGCGCTAAGTTTTGTGAGAGAAGAAGTAAGCAATCTATTCTAATCAAGATCAACTTTAAAATTTAACAACCTTTTTCAAAACTATTTTTGTTTAAGTATTAATTTTATAACTTAAACAAATGTTTTGAAATTATATCAGCATCACGCTACACAAAAACTACCGATAACTTTAGATCAGGCATGGGAATTCCTTACCGATGCCAATAATTTAAAGTTACTCACTCCACCAGAATTACAAATGAAAGTTCTATACGGGACTGATCGCGGCATGTATCCTGGGCAGCTTATAGAGTATTCAGTAAAACCACTTCCTTTCTATAGAACTAATTGGGTTACACACATTACTCAAGTAGAACACAAAAAATTTTTTGTTGATGAACAAATGTATGGTCCATATGCTACCTGGCACCATGTACATTTCATTAAAGAAATACCAGGTGGTACTTTGATGGAGGATCTTATACATTACCGATTACCATTGGGAATTTTAGGAAAATTAGGAGCTCCATTGGTAAAGAAAAAGCTTGAAGAGATATTCCGCTTTCGCGAAAGCGCACTCATTAACCATTTTGGTTCGTTCAAAGAAACGACCGCACCTGAGAACAAATCCGTAAGTAAACATCAAATATTAAATTAACATGTCTAAAAATATATTATTAATAGGCGGAAGCCATGGAATAGGAAATGCCATTGTACAACACATGCATCAAGACTATAATCTATTTGTAGCATCTAGAGAAAATGAGAATTTACCAGACAATGTCACACATATATCATTTGATGCGACAACAGACGAGCTTGATGTAAGTCAACTACCAGAAAGTTTAGACGGATTTGTGTATTGTCCCGGCAGTATCAACCTTAAGCCATTTAAAATGCTTAAACAAGAACATTTTGAAGATGATATGAATATAAATTTCTTTTCACTTCTTAAAGTTACGAGAACCGTTCTTCCACTATTAACTAAAGATGGTAACAGCAGTATTGTTTACTTTTCAACCGTAGCAGTAGGAACAGGAATGCCTTTTCACACAAGTGTAGCTGCCGCAAAAGGCGCTATAGAAGGATATGCTAAAGCTCTTGCTGCAGAATATGCTCCAACCGTAAGAGTTAATGTCGTAGCACCATCTCTCGTTGACACACCACTTGCTGGCAGGTTATTAAACAACGATGCAAAAAAAGAGAAAATGGGTGATTTACATCCTTTGAAAAGAGTAGGAACTGCTGATGATATTGCCAGTATAACTAAATTTTTATTAGAACAAAATAATGGTTGGATCACAGGTCAAGTTATAGGAGTTGACGGCGGTAAATCCACTTTAAATTTAGGTAATTAATGTCTCGTAAGGTAAATGTATTTTGGTTTCGCAGGGATTTAAGACTAGATGACAACGCTGGTTTTACTGAGGCTTTGAAGGGCGATCTACCCGTTTTACCCGTCTTTATTTTTGACAAAAACATTCTTGATAAATTACCTGAAGACGATGCTAGAGTGACTTTCATTTTTGAACAATTACAAGGTATGCGTAATGAGCTTCAGGAAAAGCACGGTAGCTCGATAGCCATTTTATACGATGATCCAGAAAGTGCTTGGAATGAATTGCTGAAGGATTTTGATGTTAATGCTGTTTATACTAATCGCGATTACGAACCCTATGCCAAAGAGCGTGATGAAAAAGTTCAAAAGCTCCTGAGTAATAAAAATATTGAATTCAATACGTTCAAGGATCAAGTTATATATGAAAAGGATGAAGTTGTTAAAGCAGATGGTGATCCCTATGTAGTTTACACTCCATATAAAAACAAATGGTTAGAACAATTTAGAAAAGACGTAGGACAAGGTAAAGACATCACAACATACAACACTGGTTATTATTTAAAAAACTGTATCGAGCATAGTAGATTACCTAATGTGAGCCTGGCAGATATGGGATTTAAAAAATCCAGTATCGATGTTACCGACTATAGAGTGACTAAAAAGCTATTATCTGAATATGAATCTACTCGTAATTTTCCTGCTAAGCACTACGGTACTTCTAGGTTAGGTCCTTATTTAAGATTTGGAATGGTGAGCGTGAGAAAAATGGTAGCAAATGCAGATCATGTAGAGAACAAAACATTTTTATCAGAGCTTATTTGGAGAGAGTTCTTCATGCAAATTTTGTATCATTTTCCACATACTAAAGACGAAGCGTTCAAATCAAAGTACGACCGTATCGAATGGCGCAATAATGAAGATGAATTTGAAAAATGGAAAAACGGTCAAACAGGATATAAATTAGTTGACGCAGGAATGAGAGAACTTAATGCTACTGGATATATGCATAATAGAGTTCGCATGCTTGTAGCAAGTTTCTTGTGTAAACATCTATTAATAGACTGGCGCTGGGGCGAGACCTATTTTGCCGAAAAATTATTAGATTATGAAATGAGTTCAAATGTAGGTAATTGGCAATGGGCTGCTGGTAGCGGTGTAGATGCTGCTCCTTACTTTAGAATATTCAATCCAATAACACAAAAGGATAAATTTGATAAACAACGAGAGTATATCAATGAATGGGTACCTGAACACGATACTGATAAATATCCAGAAATGATGGTAGATCACAAAGAAGCCAGAGAACGTTGTCTTAAAACCTATAAAGAAGCTGTATCCTAACAATTGAAGCTTGATGAGATTAATATCGTGTGGTTTAAGCGGGATCTTCGTTTACAAGATCATCTGCCTTTAAAAAATGCACTTCAAGAAGATGTCCCTACTCTACTGCTGTATATTTTGGAACCTATAATATTGAATGACGTTCATTACAGTGAACGTCATTTTACTTTTATAAAACAAAGTCTTGAAGATTTAAACCGTACCCTTTATAACTATAATACCAGGATATTATGTGTTAAAGGTGATGCTAGTTTAACTTTCAATAAGCTATCTAGTTTATTTAATATAACCACCGTTTACTCACATCAAGAAACTGGAATTTACAGTACATATGAGCGAGATATACAAGTAGGTAAATTATTAAAAGATAAAGGTATACGGTGGAATGAATCTATCTCTAATGGAGTTATAAGAGGTATATCAAATAGAAAAACCTGGAAAGATCAATGGATTGAATACATGAATGATGATCTACAACATCCTGTATTTAATAATTCTATGGTAGTACATAAAGACAGTGTTTCCCAATTGAGCAACCATTTCAATACTTTCAGCCTAACCTATAAGGAATGTGCTAATATTCAAAAAGGTGGAACGACCACCGGTTTGAAATACTTTAATTCCTTTTTAAAGGATCGTATAACAGGCTACAATAAAAACTATTCAAAACCATTGACCAGCAGATTACACAGTAGTAGGTTAAGTCCATACATAGCTTGGGGTAACCTAAGTATGCGTATGGTAGTTCAAACTGCTGCAAGTAAAAAAAATACTATTAAGGACTTACGTAATCTTAACTCATTTCTTTCAAGATTAAGATGGCAGGCTCACTTCATCCAGAAATTTGAAATGGAATTTCAAATGCAATGGCGCAGTCTTCATCCCGCTTATAGAAATTTGGGTAAGAAAACAGATGAAAGATTAGTAAAGGCATGGAAAACTGGTCAAACCGGCTATCCACTGGTAGATGCTGCCATGAGGTGTCTTATAGATACGGGATTTATCAATTTTAGACTGCGAGCCATGCTTACCAGTTTTTTTGTTTTTCATCTATGGCAACCTTGGCAAAATGCGAGCCCACATCTCGCCCAACATTTCTTAGATTTTGAACCTGGAATTCATTTTCCTCAATTACAAATGCAAGCAGGAGTAACAGGCATCAATATTATTAGAATCTACAATCCTATCAAGAACAGTTTAGACCATGATCCAAATGCAACCTTTATTAAAAAATGGGTTCCAGAATTGAAAAATTTACCTATTGGATTTATCCATGAACCTTGGAAAATGACTTCCATGGACGAGGCTTTTTATGAATTTAAACTAGGTGAATCTTATCCAAAACCGATTGTTGATGATAAGCTTTCGCGAAAGCGTGCAAGTGATATCCTTTATGGCATCAAAAACTCTATTGCATCCAATTTGGATTCACAAAAAATTATAAAGAAACACACCAATCCAAATCGTAAGGTGTGGAATGGAGATGAAGGATTAAATACAAGTAGCTAGATTTCAGTTCAATAACAACTTAAACAATTGCCCTAGCAAGGCCGTAAGGTTATTTTGGCACGCTGGTTGATATTACTTAATTGTAGTTGACAATGAAGTCCTACATCTAAACTTACAACTATGAACAAGCTCATTACTTTACTACTATTATTGGTAGGATCAGGTGTAAGCCAAGCCGAAAAACTAGAAGATCATCGTAGTTACAACTTTGATGATAGAATTATTTTTGTTGAAGGAGGCATTGAATTTGCTGTGTTCCCAGATGGACAATTTGACTTCAATTTTTTAGACTACGGTCCTCAATCTAGCGTCAATATAAACACGCCTAATATTAATATATCCTTTAATACAGGTTATGATTACGACCGTTATGTACAATATGATAATTACGGAGCGGTAATACAAGTAGAAAGTGTTCCTATTTATTATGATGGCTATGGTAGAATTATACAAGCAGGCGATGTGTTTATAAATTACCGTAATGGATGGGTAAATCGTGTAGGAAGCTTATCTGTGTTCTATAATCGTCCAGGAGTTATTGTAAGAACAGCTGGCTTTATTAATTCTTTTAATCGCGTTTATGTTTATAGGCCATGGCACAGGTTTTATGCTATTCCAATAGTTGATAGATGTATTGTATGGAACAATCCTTACAGATTGTATTATAATCCAATTAGATTTTCTTGGAACTACCACCGTACTTACTGGAGAAGTCCGAATTATTATAACGGTTGCTTTGTACGTAATAACGTGAGACGTAACTTTTATAGACCTAACGATCGTGTACGATTAAGAAGCTTTGAAAGAGGTCGTAGAGATTCTCGTGGTCGCGCAATAGCTATAAACAACCGAGGTCGTAACGAAAGAGCTGCAATTTCAAGAGGAAGAACAACTGTAAATCGTACAGCTACCTCATCAACACGACGCAGTAATGCTACTCGTAGTTCAAATAATAATAGAAATACTGCCATTACAGGACGTAGTTCTAGTAGGTCTAATGAAAGAGCAACACGATCAACTCGCAGCTCAAGAAATACAACTTTAGGTACAACTAATAGAAATTCCAGAGTAGAATCTAGATCAAATAGAACTGCTAGAATCACGAATAATTCAGAATCAAACAGGTCCAACGATCGAATCGCAAACTCTAGAAGTACCCGAACTAATCGAGTAGCTCCTACAAGATCTAATAGGTCCACTAGAGCAACAAGCTCTAACAGATCTAGTAGACCAACTAATGCTAGAAGCACAAGAGGAAACTCGAGAGCAAAGAGCACTAACTCCAGTAGATCAAAAAGATCAAATAATACTAGTTCTTCTAGATCTCGTAGTGGCCGCAGATCTTAAATAAAAAATAGTGAAGTTGTAACTGCCTGAGCAATCAGGCAGTTTTTTTTATTCTATACTTTTGGTATAAACCAGTAAGTTCATAGCTCACCTTACCTTTTAAAATAGCTAGTATGTAATAAGCTGTGATTAAAATGCTTTTAAGTGCTATGTTGAGATATACATTTAAACTAAAATCCCAAAATACAAATAGAAGTATCCCAACAATTACTATCAGTAGTGATTTCCAGGTTTGTGGTGTCCAGGGATGAATGTAAAGTCTGTGATAAACGTAAAGGACTTTTGCAAGAGAATAACTCAAGTAGGCAACACATGTTGCAATGGCAGCACCAACCAATCCATAAATAGGAATAAGCCAAATGTTTAATCCTACGGCGACTAGTACCAAACACAAACCCATCCAAAGTGTCACTCTATATAAGTTAGTATTATATAATATTGCATTATTACTTCCTAAAAGTGATTCAGAAAATTTAACCAAACTTATCAAGTACACTACCGGTATCGCAATACTAAATTCAGGTTCCAGTAGTTTGTAAAACTCATTTACATTACAAACAATTATTAAAAGTAAAAAACCAGATACGATGCTTAAGTTAAGAGAACTACGTTTATATAATTTCTCTAAATCTGTGGTGTTGTTAGCAGCATAATAACTAGCAACTAGTGGATGTAAAACTTGCGCCATTCCTCGAGCAGGCACTGCTATAACCGCAGCAATAAAAATCGCGACATTATAATAAGCAATATTCTCAATTTCATTAAATTGATTGAGCATTCCTTTATCTAAATCTAACATGGCCGTTCCTACCGATCCTGCTATAATCATAAATAAGGAATAAGTAATTAGTTCCTTAGTAGCTAGTAATTTACCCCAACGCCATTTTGGATAATAAATTCTATAAGCCACAATCTTCATGAGAAAAGCTCTCAAAGCATAAATAAGAACTAGACTATAGATAAATTGAACTTGCGTAATGATTTGGGTTGCTACAAGAATAAGCATGACAGTAGCAGATAACCTATAAAAAACTTCTTTAAGGAAATTGCCACCTATTGTCTTCATGTGCACTTTGGACCAAGCATAAAAAATTTCGAAGTAACCTTGAAAAACAGCTATTAAAGGAATCGTCCAAAGAAAATCACCTGTTATCTGATTTTCTCTAGAAATGAAAAGCCTTGCTTGGTCTTGATTGAAGTATAGCAAAACGAAGAAAGGTATAATTATCAATAATGGCCAAAAGAGCATTTGTGTAAGAAAAACATCTTTCTCCTTTTTAGTCTTAAAATGAGCAAAGTTTTTTACGATAGTGTTGTGAATCCCAAAAGACATAAGTGGAAATAGCAGAAATGCCATGGATAATACATAACCCCATAATCCATAATATTCGTCATCTAAATAAGTAGTGGCTAGTAATAATACATTAACAGCTCCTAGTAAAAAACCAGCTCCTGTGATGCCAAAATTCCACGCGCTATGTTTAATTACTATTCCCATACCTCATTTATCAATTGATTCAAACTATGCGTAAGATTCTTACGATGGAACTGCTCGATATCAGTTGCATCAATCCCAGTATTCTTATTTTCTAAATAATCATTAAATCTAGAAAGAATATAGTTTTTAAGATCTTGTTTAGCATCATAGGTGAAAAAAGAACCAGCTTTTGCCTTCTCTACCCTAGTTTTAATTTCGGCATTAGAAGGTCCAAGGGCAATTATAGGTCTTCTACTAGCCAGGTATTCAAATAACTTACCAGGTACTATGGCTTGTGTGTCCTTAGAATCTATTTCAATAAGTAATAATAACTGAGTTGACTTCATTAGGCTGTATGCCACATCATGTTTAACATAACCATGGTTTTCGAGATAAGAATCCAGGTTATAATCCTTAATACTTTTTAATATTTCATTACTTACATTTCCTGCAAGTACTAGTTTGAAATGAGATTTAAACAACTCGTTTTCATGAGTCAATTCTAATAGAACTTGCCATAACACATTTGGATTACGATCAGAAAGCAAGGTCCCTATATGAGACATGGTAAATGCACCAGGCGGCTGCTGAGTCATTGAGTTTACAGCCCTATCAAATCCATTGGTAATTACTCGTATAGGTGTGTGAGTTTTCGTTGCAAACTCTTGTTTAGTATGTTCACTAGTGACTAACAAATGATCACAAGCATCCAGTACCTTTTGTTCTAAGGATTCGTGTTTACGTCTTGCGGTACGAGTAAGTCGTAATGACTTGTGATAACCTATCGTGGTCCATGGATCCCTAAAATCTGCTATCCACTTCAACTGTGACAACATCCTCTTGAGTTCTAATCCAACCAAATGAACAGAGTGCGGCGGTCCTGTTGTTATGATAATGCTGGAATCATTGACTCTATCTCTTAGTTCCTTGACCACGCGATTCTTCCAACCAATTCTTGCGTCTGGTATAAAGAAATTACCTCTTATAAACAAAGCGATTTTTTCTTTCCAGGATGGTTGTTTGTCAAGTATACCACGTTGCAATTTTTTAGTACGCTTTCGCGAAAGCTTACCCAACCACCTACTAGGTTCCGCTATTGGAACTTTTACAATAGATATGTTTTCTGGAACATCGCTATTCAATGAAGAATCAACTACAGGATAATCTGGATTCTCAGGTATGACAACAGTTATATCATAGTTGTAATGCGATAGATATTTTATGAATTTAAGCCAGCGCTGCACTCCTGGACCACCAGCAGGTGGCCAGTAATACGTAACCAGAATTAATGATTTATTCATTATTTACTCTTGCGAAATTCATAAAACAATCCACCTATAAATAACAGTAACAGTAGCGCATTACTTGCCAGCATTATTTTAGTTCCTGTTGCAACAACTTCAGGTTCAAATTTCATTGTTACTTCATGTTTTCCTGCAGGAACAGCAATGGCTCGTAGAGCATAGTTAGCTCTAACTATAGGAACTGTTTTACCGTCAACAGTTGCTTGCCATCCATGAGGATAATACATTTCTGAAAACAACACTACACCATCTTCATTAGATTGAGTAGTATAGGTTAATTTCTCTGGATGATATGAAGTCAATTTAACGGTAGCGGCAGAGTCTAATTTTATAATAGGACTGCCTAACTTTTCATATTGGTCTTTAGTGATGTAGGCGTGATTATCTCCATCCAGATTTTTAAGCTGTAGTATTTCTTCATTTTGATTTTCAACTACTTTTAAATCCTTTACAAACCAAGCAGGACCTAAATTTAATAGATTGCGCTGGGCCAATACTCCTGTACTGTCTTGATCGATCACGTACCTAGCATTTAGCATACTCAACAATTGAATGTTTTGCGCGGTTACTCCAATAGGTCTCGTATTTTCATCTTCAAAATAAAACCTGTGCAAATCGTAAAATCTTCTAGGTTTAGCACCGTGATAACCACCCAAAGCCTTATGAAATTTTGATGCGCGAGCACTAGTCAAGGGGCTCATCAGTAAATCATATACCTTAAAATGCCCTTGATCTTGTTGTATTTGAGCATCAGCTTGTGTGTAGGGTAATGCGTTATCATATTCTCTTGCAGAGACATAGTCCTCTTCATTCACATATTGTAAGTCAAAACTTACTAAGTCAATTAGTATCACCAATGCACAAACAATCAAAGCAACCTTTTCTGTAACTTTTTTCTCGAGTGCCGTATAAATTATAGCAGCCATGATCAAAATACTTACAAGTGCTTTGATAGCATCAGCTCGCATCATATTCAGTCTATCTTTTCTAAGTGCTTCTACAAATAAGGTTCCTAGTTGTTCATTTTGAGCAAAATAACCATCTGACGGACCAGCAAAATCAAATAGTTTACCGCCAAGTAGAATTAGTATCAATAAAAAACCACCAAACCCTGCGGTAGCAAAGAGCAATGCTTTTTTACGTTTAACAGCTAGTGTCTTGTCATTGAAGATATGATATAATCCAACCGCGGCGAGAACAGGCACCAAGAATTCTATAATGACCTGTATGGATGTAACTGCTCTGAATTTATCATAAAATGGTACGTACTGGATAAAGAATTTAGTCAAAAACGAGAAGTTATCCCCATAGGAAAGTAATAATGCTAAAAGGATAGACCCTAATGTCCACCATTTCAATCTTCCTTTAATTAGAAATAAAGCTATAACAGCAAGAAAAACCACGCTTACTCCTAGATAGGCAGGCGCTTCAACTATAGGCTGTGCTCCCCAATAAGTGCTTACATTAGTATTAAGAAACTCTTGGGCATAATTTGCTGGTATTCCTTGCCCCAAAAGATAGTTCATACTTCTTGAGTCAGCATCTGGCGTTGTTCCACTACCACCACCGGCAAAACTTGGAATGATAAGATTTAAGCTTTCACTTAAACCATAACTGTACTCTGTGATATAATCGTAAGGTAAAGCTTGTTGTGGTTCCACGCTTTCGCCTTGAGCATTAATAGAAATAGAAGATGGTCCACGTGTACTTTCCTTAGAATATTCACTGGTTGCCATGAGATTTGCACTGTTTGTACCAAATGCCAATAAAACTGCTACTACCAGTAAACCTGTGCTCTTAAAGAAATGAAGTAATAAACCTTTCCTAATTGCATCAATAAAATAAGCAATTCCTAGAATTACCATTGAAAGCCCTAGGTAATAGGTCATCTGTGGATGGTTAGCCTGTAACTCTAGTCCCATCGCCAGTGCGGTGAGCAGAAAACCCCATAAATAGCGTTTTTGAAAGACTAGTAAAATTCCTGATAGAACAAGTGGGAAATAGCCTATCGCATGGGCTTTGGCATTGTGACCAACGCCTAATATTATAATAAGATAGGTGGAGAATCCAAATGCGAGTGCTCCTATTATCCCTATTTTCCATGGTATGCGCATTACCAGCATTAAAATGTAAAAGGAAATTAAGTAGAGAAAGAGGTAATCTGCCGGACGTGGCAGGAATCTTATGGCCCTATCAATAGTATCAAAAAAATCGTAATCGTATCTTGCTCCTAACTGATAAGTAGGCATACCACCAAAAGCGGAATCGGTCCAATAAATATCCTCACCTTGTGCTCTATAATCCAGTAACTGACTGGCATTACCTTTATATTGAACAATATCGTTTTGGTATAATTTTTTACCGCTTAAAACAGGACTGAAGTAAGCTAAGGCTGCAATTAAAAAAATCGCGATAGCGATAAAGTGCGGCCAGATTTTTTTAAAATCAAGCTTCATGAAGAAGGTTATATGGTTAATGGTGGGAAATTAATCAATTTCCTCAAAGTCGACGTACTCACCGACCTTTTTCTTTTCTTTGGAGCGAGCTTTTTTAAATGATTTATCAGGTGTTTGGTATGCGGTTTCTGACTCATTGGTAGTCGAATATGGATTGTTAAAACCTGCTCTTTTTTCAAAAGATTTTTGAAAACGTTGCATCGCTTTTTTACCCAGCCAGGCTAGTATAGGTTTACGGAATATCTTAAATAAAATCCTTAAGGCTATAAAGACCATAAGGATGATTAAAAATGTCTTCATTAGAGTTAAAACGAAATGTTTCTATCAAAAATAAAATATCAGTAGATAGATAGTATTTAATAAATCTTAAATTTGGCTCATAGATATTAATCCATGAACGCAATTATTTATAGAATAAGTATAATTACGGCGCTTTTTGTTACACCTTTTCTATCACAAGCGCAATATACGGAAACAATAAACACAAATAATCCCGGTCTTTCTCAAGGTGCTTATGCTTTGGGTACTGGAGTAGCGCAAGTCGAAGCAAATGTATTTTATCGTACTGAAGAACACGTAATTCAACGTTATGAACGTGACTATTACGGTTTAAATTTTCAGTTGCGATACGGTGCCTTTTTTGAAGAACTAGAATTCTCGTATATAGGAAGATTCGCTAGTGTGGAACAAACTCAAATAACCGGATTTGGAAATTCTCAATTCAGTTTTAATAACTTTTCTAGAAGTACTTTGGGTGCAAAGTATATGTTTTTTGATCCTAAACGTGTATTTGGTGAAAAGAAAATCAATCTTTATAGCTATCATGCCAATAACCGTTTAAATTGGAAAGATCTGATTCCTGCACTAGCTATATATGCTGGCGCCAATATTGACTTGAGCGATAATAATTTACTTACTCCACCAAACGACCCTACCTTCTCTCCCAGAATTGAATTAATCACGCAAAACAATTGGGGCCGATGGGTTTTAGTTACAAACTTTGGAGTAGATCGTCTAGGAACTGATTTCCCTTCATGGCAATGGATCATTACCATGACACATAGTATCAACAACAAATGGGCGTTTTTTGGAGAATATCAAGGTTTTAAATCAGATTTCTATAGTGACGATCTAGCACGTGGCGGTGCCACTTATTTGATTAATAAAGATTGGCAGGTCGATAGTAGTGTAACTGTAAACTTTAAAGATACACCTACCGTGTTCCAAGTAAATTTAGGAATGTCCTATAGAATCGACTTTCACAAAGATCCTGAGATAAAACAATCCGGTTCACAAGGTGGAAACAAACGCAAAAAGAAAAACAAGGAAAACAAGCTTAATCTAGAAGAAGACCAAAACCCAGACGGAAGAGGATAAGAATATGATAGAAGTTAAACAGATTTCTTCAAAGAAAGACATTAAAAAATTCGTTCAATTCCAACTGGAATTATATAAGAACAATCCCTACTACATACCACCAATCGTCAAAGACGAAATGGCAAATTTTGATCCAGAGAAAAATCAGGTTTTCAAGAACGCTGATTGCTGGTTATTTCTTGCTTATAAAAACGGACAAATTGTAGGTCGTATCGCTGGTATCATTAATTATATTGAGATTAATGATCAGAAAAAACCTAAAATGAGGTATGGTTGGCTAGATATGATCGATGACATTGAAGTTACAAAAGCATTAATAAATGCTGTCGAAAAAATTGGCCACAAAAAAAATCTAGAATTTATAGAAGGTCCTGTTGGCTTCTCTAACATGGACAAGGCAGGAATGCTGGTAGAAGGGTTTGAAGAATTAGGCACCATGATAACATGGTACAATCATCCTTACTACATGGAACACATGGAGGCGCTAGGATTCAAAAAAAGTGCAGACTGGATCGAATTCAAATTCACTCCACCCAATCCAGTTCCCGAAAAATTCAACAAGTTTGCTGATATTATCATGCAACGTTACGGCCTTAAACCTCTAGAATTTAAATCGACAAAGGATATTTTACCCTATGTAGACGAGATGTTCGAATTATTGAATAAAACTTATTCGTCATTGGTAACCTATGTGCCTATCCAGCAATATCAAATAGATTTATATAAAGAAAAATACCTACCTTTTATAAATCCTGATTTTATTAAATGTGTAGTAGACAGCAATGGCAAATTAGTAGCATTTGCTATAACAATGCCTTCATTTTCTAAAGCTTTACAGAAAGCTAAAGGTAAATTATTACCATTCGGATTTATACATTTACTTAGAGCTAAACGAAAAAATAATCGTGCCGCATTTTATCTAATTGGTATTGATCCTGAATATCAAGGAAAAGGAGTAACTGCATTAATATTCAGAAATGTAGCAAAAACTTTCATGGATAATGGGATCACCTTTTGTGAAACAAATCCAGAATTAGAAGATAATATTGCTGTTCAATCTTTATGGAAGAATTACGATCCAGTTTTGCATAAAAGAAGACGTTTATATCGTAAGGACCTGGTGCGATAATTTACAAATGAGTAAGCTTGACTGAACAGATCGTACTAAGAGAATAAACAATGAAGCTTACCTTACAATTAGCAGCAATTTACAATATCCTTTGGGGTTCATGGGTAGTACTTTTTCCTAATCATTTTTTTGAGTTAGTAGGAATGCAACCACTTAATCATCCCATGGTATGGCAAGGAATGGGAATGGTGATAGGTGTTTATGGTCTAGGTTATTGGTGGGCTAGCTACAACCCAATGAAACATTGGCCCATAGTCGCCGTTGGATTTTTAGGTAAAATTTTTGGACCGGTTGGATTCGTATTCAACTATCTACAAGACACAGTACCTTTTGAATTTATTTATACCTTAATTACAAATGACTTTATCTGGTGGATACCATTTTATCTCATACTCAAAAAGGTACATACGGATTATAAATGGAAGTTAACCTGATGAAAAAGTTGTCGCTATATCTATTTTCAATTTTTTATGGAATAGCTGGGGTTTTTCATTTTATATTTCCTGAAGTATACCACACAGTGATTCCTTCTTACTTACCTTACCCATCCGCAATTAATTATATATCAGGAACACTAGAAATATTGGTAGCAGTTCTTATATGGATTCCACTTCCTTTGCAGTCTCGTATAAATACTTCACTGCTGCAGTCGCGAAAACTAGCTTCTCAAATCACCATTATAATGCTAGTAGCATTTATTCCTGCTCATATATACTTCATTCAAAATGAAGGATGTGCGGGATCATTTTGTTTACCTAATTGGATAGGTTGGTTAAGACTTGTCATTATCCATCCATTTTTAATCTACTGGGCTTATAAAATAAGAACTATAAAATGATAGAAAACTTACAACTTGCAATCGATTTTGGATTAGTAGTACTTATTTGGATGGTTCAATTATTAATTTATCCTAGCTTTAAGTACTTTACTAGTGAATCCTTATCAAAATGGCATGAGATCTACACACGCAACATAACCTTTATAGTTGCTCCTATGATGATTATTCAATTGATCATAAGCATTTATTTAGCCTGGAACGATCTTTCTTTTGTTAATGCCATCTATTTTGCACTAGTTATCCTTACTTGGGTGACAACGATGGTTATTTACGTTCCATTACACAAGAAAATTGATTTACATCCAGATAAAAAGGAGACATGTATTAAACTAACTAAAAAGAATTGGTTAAGAGTCGTTTTATGGACTACAATCTTTCTTTTAATGCATTTAATAAATTAATTATAACACTTCTCAATCGTTTGAAATATAGAAGTGTAGATAATTAAGGAATAATTCTGTGAAAAAATTAAACACTAGGTGTAATAAAATCGGATGTTTTACGACTAATTAAATTGTGTAAAAGTCACACCATTACTTGGCTGAAGATTAGTCAGCAAGTAAGTGAACGGCATGATTTTTGCTACTTATTTAAAGACTGACAAAAGCTGTCAGTTGTTTAACCCTTATAAATCTTTCATTACTACATGAGACAACTCAAAATCACCAAGCAGGTTACAAACCGTGAGTCTAAATCGCTGGATAAGTACCTACAAGACATCTCTAAAATTGATCTTATCACCGCAGAGGAAGAAGTAGAATTAGCTCAGCGCATTAAAAAAGGTGATCAAAGAGCCCTAGAAAGACTGACTACTGCAAACTTACGATTCGTAGTTTCTGTAGCAAAACAGTACCAGAATCAGGGGCTTAAGTTGCCAGATCTAATTAATGAAGGAAACGCCGGACTCGTAAAGGCTGCAAAAAGATTTGATGAGACTCGTGGATTTAAATTTATATCATACGCAGTATGGTGGATCCGTCAGTCTATTCTACAAGCACTAGCAGAGCAGTCACGTATCGTGCGCCTACCATTGAACAAGATCGGTTCTATTAACAAGATTAATAAGGCATTTTCACACCTTGAGCAATTGCACGAGCGTCCACCATCACCTGAAGAACTAGCAAAAGAGCTAGACATGACAGTGAGCGACGTTAAGCAATCTCTTAAAAACGCTGGACGTCACGTATCCATTGATGCTCCGCTTAAAGAAGGAGAAACATCAAACCTTTACGATGTTGTACGCAGTGGTGAGTCACCTAATCCAGATAAGGAATTATTACACGAGTCGTTAACGTTAGAAATTAAGCGTGCACTTGAAACCTTATCTCAAAAAGAGGCAGATGTTATTTCTCTTTACTTCGGTATAGGAAATCAACAACCTATGAGTCTTGAAGAAATAGGTGAAACTTTTGACTTAACTCGTGAGCGCGTGCGCCAGATTAAAGAAAAAGGTATTAAGAGATTAAGACAAAACTCAAGAAGTAAAATCCTTAAGTCATATTTAGGGTAATCAGTCCCTACTTTTTATTATAACGCCTCGAGAAATCGAGGCGTTTTTGATTTCAGATATTTTTAAACTAGTTTTAGGAATATCAATTGATAAAATTTCTTTTCTTGAAATAAAAACATGAATACTCTGATTATACTCAACGATTCTAAAGAAACCTTTACCTCTTCTGGAATTTCAATGGGAACCGCCATATTCACCTCACTTGCCGTGGTTTGTTCTTGGACTCGCAATAGAAGTGTGTTCTGGGCATTTGTAGCAGGAGTTTTCAATATCTTTTACGTGATTTATTGGTTAATGACTCGTACTGAAGAGGAACAGCGAAAAAAGAGATAGAAATGTTATTTCTACCTTAAGTAGACTATCACCTTTTCAGAATTCTACTACATTTAAAGAAAAGACAGTTTTATGGATTTTATTTACTCAAGCGACGACCCTATTTGGGAAACTATAGTAAGTAGTGTAGCAATCTTTATTTTGATTATTATAATAACACGGATTGTAGGATTAAGATCATTTGCAAAATTTACTACTTACGACTTTGCGATCACAGTAGCGATAGGTAGTATTGTTTCTTCTACTCTAACCTCATCGACATCAGTTGCTCAAGGCTTTACAGCAATAGCGGCCTTATTATTACTTACTTTAATTGTTTCAATAATCCAAAAACGTAATTCCAAAATTAAAAGCAGTATTTCTAACCAACCTATTCTGTTAATGAAAGGAAAGGAAATTCTTTATGACAATCTTAAAAAAGCTCACGTACATGAAGATCAATTAATAGCAAAATTAAGAGAGGCTAATGTTATCCACCTAGATCAAGTAGTAGCGGTAGTTTTGGAAACAACAGGAGATATCTCAGTATTACACTGTGATGATGCAAGTAATGCAAACTTGCACGATAAAATTTTACAAGGCGTCAAGGATAATTAAAGAGCTTATAAAAAGACAACTAAAAAGACTTAAAGACAAGCATAAAAAAACGCCTCGATTTCTCGAGGCGTTTGTATATTCTGAATAAGTAAACCTTATTTCTTTTTGAATTTTGCGTACTTGTTCTTGAACTTGTCGATACGACCAGCAGTATCGATAAGCTTGCTCTGACCTGTATAAAACGGGTGAGATGTACGAGAGATTTCTAATTTGATTAGTGGATACTCATTTCCATCCACTTCAATAGTTTCTTTAGTATCTGCAGTAGACTTAGTGATAAAGATCTCATCGTTAGACATATCTTTAAATGCTACTAGTCTATAATTATCTGGGTGTATTCCTTTTTGCATGACTATACTTGTTCTTTTTGCGGGTGCAAATTTAAACTTTTTTATTTGTAATACAACATCTTTTAAAAAAATATGTTGCTTGAAACGCAAATATCAGCTTTTTTTAGTTTTTCTACTACTTACTAAGAGCTAAAACATGGAAACTTATTTTAAACAAGTTTCTCTTGTACATAACAAAAGTACAGTAACTATCTTTGCCTTAAATAAAATAAATATACATGCTGCCTCCACAAATTAAAAAGATAGGATTATCCTACGGGATTATAGGAGCAATCGTAATGGTTACCACCTATCTTATATTCTGGAAAACAGGTAATTTTCTCAATCCCTTAATAAGTGTATTTGCACATATACTGTGGCCACTGGGCTTTGGTTTTGGCGCGCAAATCCACGCAAAAATCAGTCAGAAAGGTTTTATTCAAACACGTGAAGCAGTCGCAGCTTTTTTCTTGGCAATATTACTAATTTGCATTGCAGAATCAGCAACCATTTATTTAATTTACACACAAATAGATCCTGAATTACAAAACACGGTGCAGGATGCTGCCATGAAAGTTTATGAAGAGCGTAAGGCAGCAGGATTGACTATACCAAAACCGCAAAAAATGGATTTAAGTTTTCAAGGGTTCTCCCTTTCTACAGTCATGAAAATATTACTACTGCTGGTTCCTGGAATAATCGTAGGTTTGATTTTAAGAAAAAAACGCCCACAACAGGTTTAAATCGTGAGTAAACAACTGTCCATAGTCATCCCTCTTTTAAATGAAGAGGAATCCTTAGAAGAACTTCATCAATGGATTCTACGCGTCTTGGAACAAACAGATATCACCTACGATATCTGGTTTATTGACGACGGTAGCACTGATAACAGTTGGAATGTGGTGAGTACGCTTTCGCGAAAGCATAACAACACAAACGCCATTAAATTTCTCACTAACTATGGAAAATCACAAGCTCTACACGCAGGGTTTGCTGCTGTAAACGGTGAAGTGGTCATTACAATGGATGCCGATTTACAGGATAGTCCTGAAGAAATCCCGGCATTGTACCAAATGATTACAGAGCAAGGTTTTGATTTAGTAAGTGGTTGGAAAAAGAAACGTTATGACAGTGTTATTGCCAAAAACCTACCTAGTAAATTATTTAATTGGGCTGCAAGAAAAACCAGTGGATTAACCTTGCATGACTTTAACTGCGGTTTAAAGGCTTATCGTCGTGAAGTGGTTAAGAATGTTGATGTTCACGGTGAAATGCACCGATATATTCCCGTTCTTGCTGCAAATGCCGGCTTTAAGAATATTACTGAAAAGGTTGTTGTTCATCAAGCTAGGAAATATGGTAGTACCAAATTTGGATATGAAAGATTCATCAATGGCTTTTTGGATCTGATTACCATTGGCTTCTTGTCTAAGTATGGAAAACGCCCCATGCACTTATTCGGTAGTTTAGGTATCGTTATGTTTTTAATTGGTTTTGTAATCGCAGGATATGTAGGCGTTTCAAAACTTTACCGATTATACAATGATTTACCCTATAATCTTGTGACTGACAATCCTTGGTTCTTTATAGCGCTTACCGTTATGTTATTAGGTACGTTATTTTTTATTGCTGGTTTTCTAGGAGAGTTGATATTGCGCAGTGGTAACCAAAGCGGCCGTTACTTCATCGAGGAAAAACTAGATCATTAGGAGAATGACCACCAAGTAGTTTAACAAACTCTATGTAAGAGTTTAAAAGCTAGCATTGCTACTAATTCCTATCTTTGCAATTCTAATCAATGATTATGAATAAACAAGAAATCTTGAATGTAGCCCAAACTTGGACTCAAGAACCATTTGATAAGGAAACTCGCAGTCAAACACAACATCTAATTGATCAAGATATAGCTCAATTAGAAGAGTCATTTTATAAGGACCTTGAGTTTGGTACTGGTGGTATGAGAGGAATAATGGGAGTTGGTACAAACCGAATTAATAAGTACACATTAGGAAAAAACACTCAAGGACTTTCTCAATATCTTAAAAAAACATTTCCGGGAGAACTAATAAAAGTGGCTATTGCCTATGATTGCAGGCACAATTCAAAAGAATTAGCTCAAACTGTCTCTCAAGTTTTTAGCGCAAATGGTATTCAAGTTTATTTATTTGAAGAATTGCGCCCTACTCCACTGCTCTCTTACACCGTAAAACGTAAAGATTGTCACGCAGGTATTGTACTCACCGCAAGTCACAATCCGCCAGAATACAACGGTTACAAAGTCTACTGGCAGGACGGCGGTCAACTTGTTCCTCCACAGGATAAAGAATTGCTAGAACTCATTAATTCGTTAGAATTTAAAGATATCAACTTTAACGGTGATGATAAACTCATAGAATTATTAACTCCAGAGGATGATAATGCCTTTATTGAAGATAGTATAAAAGCTGCAAAAGTTGCAGGTGATGTAGATCGTAGCCGAGTAAAAATTGTGTTTACCAGTTTACACGGTACCAGCATAACATTAATTCCTGAAACTCTTAAAAGAGCCGGTTACACCGATTTACACGTTGTTAAGGAACAAGCTATACCTAACGGTGATTTTCCTACCGTAAAGTCTCCTAATCCTGAAGAGCCTGAAGCATTACAAATGGCAGTAGAACTTGCCAATAAAATTAATGCTGATATGGTTATAGGAACTGATCCCGATAGTGATCGATTAGGAGTCGCAGTGCGTGATAATGATGGTAACATGGTATTGCTTAATGGTAATCAAACCATGATCACCATGACCGATTTCCTACTTAAAAAAGCTGATTTAAGTTCATTAATCAATCCTTTCATTGGATCTACCATTGTAAGTACACCAATGATGCATGATTTGGCCATGGCTTATGATGTAGAATGTAAGGAAGGATTAACTGGTTTTAAGTGGATTGCCAAAATGATTAAAGATCACCCTAATCAGGATTTTATAGGTGGTGGTGAGGAAAGTTTTGGATATATGGTAGGTGATTTTGTAAGAGACAAAGATGCTGTAACCGCAGCACTACTAGCCTGTGAAATGTACGCACAAGCTAAAGCAAATAATTCTACCGTTTACAAGGACTTGATTAAACTGTACCAGCAACATGGTCTTTATCAAGAAAAACTGGTTGCTCTTGTAAAAAAAGGTATATCTGGTGCTGCAGAAATAAAGCAAATGATGATTGACTTAAGAGAACAGCCACCACAAATTATAGCTGGTCAAGAAGTTATCATAACAGAAGACTACGCCAGTAGTATTAGGTATAATAAGCATTTGGATAAAAAAGAAACCATGGAAGTTCCAAAGTCCAATGTTCTTATATTTTATCTAGCAGACGGCACTAAGATAGCAGCCAGACCTAGTGGTACAGAACCAAAGATCAAATTTTATATTTCAACTAAAACTGGATTGTCCAATCCAGAAGATTACAAAGCAACACAGCAACAATTAATTAATAAAATAGACGCTGTACTTAAAGATTTAGACATTCAATAAATGAATTATTTTAAAGAAATTCTGAGGTATGCAAAGCCCTACAAAACCTCAGGAATATTGAATATTACTTTTAATATTCTCTTTGCTCTATTTGGAGCATTGAGCTTTGTATCCTTAATCCCTATGCTAGATGTTTTGTTTGACAAAACACAAGCAATTACAGAAGAACCTGTTTGGACCGGAATTCAAAACGGTATGGACTATATCAAAGGATACTTAGGATATTATGTAACCACTCAAACTGAAAGTAAAGAACAAGCATTAATAGTTGTTATCGCCCTAGTTCTATCACTATTCTTCCTTAAAAATCTATTTGGTTATTTAGGAATGTACTTTATTGCCTATTTGAGAAATGGAGTATTAAAGGATATACGTGATGATTTGTACGCAAAAATTATCAATCTGCCTATTTCTTATTTTTCTGAAAAGCGTAAAGGTGATGTAATCGCGCGCACAAGTGCCGATGTGTTACAAATTCAACATAGTTTTTTGTCGATTCTAGAATTGATTATAAAAGAACCACTTAATATTATTTTCACTTTAATATTAATGATCATCTTAAGTCCGCAGCTTACCATTTTTATGATTTTATTCTTACCTGTCTCTGGATTTTTGATTTCTAGATTGGGTAAAAAATTAAAAAACCGTAGTAGTCAAGTACAGCGAGAGCAAGGTTACTTTTTGTCCCTTTTAGAAGAAACCCTGAGTGGTTTGAAAGTAATTAAAGGCTTCAATGCAGAAGAACGTTTACAAGAAACATTTGAGAGTAGCACGCAGCGCATGAATAGATATGCAATCAAGCTCAATCACAGAAAAGGATTGGCTAGTCCAGTGAGTGAGTTTTTAGGAATTCTCATGATTGGAGTATTGCTTTGGTTTGGTGGTAGACTGGTACTCACAGAAGAAAGTATAGATCCTACCACATTTATTGGTTTTATGGCTTTGGCTTACAACATATTAACACCAGCCAAGGCTCTTTCAAAAGCAAGTTATCAAGTAAAAGAAGGTAATGCGGCTGCACAGCGTGTACTTGAAATACTCCATACAAAGAATGAGATTGAAGATAAAGAAGGTGCTGTTGAAATGTCCGCTTTCGCGAAAGCGATACAACTTAAAAACGTTACGTTTTCATACGTTGATGAACCAGTACTTAAAGACTTCAGTCTAGATATCCCAAAGGGAAGTACCGTCGCACTGGTTGGTCAATCTGGCTCTGGTAAAAGTACGATAGCTAACTTACTCACCAGGTTTTACGACATTGAAAATGGCACCATATCTATTGATGAACACAATATTAAAGATGTTAGTTTAAAAAGTCTAAGAGACCAAATGGCATTAGTTACACAGGATTCTATCCTCTTCAATGATACCGTGGCTGCCAATGTCGCGTTGAGTGACAAAAATGCCAGTGAAGAAAGTATTATTGAGGCTTTAAAAATTGCTAATGCCTGGGAATTTGTAAAAGATCTTCCTAAAGGCATACACACAAATATAGGTGACAGTGGTGGTAAATTAAGCGGTGGTCAAAAACAGCGTCTTTCTATCGCTAGAGCAGTTCTTAAAAACGCTCCTATTCTTATTCTAGATGAAGCTACTAGCGCACTAGATACTGAAAGCGAACGATTAGTGCAAGATGCGCTAGAGCGTGTGATGAAAAATAGAACATCTGTAGTTATTGCACACCGACTATCTACTATTCAAAACGCAGATCACATTGTGGTGATGAAGAAAGGGCAAATTGTAGAGCAAGGAACTCATGATGAATTATTATCCAAAAACGGTCTTTATCATACTCTAGTTGAAATGCAAAGTCTGGGATAAATGTCACTAGTACATAGATTTTCAAAGGACATATCAGGTATTGAATTACCAGATAGGTTTACATTTCCTTTTTATTATAAACCTCATGAACTAGCTAGTATAGCGAGTCAGGAATTACAGGAATACCTAGAAAGTTTTGATAATTGGTTTTTTGATTTAAATCTTGGTCCAAAAAATTATAAACACCATTTGGGTAAAATGTTTGGTGTTTTGGTGGTAAGAGATTCACAAGGTGAGCTAGGCTATTTGACTGCTTTCTCTGGTGTAATTACAGGTGAACAGGAAAATAACTATTTTGTACCGCTAGTGTATAATATGTTTGAAACTACTGGCAGGTATGCCATTGAATCTAAAGAACTTGCCTTTATCAATGATCGTATTTACGAACTAGAACATGATGAGAAGTTTTTATCTCAAAAAATAAAGTATCATAAAATTCTAGAAGAAAACGAGGAAAAGATACAGGCTCAAATAGCCAAGCATAAAAAACAAAAGCAAGCTAGAAAAGAATCTAGAAACCTAGCGCTTGGTCAACCTGAAGATCTAGAAAAATTACGCAAAAAGCACCACGATCAGAGCATGAAAGAAAAGTTTCTTTTGAGAGAGTATCGTGCTTATCTAGAGGAAAAAGCAACCAAAGCCGGTTCCTTAGTTACAAATCAAGAGAAGGAAATCTCTAGACTTAAATCTTTGCGCAAGGAAAAGTCCAACGAGTTACAGTCGTTTATTTTTGAACAATACAACTTTCTGAATGCAAAAGGCGAATCGAGAACGGCATTAGATATCTTTAAAAACGTTCCTCCTTTTTTCCCTCCATCGGGAACTGGTGACTGCTGCGCTCCCAAACTATTACAATACGCTTATTTAAACAAACTAGAACCCATTTGCATGGCCGAATTCTGGTATGGGGAATCACCACCATCACAGGTGCGTAAACATGGTAACTTCTATCCAGCCTGTCGTTCAAAATGTGAGCCATTACTCCTGCATATGTTACAAGGTTTACAAGTCGATGAAAATCCCATGTTACAAAACCCTGCAATTGGTAAAGTAATTGACATTTTATATGAGGATAAATATATAGTCGTCATCAACAAACCAGCAGAGTTTTTATCAGTTCGAGGTAAGAATATTTCCGATAGTGTTGAAGAACGTATGAGAGCAAGATATCCTAATGCCACAGGTCCCATGATTCTGCACAGATTAGATATGTCAACATCTGGAATTATGATAATTGCTCTAGATAAAAAAGGACATAAAAGACTGCAAGAGCAGTTTATCACGAGAACTGTGAGTAAAAAATATACTGCGGTTTTAGATGGTATCGTTCAAAAACAAGATGGGTTTATTTCATTACCCTTAAGAGTAGATCTAGACAATAGACCTTACCAACTTGTAGACCCCATTCATGGTAAGAATGCTAGAACAAAATTTGAAGTAATAGAGGTTAAAAACGGATATACCAAAGTAAACTTTTATCCAATTACTGGGCGCACCCATCAATTAAGAGTTCATGCAGCTCATCACGAGGGATTGAACGCACCTATAAAAGGTGATGATCTTTATGGAACAAAACAGGACAGGTTGTACCTACATGCTCAAGAACTCACTATTGTACATCCTTACACAAAAGAAAAAATGACCTTTGAAGCACCTAGTCCTTTTTAATTGTGGAAAAGACTTTGTAAAAGTGATTTTAGTACTCAACCAACTGATGTATTTTTAAGGTTTAAATCTGTTTTTATGTTTGACGATTTTTCTTGGTTATTTATTTTTTTAATTGGTGCTGTTTTAGGTGCTGTCATCGCTTGGTTTTTTTCTAAAACTAAGTTTTCTGGTGAGGTCAACTTACTACGTAACAACAAGGAGCAGTTGGAGAACCAACTCACAGAGGTGCTACAAGTAGCTAAGGAACGAGATCAACTTAAATTAGAGCAAAATACCTTACAAGGGCAAGTAGCGAGTAAGGTGGAGAACCTACAGGAACTAACTAAACGCTACGAATCGCTCAATGAAGATTTCAAGGAAGTAGCTCGAGAGAAGGAACATTTGAATGTGTTGCTGGCAGAGCAACGTACCGCTTTCGCGAAAGCGGAAGAAAAACATGCTGAGGCACAACTAGAAATTGAGAAGCTCAATGAAAAGTTCACTAAAGAATTTGAGAATCTAGCTAACAAAATTTTAGAAGAGAAAAGCACCAAGTTTGCCAGTCAAAACAAGGAAAGTATTGAACAAATATTAAATCCGCTACAGGAGAAAATCAAGAGTTTTGAAAAAAAGGTGGAAGACACTCATAAGGACACGATCGACCGTCAAAGTGCCTTGAGACAACAAATTATAGGTTTAAAGGAGCTCAATGAAAAAATGAGCACCGAGGCAAATAATCTAACCAAAGCGCTTAAAGGTGATGCCAAAATGCGAGGGAATTGGGGTGAACTTGTTTTAGAACGTGTGCTGGAAAAGTCTGGACTAGAAAAAGGCATGGAATATGAAGTGCAGCAAAGCTTCAAAACAGAAGATGGTAAGACTGTTTTTCCTGATGTTATTGTAAGTTTACCTGGTGGCAAAAAGATGATTATAGATAGTAAAGTCTCTCTTAATGCCTATGAACGCTATGTAAATGAAGAAGACGATCAATTACAAGAACGTTATCTTAAAGAACACATTAACGCGCTTAAGAAACACGTAAGTGATTTATCGGGCAAGAACTATCACGATCTATATAGAATAGAAAGTCCAGATTTTGTATTGTTGTTTGTGCCTATAGAACCTGCCTTTGCCATGGCTCTTAATGCAGATAGTAGTTTGTACAGCGATGCTTTTGAAAAGAACATTGTAATTGTGACACCTACTACCCTACTAGCTACCTTACGTACTATTGACACAATGTGGCAAAACGAAAAGCAACAGCGCAATGCACTAGATATTGCCAATGCTGCCGGCGCACTTTATGATAAGTTTGTAGGTCTTACAGAAGATCTAATCAAAGTAGGAACTCAACTAGATACAGTTAAAAAACATATTCTTCTAGTATGAACAAACTTACAGAAGGTTCTGGTAATCTAGTAGGTCGTGTTGAAAAACTTAGAAAATTAGGAGCCAAAGCTAATAAACACCTCAACGAGAAGCTGGTAGAAAGGGCTGTTGACAGTGATCCTGATATTTTAGGAATTGAGTCTAATGATTAGATCAATAGCTAATTCTTATATTATAATTACATAAAAACGTAATATTTCTATTTATTACACAATAATGTAATATATTTGAAGTATTACTTAAACATGTAATGGTATGAAAGCTATTATTGCAGGAGACATCATATCTTCTCAACAAATGGAAGCTGGCTTTTTTTTAAATGAGCTCGATAAAGTACTTAACCAACTTCAAGAAGTTGATTTATTTCACATTTATAGAGGAGACAGTTTTCAACTACTTATAAAAGAAACCTCAACGGCGTTACTAGTTTGTCTCAAAATAAAAACAGCTCTTAAACGTAAAGGAATAGCTGCACGCATGGCTATAGGATTAGGTGATGTAGAATTAATACAAAACAACATTGCCATATCAACAGGTAGTGCATTTACAAGATCTGGTGCTTTACTAGATTCTCTCAAAGAATTAAAACAAAATATAATGGTAGATAGTGGTAATACTCACTACGACACCTATATCAACACGTCGTTACAACTAGCCCTTACCTTTATGGATAGTTGGACCAATAATGGCGCCGAGGTCCTTTTTGAGGTTTTAAATCATCCCGATCAAACTCAGCAACAAATAGGTGAACGACTAGGAATAAAACAATCTACTGCCAGCCGCAGATTAGATAGAGTACAATTAAAAGAGGTACAGGCTCTATTGGAGTTATTTGAAAAGTATTATTTTAAGGACATCAATCATGGAACTACTATTTAAATTACTGCTCGCTCATTTATTAGGCGATTTTGTCCTGCAATCCGATAGCTTTACTAAGAAGAAGGAAAAAAACGGGTTATCATCCTATCACCTATACCTACATGCTTTGATACACGGCTTACTAAGTCTTGTACTTGTATGGGATCTAGAAATGTGGTACATAGCATTAATTATAACCGTTACTCACTTACTTATAGATGCGCTCAAAATTAAATTGACAAGAAAAAAGAACAAACGCTGGATGTTTACCGCAGATCAAGTGGCACATCTTATCGTTATATTAATACTCGTCAATTTTCATTTAGGAAAAAACGAGATCGTTCCAGATAGTTTTCCAGCTTATACCATACCCTTAATTACTTGTGTAGTACTACTTACATCACCAGTAGCCATTATGCTCAAAGTGTTTTTCACACAATGGAAATTAACCGAAAAAGATACTGGCATCTATGGGCTCAAAAATGCAGGTCGCTGGATAGGAATTATTGAGCGATTACTCATTTTTGTTTTTGTAATCACCGATAACTTTAGCGCAGTCGGTTTATTACTCACTGCAAAATCGGTTTTTAGGTTTGGTGATTTAAGCAAGGCAAAAAATATGAAGCTTACCGAGTATGTGTTAATAGGAACATTGCTTAGTTTTGGTATCGCCATTTTAACTGGCCTATTCTTTAAAAATTATATCGCATGAAACGTATTTTAGGAGTAATTCTAGCCACCATTTTAATTATGGCCGTTCTATGGTACACCTTTTTGTACTATGCCACCTATTCCGACGGATACCGTACCGGTGAATTAATTAAATTCTCCAGTAAAGGTGTTGTGGTTAAAACTTGGGAAGGTGAAATTTCTCAAGGTATAAGCGGTGCTCAAATATTTTCATTTTCAGTAATGGATCATGAAAAAGAGGTCATTGAGAAATTAAAAGAGTATCAAGGTCAATACGTAAAATTAAAATACGAAGAAAAATTTGGCACTTTCTTTTTTTGGGGTGATACAAAGTATTTCATTACTGAGGTCAGTAAAGAACAAAGCCCTCATTTTAATCGCGAATAACTTGTGATGCATTACGCTTTCGCGAAAGCGTAATAACGATCAAACACTTTAAAATAAACAAGCCATGAGTTCATCAACATTTAAATCACCAGAGCAGTCCCGAGTTATGTTATCCATTCTCATGCTGCCGTCCAATGCTAATTTTTCTGGTAAAATTCACGGTGGTTATGTGTTATCATTAATTGATCAAATTGCATTTGCCTGCGCATCAAAACACAGTGGTCATTACTGTGTTACAGCAAGTGTTGATGTAGTGGATTTTAAAGCTCCAATAGAAGTAGGTGAAATGTTGACTCTTAGAGCATCAGTCAACTATGTAGGAAGATCCTCGATGGTAGTAGGTATACGAGTAGATTCTGAAAACATTCAAACTGGTGAGTCAAAACACTGTAATTCTTCATTTTTAACCATGGTTGCCAAAGATGAAAATGGAAATACCGTGACAGTACCAGGGCTTAAAATTACTAACGAGACTCACGTAAGGAGGTTTGCTCGTGCTATAAAGAGAAAACAAATTAAAATCAAAAGTGCCAAAGAAATCGCCGAAGCAAATTTCTCTGACACTAAATACCTAGAAGAGTTTAAAAACTATAATGTTCAGGTAAAATTGTAACGTTTTAGGCAACCACCATCTTCTCTTCTGACTCAAAAACATAACTCTGTAATTTTTGCAGAGTGTTTCTCTTATATTCCGTATTAATCAATAAGGAAATATTGTTATTACTACCACCATAAGCGATCATGCGCACTGTAACGTCTTGAAGGATATTAAATAATTGTGGTGTATCCTGATGGTAGATTATATTATTTCCTACTATACATACGATACTCATTCCTACATCAACCTCTACGCTTGCGATTTGTTCAAGTTCATTTACAATAGCATCTATATGAGTTGCATCATCTATGGTTAACGAAACAGCAATTTCTGAGGTAGTGACCATGTCAATAGGAGTTTGGAATTTCTCAAACACTTCAAATACCTTTTTTAGAAATCCATGGGCTTGCAACATGCGCGCCGATTTTATTTTAATAGCATAGATACCATCCTTTGCGGCTATAGCCTTGATTCCTTCACCATGTACTTGTTGAGTAATCAATGTCCCATAGGCATCTGGTACCATCGTGTTTTTTAATCTTACAGGAATATTTAAATCTCTAACCGGCATGACGGTTTGTGGATGCAGAATTTTTGCTCCAAAGTAAGCCAGCTCAGCCGCCTCATCAAAAGATATCTTTTGTATAGCGGTTGTATTTTCAACGTACCGTGGATCATTATTATGAAACCCATCAATATCAGTCCAAATTTGAACCTCTTCTGCTTGGATTGCTGCTCCTATTATAGATGCGGTATAATCACTACCACCGCGTTGTAAATTAGATATTTGACCTTGAACATCTAGGCAAATAAAACCTTGAGTGATATAAATGTCAGCTTGTTGATTATCATCAAGAATCCTGTTCAAATTTTGTTGAATGTAAAAAGAGTCAGGCTCATGTTGTTGATCTACACGCATAAAATCAAGTGCTGGTAATAAAACAGCATTAATACCTTCTTGAATTAAAAATCGGCTGAATATAAATGTAGAAAGCAATTCACCTTGCGCAACTATCGTATTATGAACTAGCTCGTTATACTTGCTTTTCGTTTGCTCTATGAGTGTTTCATAAACAGACAGCACATACTTGCTTACTTCTTCTTTCAATTGTTGATTTTGAAGCAAATCCTCTACCACTTGAGCATATTTGACAAGTAGTTCTTCAATTAATTCTAGCGCATTATCTCGATCACCTGCTTTGAGTTGTTCCGAAATTTCAACTAGGGCATTAGTCGTTCCAGACATGGCCGATAGTACTACTATCTTTTGTGTTCCATCGTTAATGATAGATCTCACATTGTTCATATTTTCAATAGAGCCTACTGATGTACCACCAAACTTTAATACCAACATTTCAATAAATTTTTGGCAAACTTACGTCTGACTTGCAATTTGAGTAAATTATTACTGATATTTGAATAAAATTACACAACTTGTTATATAATTAACAAAATGAAAACTGTATCAGAATGTGTTGAGGAGATATTACTCACACAACCCTTTTTAGAAGAAGCACTTGCCAGACGTATAATCAACTTTTCAGCACTTGCTGAAGAGCTACGAGAACCTATAAGCGATATGCTGAGGAAACCTATCAAGACAGGAGCAGTAATGATGGCATTAAGACGTTATAATCCACCCAACAATTTAAGACACTCTAATAAATTAAAAACGGTTTTAAAAATCTAGGTGATATAACAGTGCGCTCAAATCTGGTTGACTATACGTTTCAAAACTCAAGCACATTAATGATAAGCCATAGTAAGATGATATCATCCATAGAGACGAATGTATTTTATGGCTTTTCCAGAGGTACACATGAGAGTAATCTAGTGATTTCTGCCAGTCAAAAGCAAAAAATTGAAAAGCATTTTACTAATGAACATCTTATTGGACTTCAAGAAAATTTATGCGCGATAAGTATCGGATTACCTGAAATTAATACTAAAATCCCAGGTCTATACTACCAAATATTTAAGAGGTTTGCTTGGGAAGGTATTTCGTTATACGAGGTAATCTCTACTACAAATGAGTTCAGTGTACTTGTTGAAGATCACATGGTTGACAAAGCTTTTTCTGCAATAAAAAAATTAAGCTATAAGTCATAAATTGAAATACAAACAATTCATGATATAGCTTTTACTTATGTGAAACAATCAGTTTTACGCTTTTTCTTTCATGTGGTTGATTCGCTTTCGCGAAAGCGTGAATAGTCACTTACTTTCTAAAAAACTCGTACCAAGTTAAATCCAAAATAAAATCTACCTTCGGTCCAATCACCTGTGCCACCGCTCAAAAAGTTATTGGTCAACATAGGCTGGGCATTTGTAAAATGCATTTGAAAAACGTGTCCACCTGTTTCCAAATCCACTCCTATACTTAATGGATTAACGAAATTGTTCTCACTAGCACGGTTCAAATGATAGCCATAATCGGCATTTATACTCCATCTATTAGACAACTTATACCTAGCTCCTACTCCAAGCGCATATTGAGTGTTATCTTGTTCATCAACCGGAACGAAGCCTTGATGAAAAAGAGTCGGGCTAATTTGTGCACTAAAACGATCAGAGAATTTACGGGCAGCGATAAATTGTAAAGTAGCACCGGTGCGGTCAATAAATTCAATACCTGGATAAAGTTCTTCATTTAAGGCGCTGTAAAAATCTGCTGCTGTAAATAATGAAATGGTGAAGGGAAAGCCCTGCTTTTCTTGTGATTTAAGCTTGAATTTACCAGCTAGTTGGTATGTTTTATTGAATCCGCTACGGCTTGCTTCTAGATGCATCCAATCGGTTACTCCATATACAAATTGAAATCTGGTCACGGCGTTGTCAAGTCCAAAAAGATCGTCTATTCCGTTTTCTACACTACCAAATCTGTGAGATATTATAACCTGAAACTCATTTTTTGCAACCAATTTGGTAGTCTCAAAATTTACCACTTTAAGAGATTTCCAAGTACTGGTAACTTGGTTATCGTCTTGAATGTCGAGTCCATCTAATAGATCATCTTGACCGGTAACAAAAAAAGGTAGTAGTAATAAAAGTAGAAATTTGTTCATTCTAAAAAGAGGTGTTTGTAATACTTACAATACGGATTAAACGCTATTAATATTTAACAAATTTTGCAACAGACACTGCATCTTCTACCATTACACGAGTGATGTATATACCACTAGACAAATGAGTTACATCTAATTCATTTTGATCCTGAATTTTTGATTCTAGAACAAGGTTACCTTGCATGTTATAAACTTGTATTTGAGCAGCACTTGCGTTTTCTAGGGCTATGCTTACTTTATCCATTACTTGAGTAGGATATAAAGTAAAGTCTGATAATTTACTATCAATAGTGGTAAGAACAGCGTTTGAGGATCCTGTAATTACTTGATCACCACTGTTACCACTAGCACCGTTTGCTTGTAAGGCTGCATAATAAAAAGTTACCGCTCCTACATCGCTTGCTGGCGCTGTCCAATTGAAGCTCCAGTTGTTTTGACTAGATCCTGCTGCTGTGTGAGTCAATCCTGATCCACCTGATCTCAATTGACTACCTGTTCCTGTGGTCCAAGTTCCAATTTTGTTACCGCTGTCATCTTCTGCTGTAATGTTAAAACCAAATTTTGAAACTGATGATCCCGTTATGGCTAGATTTAAATTATAGGCTTGATTTGCATTATATGTCGCAGGTACACCACTTAATGCTGCACTTCCACCGTGATTTGCTCCTGGCGCGTGACATGCGGTACAATTTTGATTGTTATCTCCTGGCGAACCAGAAAAATTACCTGTTTGCCCACCAGTAAAACCTACTAATACTAGCAGCGCTACCGGTATTGCTGTTAAAATCGAATAAAAAGAGTAATTATTTTTCATCATCATTTGAGTTTTGTGGGTTAAGAATGTATGCTTGATCTATTTTTACTTCTCCTAAAAGATCATCGTAACCTATGCATCGGCCTTTTACTGTATAAGTGTGATTAAGAGGAAATTTAGTTGGGTTTGCGAGTTGAATGAAAACATTAAAATCTAATGTCATTTCTTGCGCCGCTTTATCTGTTGCTACACCAGTAACCTCTATAACTTGATCCAGAATTAATTTATCGTTTTCTAGGTCATCATCAGTGAGCATTAAAATTAAATCTTGAGAATTTAATTTTATGGTAGCACTTTCGTTCTTTATATCCTTATGATCCTGATAAACATAATTGTAACTGAGGACTCCAACAAGTACAAGCAGAATAAGAAATATGTATAAGTATTTTCTATTCAAATTGATAAACTATAAACAAATTAACTTTAAAGATTATCAATAATATAAAAAATTCTTGTCATTTTTAATATATACTTATATTTATACTGAATTCAATATATTTTAATGAGGCTTTTTCTTACTTTTTTGTTTATTTCCCTACTTATATCATCTTGTAGTGAAACAAGTCCAGATGATTTTGAAGAAATGCAAAATGATCCACAACCACAGGTTGTAACTTATGATGGCTCCATAAAGACAATCATGCAAAACTCTTGTGTGAGTTGTCATCAAAATGCTGCTCCTAGTGGTGGATTAAGACTGGAAACTTATGATCAAGTACGTAACAGTACCGAAAACGGTACTCTTATAGATAGGATAACCAGACAACCTGGCGATCCATTATTAATGCCACAAGGAACAAATGGTTTACCTCAATCTTCTATAGACCTTGTCCTAAGATGGCGAGATGGTGGATTCATAGAAAATTAATTCATCATGAAAAATCTCACGCTTTTAATAACGGTAACTTTATTTCTACTGGTAAATCTTCAAAGAGAACGGTTTTTAACTAGAACAGGACAAGTTCAATTTAATGCCAGCGTTCCTAGCTTTGAGCCTGTTGAGGCTATAAACAATAATGCCACCATTGTACTGGATGTTAAATCTGGAGAGCTAGCCGCTCTTGTACTACTTAGAGGTTTTAAATTTCCCATTGCACTTATGGAAGAGCACTTTAATGAGAATTATGTAGAAAGCGATACCTATCCTAAAGCTGTTTTAAAAGGAACTTTGGCAGAGTTCTCCTCTACTGCACTTGATGATGCGCTATTGCATGAATATACCTTTAATGGCACCATAGAATTACATGGAAAAAAAGAACTATTAGAGTTTCCAGTTAATTTAACCCAAAGTGGCGAGCAAGTAAAGCTAACAGCTAACTTCACCTTATTACCAGAGCAATTTAATATTGAAATCCCTTCTATTGTTAGTAATAAAATCGCTGATGAAATTAATGTATCTGTAAACGCGGTTTTAGAAAAAAGATAAGCTTTATTTTACCTTCTTTGCATTAAGTTCTTCCATAAAGAAATCGTCATTTGGGACATCAAATGAAATACCGATCACGTTATTATAAGCATCGGTTTCAAAATTCACAGTTCCAAAACTGAACCAGACCTGTGGATGATCCCACTTCATTTCAAAAGCATTGTAATTGAAATGAGACAAGGTACTTGATAGTAAAGGGCTGTGTTCCCAGATCAATTGTAGCTCACCGTTTTTCTCCTTTACGTAAAAATTACCATAAGCCGGAGTATGATAAGTCCCATCAACTCTTCTTTAGTAACAGTAGGCGTTGTGTTTTTAACACGAGCGGCCTTTCTATCTGCAATTCTTGTATCACTAGCTTTCCACTTATTATAGCCGTTAAGCATTTCTTTACTCCAATCCTTCATCGGCCTGTTTAAAAACCTATCAAAAACAAAATAAGCAATAGCATTAGTTGGAGCTTTTACTCCGTTTGTTAAAACCACAACGCCCAGTTTTTCATCAGGTAACATTTGAACTGTAGATATCATACCATCGTATCCACCACCATGGCCTACTTGAAAATGCTCTTGATAATTTGTGATAAACCAACCTAGACCGTAACCGTTAAAAGCCTGACCTCTACCATTGCGATTTACTTGATTCACCTCAAATGAGTTTTGTAAACTCCACATTTTATTGCGATTGTTTTCATTAAATAAGGTATCGGTTTTATAAACCCCATGATTCATGTTAAATATAATCCATTTACCCATATCGTGAACACTAGAAATCAAACCACCTGTAGATCTTACATTATCCCAGGCAACGTGATCGATTTTATAATTAGTATCACCAGATCTACCATGAGGTGTCGCTACATTGCTATTAGAACCATAATCATTTACACTTACTACAGTGTCATCCATTTCTAGAGGTTTTAAAAAACGCTCGGTAACATTATCTTTAAAAGACTTACCTGTTACTTTTTCTATCACTGCGCCTGCTGTTATAAACATCAAATTAGAGTATCCATATCCATCCCTAAATTCATACGCTTGTGGTACAAATTTGATTCTCTTTACTATTTCTTCGGTAGATAATTCGCTTTTATACCAAATAGCGTCGCCAGAAAAAGTGCCTAACCCCACATTATGACTAAGTAAATCTTTAATGGTTACCATACGACTAATGGTAGGGTCATACACTTCAAAGTAAGGTAAGTAAGATTGAACTTTATCGTTCCAATCTAATTTTCCTTCCTCAACTAACTGAGCAATAATAGCTGCTGTAAAGGCCTTGGTATTACTGGCAATGGCATATAAGGTGTGCTCATCGGGCTTCTGTTTCTTCCCTATTTCCATAACACCGTATCCCTTTTCAAATACAATTTCTCCATCCTTTACAATAGCCACACTCAAACCAGGTATATCCCATTCCTTCTGAGTGCTAGTGATATACTTATCTATTTCTTTGAGATCTACATTTTGGGCTGTAAATAATTGAGCGGTGAACAAAAAGGCTATTAATATTCTCATGATCTGTATTTAAAAATGGTAAGATAATATTTGTTACGCTTTCGCGAAAGCGTAATCTCACCAACACCTTTCAATCAATCGATCTACTCACTCCTTGGGATTTATAGGATTTTAGTAAATACTTTCTTATACCAAGGTTGTGGATAAATGATTACCTTCACCCTAAATACTGGCTTAACCAAGACTTCCTTTTATGAACAACGACCGACTTAATGACCTTATTTACAAGCTGCAATATCTAGAGCGGAAACAAGAAGAGTATGCACGCAACATGAAGCAGTTACGTGAGGAAATTCAAGCTTTTAAGAAGGACAGCTTGGTACAGGAATCTCAGGATCAACCAGTAAAACAACAACCTAAACCTGTATCAGAATTAACTGAAACCGTTGAGAAAAAACAAACCTCAACCGAACAGCCAATAAAAAAGTTTGACAAGCTAGATCCACAGGTTAATGATAGGTTTAATGATGAGAATAAAAAAACCTCAACAAACAGCCTAGAAAAATTTGTAGGAGAAAATCTGCTTAATAAAATCGGTATTTTAATCACAATTATTGGGGTAATTATTGGGGTGAAGTATTCAATTGAAAATAACCTGATAAGCCCACTTACTAGAATTATTCTAGGTTATATCACTGGTATTTCGTTACTGGGAATCGGAATTAAGCTAAAGAAGAAATACGAACCATACAGTGCGGTGCTAGTAAGTGGTGCGATGTGTGTGATGTATTTTGTCACCTTTTCTGGGTATAGCTTCTACCATTTATATTCACAATCGGTCGCCTTTATTTTGATGGCCTTATTTACCCTATTTACCGTAATCACAGCACTTAAATACGACCGCTCTATTATCGCACATTTAGGACTTATAGGCGCCTATGCCGTACCTTTTTTTTTAAGTGATGGTTCTGGTAGGATGGCGATACTGTTTAGCTATATTTCTCTTATTAATTTTGGAATTCTTGCCATTGCCTTTAAAAAGGAATGGAAATCACTTTACTATGTTGCCTTTGGCGCTACGTGGCTCATTTTTATAACTTGGTCAATAACCAGCTATGACGTAAACGATCACCTAGGTAAAGCTCTGTTCTTTTCTAGTCTTATTTTTCTCACCTTTTATACGATGTTCATCGTTTACAAACTGGTACAAAAAGAAGTGTATACGGTAATCGATATTGTCATGCTACTGGCGAATTCGTTATTATTTTTTGCGACCGGTTATTTACTCCTAGAGTCCCATTCAAGTACAAGGGATTTTACTGGATTATTCACTCTATTAAATGCTGTAATTCACTTTATAGTTGCTGTTATAATCCATAAGAAGCAATTAGCTTCAAACAATTTATTTTATTTGGTTGCTGCCCTAGTGTTAAGTTTTACTACCCTTGCAATTCCTGTTCAGCTCGATGGTGAATGGGTAACTGTATCATGGACAGTTCTCGCTGCTGTTCTTTTTGCAATAGGGCGAATTAAAAATATTGCTCCCTATGAAAAAATAGCTTACGTGATTATTGTTCTAGCTACCTTGAGTTTGATTGAAGACTGGGATCAACTTGACCGTGAGATTTATGATTCAAATTTGAAAGCGTTGTGGCATTCTACCTTTTTTACAGGATTGTTTTATATAATAGGATTAGGTAGCATCAATTATCTCTATTTTAATAAAAAGCGAGCGATTCCAGAATTCACGATTACTGGATTCTTTCACGTAATGCATTATGTTTTACCATCATTATTAATAATGATGTCTTATGTAATTTTTAAAGTTGAAATTGATATTTACTGGGAACATGCACGTAACATATCAAGCAAAACGCTCACAGCCTTGTATGGTGGTACACGCTATGATAGAAATGTAACTTTACTACATGACACTTGGCTTTTGTTTTATTCGTTTGGATTTGTGGCTTTACTAGCAGGAATTAATTTAAAATGGATTAAAAACAAAATACTTGGCCAAGTCAATTGTGGGTTTATAGGATTTTCTATTCTTGTGCTCCTGATAGCAGGATTGTGGAACTTCAGTGAGCTTAGGGATTCCTATTTAGATAGAGTTAAGGATGGTTATACCAGTATTTCTTTAAGGCAGGTCAATTTGAGGTATCTAGGAATCACTACAGCTGTATTACTGCATTACCTTATACGATTACATTATAAGGAAAACTACCTAGGTAAAGCCTTTGCTAAGCCCATAGTTTTGTTTGTACACACTACTATTCTATGGATTTTGAGCAGTGAATTATTGCACTGGATGGATTTTGCTGGAGTAAGCAATAACTACAAGTTGGGTTTAAGTATTCTGTGGGCTGTATATTCATTAGGTTTAGTAATTCTAGGAATTTGGAAACGCAAACAATACATTAGAATCACTGCCATAACCTTATTTGGACTTACACTGGTAAAATTGTTTTTCTACGACCTCACCTATTTGAACACCATTTCTAAAACTATAGTATTTATAAGCATAGGAGCTTTGATGCTGATTGCATCCTTCTTGTACAATAAATTCAATAAACAAATCTCAGATGAATCAGAAGAATAAACTGGCATTTCTCTTTCTTTTTATAGCCTCATTGACTTTTGCTCAACTTCATACTTATGAGTATAAGCGCAGTATAGAGCAACCGACAGATAGTTGGCACAAAATAAATCTAAAGCCAGAAATGTATAAGCATCTCAATCAACGATTGTCTGATATGCGTATTTATGGAGTTTCTAAAACAGATACAACGCAGGTTCCATTTTTAATGCATTCAAGCGCTAGTAAAAAAGTAAATAGAGATCTTGCTTTTGAACTTATCAATCAAACCAAAAATGAAGATGGAATTTTCTTTACTTTTAAATTGGAGGACGCACAAGTAATAAATAAAATACATCTAGACTTTATTGAGACAAACTTTGATTGGAAGATTCAACTAGATGCTAGCAATGACCAAAAAGAATGGTATACCTTACTAGACGATTACAGAATTACTAGTATTAAAAACAAACAGGTTACTTATCAATATAGTCAATTGCATTTTGAATCTAGTGAATATCAATACTATCGAGTGTTAGTTAAAAACATAGATAAAGCAGAGCTAGACCGAGCGAGATTAAGACGTTTTGAAGTAGAAAAAGGAGAGAACATCTCATACCCATCAACAATCACAAAAAAGGAAACAACAAATTCAAATGAAAGTCTCGTATTTGCTGAAATGGATGATACTGCGCGCATAAGTAGAGTTCTTATTAACATTAAATCAAATTTCGATTACTACCGTCCTTTTAAGCTAGAATATTTAGCTGATAGTGTAAAATTAGATGATGGTTATCGCTATCAGTATGCCACCTTAATTACAGGTGTTTTAGATTCTAGTAGCGATAATACCTATACCTTTCCAGCAACCACTTGTAAAAAGATGCGATTAAACATTTATAACGGTAGCAATGAACCTTTATACGTAGACTCTTTTAACGTATCAGGGTTTAGAGATTATTTGTTAGCTCGATTTACAAAGGAAGCCGATTTTTTTCTCGCCTATGGTAAAGAAAACGATCAACTACCTAGCTATGATATTGAAAAATTTAAAGACAACATCCCTGAAGAACTCACCTCATTATCCTTAGGAGAAGAGATTTTAATCATTCCCAATCAACCAATGGTAGAAGAAAAAGGTTTGTTTGAAAACAAATTGTGGTTGTGGATTCTCATGATTTTGGCAATCGTAATTATGGGTGGATTTACATTGAAAATGTTGAGGAGTGAGAGTTGAGTTAATCAAACTTAATCCTCTTCTCATCTCTCTTAATCTGCTTTTCTAATTTATTTTTCCAAGGAAAGCTTATCCACATACCTATAATTCCAAAAAATAGTAAGCCTAAGACTTGATTAGTTTTTGTAAGTTGTCTGTTAGGCGCAAGGTTTAAAACATACCAAACACCATAAAACGAGATAGGTAAACTCAAAAAACTTAAATAATACCACTTAAAAGTGTATCCCGTCATAACCTGAGATAAAAGCTCTGGTTTTGCAAATTTTACAATAAGAAACGCAACAAAAACTAAGGAATAAGCAATAATTAAACCTCTAAAAATACTGGCGTGTTTGCGTATTTTATCTTTTTTGTCGTTAGTCATTTTCTACCTGATTTTTTAAGTTCTACTTCTGCCTCGTGCAACCAAAAACACAATCCTATTAATCCTAATATTAAGACCGTCAACGAGGAAAATACTTTTTTGCTCGTGCTGGTTGTAGAAAACATCCAAGTAACCACAGCTGCATAACTGCCCAACAACAAAAAGCTTATTAATATCCAGATCCAATCTACATAGATCACATCTAATCCTGTCATAGGAAAAAGCCTATAAAGTAATTGAACTAGGAACAATAGAAATAGCAAAACAGTTGCAGATTTAATAACAGTTACATGGCTTCTCATATTATTTAAAAATAAAAGCCTTTGTTCAAACAAACAAAGGCTTTATCAATTAATTTAATTTGATATTATTTACTTAAATACATACGTCGACGTGCATATAAATCGTAGAACTCGTCATCCTTAAGGCTGTCTACAAATAAAATACTCTCACCGGTTGATTTCATTTCTGGACCTAATCTCTTGTCTACATTTGGAAATTTATTGAATGAAAACACAGGTTGCTTAATCGCATAACCTTCTAATTGTGGATTAAATTCAAAGTCAGTAACCTTTTTCTCTCCTAGCATTATTTTAGTAGCATAGTTTACATACGGTTCTCCGTAAGCTTTAGCAATAAAAGGTACTGTACGAGATGCTCTAGGATTAGCCTCGATAATGTAAACCGTATCATCTTTGATTGCAAACTGTATGTTGATCAAACCAACAGTCTTAAGTGCAAGTGCGATTTTTTTAGTGTGATCTTTAATTTGCTGCATTACAAGATCTCCTAGATTAAAAGGAGGCAATGTAGCGTTAGAATCACCAGAGTGTATTCCACATGGTTCAATGTGTTCCATTATACCTATGATATATACATTTTCACCATCACAAATAGCATCTGCTTCAGCCTCTATGGCACCATCTAGATAATGATCTAGCAAAAGAACGTTATTAGGTATTTTTCTTAAAATATCAACAACGTGTGCTTCTAGTTCTTGTTTATTGATCACAATTTTCATCCCTTGACCACCAAGTACGTATGAAGGACGCACTAGAATCGGGAAATCTAATTCATCGGCTACTTTCAAGGCCTCATCTGGCGTTGTTGCTGTATCAAATTTAGGATAAGGTATGTTGTTCTCTTTTAACAAGGTTGAAAAACGTCCACGATCTTCAGCTAGGTCAAGCGCGTCGTAGCTTGTACCCATAATTTTAATACCGTAACGATCTAGTTTCTCAGCTAGTTTAAGCGCTGTTTGTCCACCTAATTGAACTATAACTCCTTCTGGCTTTTCATGACGAATAATATCATAAATATGTTCCCAGAATACAGGTTCAAAATACAGCTTATCTGCTGTGTCAAAATCGGTAGACACAGTTTCAGGATTACAGTTAATCATGATAGTCTCATAACCACATTCCTGAGCAGCATATACACCATGAACACAACAGTAATCAAATTCAATACCTTGGCCTATACGGTTAGGACCTGATCCTAATACAATAATTTTCTTTTTATCCGATACAACACTTTCATTTTGCGCAAACCTCTTACCATCGGCAGTTTGCATCTCTGCCTCAAAGGTTGAGTAGTAATAAGGTGTCATAGCAGGAAATTCTGCAGCACACGTATCTACAAGCTTATAAACACGGTTAATGTTCATCTCGTCTCTTTTGTTGTATACCTCACTTTCTAGGCAACCTAGCATGTGTGCTATCTGTCTATCGGCAAATCCTTTTTGTTTAGCCTCTAAGAGTAGCTTTCGCGAAAGCGTGTTTATATCAAACTTTGAAATCTCCTTTTCTAGTTGGTGCAATTCCTCAAACTGCTGTAGGAACCACATGTCGATACGCGTGATCTCATGAATACGTGAAAGAGAAATTCCCATTTCGATAGCATCATACAGTGCAAAAACCCTATCCCAACTTGCATTGGTCAACTTATCAATCACTTGATTGTAGTCACGGTAACCCTTACCATCGGCACCTAGTCCGTTTCTTTTAATTTCCAGTGACTGTGTTGCTTTGTGCAAAGCTTCTTGGAATGATCTACCAATTCCCATCACCTCACCTACGGCTTTCATTTGTAAGCCTAGTGTGCGGTCTGAGCCTTCAAACTTATCAAAGTTCCATCGTGGAATTTTAACAATTACATAATCGATTGTAGGTTCAAACAAGGCAGATGTACTACCAGTGATCTGGTTGTTCAACTCATCTAGGGTATAACCTAAAGCAAGTTTAGTAGCTATTTTTGCGATTGGATAACCGGTAGCTTTACTTGCAAGCGCCGATGATCTAGAAACACGAGGATTTATTTCAATGGCAATGATTTCCTCTTTTTCGTCTGGACTAACAGCAAATTGAACATTACAACCACCTTCAAATTCACCTATACTGCGCATCATATGGATAGCCATATCACGCATTTTTTGATACGTACGATCTGATAAGGTCATAGCAGGTGCTACTGTAATAGAATCACCTGTATGAATTCCCATAGGATCCATGTTTTCAATTACACAGATGATTACTACGTTATCATTTTTATCGCGTAATAATTCTAATTCGTATTCTTTCCAACCTAGCAAGGCTTTATCGATCATTACTTCATGAATAGGAGAAGCCTCTAGTCCACGACGTAGTAATTCATCATAATCTTCTTCCTTGTGAACAATTGCTGCTCCTGCACCACCTAAAGTAAAGGATGATCTTATACAAAGAGGAAATCCGAATTCCTGCGCAATTTCTTTTCCTTTTAAGAATGATGTAGCAGTAGCTTGTGGCGCCATACCTACACCTATTTTTTCCATGAGTTCTCTAAACTTCTCACGATCCTCGGTGATATTAATAGCATCAATATTTACACCGATTAAGTCTACACCGTGCTCTTCCCAAATTCCTTTTTCTTGAGCTTCAATACACAAGTTAAGAGCTGTTTGTCCTCCCATTGTCGGTAACACTGCATCAATTTGTGGATGCTCTTTTAGAATCTTTCTAATTGAGTTTGTGTTAAGCGGTAGCAAGTATACATGATCTGCCATACTAGGGTCAGTCATAATAGTCGCAGGATTTGAATTGATAAGTATGGTTTCAATACCATCTTCACGCAGTGATCTCAATGCTTGAGAACCTGAGTAGTCAAATTCACATGCTTGTCCAATAATAATTGGACCGCTACCTATAAGTAATATGGATTTTAAGTCTGATCGTTTAGCCATCGGTGTGGAAATGTGTAATTTAGGAATTCAAAGATAAGTTATAAAAAAAGGCGTTAACCCTTAAGATTAACGCCTTTATTAAGTAATAATGAACAATCATTATTTTTTATGTCTTCTTTCAGTAGAAACAGATAATTTTTTACGTCCTTTTGCTCTACGACGAGCTAGTACTTTACGACCGTTTGCTGAAGCCATACGCTCGCGGAAACCGTGTTTGTTTCTTCTTTTTCTCTTACTAGGTTGATATGTTCTCTTCTGTGCCATAGCTCAAAAATCTGTTTCAATAAATTATAAAGAAGGTACCATACCTTCATTTTAAATCGGGTGCAAAGATAATCTTATTTTATACATGTACAATAGTTAAGAAAAGTTTTTTTGATTATTTCACTTCCGCGAAAGCGTAACTTTTAATTAATTCTTCCAATAATTAATTCTATCGGTATTAGATTAATGTGGTTTTGAACGTCCTCTAAATCATTCTTAGAATAAAATTCCCACCAAAAGTCCTTAACTATCCCTTTTTCTTTTATGGCACAAGGTTTCAACATTTGCCAATTATACCTTAGATTTTTAATATTTCTTTGGTTGTAACATGGAACAACAAACCCATAATCAAAATAGTCAACCTGTATACCAAGCCAACCATATGCTGGGATCTCAACACCAGAAGTAATTACTTTTTCTAATGGTTACCCTCAATTTGTTTGACTAGAAAAGCTTAATACGGATAATAGTAGAAATAGTAAATTAAATTTTTTCATGGTTTAATTTTATGCTTCGTTAAGAAGCGGTTAGTGAAATTAAACCACGGTGGCTTTGATTAATTAACACTTGTAAGAGTATAAAAAAACCTAATTAAGAAGATTAATCTAACACTTCTAAATTAATATTTATTTTAGAACAAGAATCTACTGTTGCATCCTTTAAAAAAATAGAATCATTTCTTTTTGAAGCAAAGAATTTCTTGACATTCTTATCCTTTTTTGAAGGCGCCTCTTTTATATTAAGGGAGCCTTTTATGGGAGATAAGCAGATTACAAAAGTTTCTCCAGAGTTAACAAGAATCCTTTCAATTATTTTAATATTAATAACATGAGAACGATTGCTTGTAATATTAATTTGATAGTTCTCGTTATTCACCTTTCTTATATATCCAGTGGATTCATTAAGAACAAAAAAATCTACCTTACAAACAGCTCCTTTACTTCCCGGAACCCAAATTCCTTTTTTTCTAATTGGTATATTAACATCGCGCAATAAATACGATAATGAATCAGGAACCTTTATACCAACATAAAAGGGCTGAGAGGTAATCGTCATGGGAGGCTTGCTACCCTTTAAGGCACCTAAATTTACAATTACAGGTACTTCTTCACCAAGTACAATTTCATCCAAAATTTGTTCAGGGCTTTTAATGTTGATAGTTTCTTTATTAAAAAGACTCTTTTCTATAAGTATCTGATTAAAATTATGATGTAAATAAATAGAGGAACTAGTTTGAATAATTTTTTTATCAATTGTAACTATTCCATTATTGTCAGGATAAAATATTTGGTGATTTACCTCACTTACAACATCTAAATAAAATTCCTTTAGTTGGGTTTTAGAATTTAAATCATAAAATTTGAAATTTTGCTCTTGACTAAATAGTAACGCTGGACACACTAAGAGCATCCAGCGTAAGATATTTTTTAAACTATGTACAATCATTTTTTCCATCGTTTATCTAATCAGGTTCAAAATATGACAAAAGTACACTCGAAGTTTAATAGCCTGTTCAAAAGTATCCAACTCGATAAGAGAACCGCCTGTAGTATCCCAATAAGCACAACATTCAATAGAATCAATGGAGTCATGTTACCAAAAGGTCCTTAAGTCTGAATGTTACCTTTATTACAAGAAGTACATACAGCAGTTTAAAAGTATTAATTTAATAAGCATCCTTATCCATTATCTCTATTTGGATACCACTCCATCAAACTTACTTTGATGTCGGAATTAACCTCTTCAATAGATTTTTTGAATTTCTCTACATCTTGATAACCATCGGTACCGCGATAATGATAAGGAATCACCTCTTGTGGTTGAAACTGTAAAACAGCATTTGCCGCTTGCTCTATATCCATAGTATATGGTAAGTTCATACAAACAATGGCTTTATTAATATTCTCAAGATTACGCATTTCTGGAATATCCTCGGTGTCACCAGAAATGTAAACTCGATAACCGTTTTTTTCAATAACATAACCATTACCGCGTCCCTTTTCATGAAATTTTAATCTGTCTTCAGTAAGATTATACATAGGAATTGAAGTTATAGTAAAGTCCTGGATCGTTTTTACTTGTCCATTATTAAGAATTATAGGTTCAAAATCTTCTCCTAATTTATCAGCCACTGCCTGTGGTGTTATTAATGTAGCATTTCCTTGTGTTGCTTTAAGGGTTTCGGCATTCATGTGATCACCATGAATATCAGTCACGAGCTGAATATTCGGGTTTTTCATTCCTTCAAAAGCTTGTGCGCCTCCTACGGGATCCACGTAAAATACGGTTCCATCCCATTCCATGGAAAAAGTAGCATGAGATATCGGGTTTATCGACAACTCGGGTTCATAATTAGTCTGTTCTTCAACCATTACTTCTTCCTCAATGACTTCTTTTTTATTTTCCTCTTTACAAGAAAGAGTGACAGCAAGAACTAAAAAACTTAAAATAATTTTATTCATTTTGATATTTATTTGATTTTCAATAGATGTAACAATGAGTTAAAGTTAAAGTAAAGTGTTTTCGCAAAATGTTTACGTGGAGTTAAGATTTTAATAGCGGTTTTAAAACCTGACCATGATCGATGTGTGAATAGTTTTGACAACCTAAAAATTTTAAAACACATGAAAATTAAATTACTAACCGCTAGCCTTTTAGCAACTGCTATTTTTGTCTCTTGTAACGACGATGATAATCAAGCTTCAAATCCGCAAGCTGACAGCATCGACTTTAAAGCTCACTCCGTTACCGGTAATTACCTTAAAACAACATCTGACTTCTCTTCAGTAAAAGTATACCCAATACTATCTAGTGAAGATCAATTGACTGAATCTCCAAATTTCGTATACGGATCAATGGCCGATGGAATGGGATTAATTTACAACCGCGCCGATGATAACTTCACTCTTATCAATAACATTGAAGCAGATTACTCCATAGCTAGAATCACCTTGGACAATACCTTTAAACCTGTAAAAGGTGAGTATATTTTAAGTGAGTCGGCAACAGCAAGTACCGCTCAATGTTCTGGATCATTAATTACTCCAGAGGAACATGGCTTTGGACCGCTTTATTTATCAGGTGGTGAATGGGGTGGATCATCTAAAGGTGTATTCGTAACCGAACCTACAAAACCTTCTAGTGCTCGCACAACTCCAGAATTGTTAACTGCTATGGGACAATGGAGTACTGAAAATGCAGTAGCGATAGGTAAAGATGCTTATCAAGATAAAACTGTTGTTTTTATTGGTGACGATCATTCTGATAATAACATTCCTTCTGGTCAATTAGGAATGTACGTAGGTGATAGAGGTGATCTTTACAGTGGTAAATTATACGGTCTTAAAGTTACTGCCAGCGGTATTAACTATGAAATGGACATGCAAGAAGGTCAAACATACACAGCCGAATTTGTAGAACTTAATCAGCGTAACATTGATCTACTAGATGCTGAGGCTAAACAAAAAGGCGTCATGGGATTCTCTAGACTTGAAGATATCGACTGGAGAAGAGGAAACGCAGCTAATCAAAGAGAAGTTTATATAGCCGTAACTGGTAGAGACAAACCAGGTTTGATAGGAAAAGGAACTAGATATGGTCGTGTGTACAAAGTAGTACTTAATGAGAATGATCCTACAGGACCTGCTACTATTACTTGTGTGTTAGATGGTGATAAGGTTAATGGAAAAGCATGGGGATTCCATAGTCCAGATAATATTCTTGTTACAGAAAACTACGCATACATTCAAGAAGATCCTAATGGATACTTTGACGATCCTGCAAGACAGCACTATGCAAGAATGTATCAATACGACCTAAACAACGGTACTGTAAAAACAGTTCTTGAATGTGACCAAGTTGCTGCTGCTGCTGCTGGAGTAGGAACTGAAAATAGTATTTGGGAAATAACAGGAATGATTGATATCTCTATGCAAACTGGCATACCAGGTTCTTTCCTAGTTGCTACACAAAATCACGGTTGGGAACCTGCCGATGGTAGTGCCTTCTCTGATCCTACTGCGGTTATAGATGTTGCAAACAGCCGTAAAGAAGGTAGTATGTTGTATGTAATTACAGGATTAGAACAATAATCATGTTACGTATTAAAAATAATAATTTAAAGGCTTGCCTCATGGCAAGCCTTATTCTCTTAAATTACGCCTGTAAGCAACCTCAAGAATATTCCCATATAAGTACTACTAAGGATTGGGAAGAACTTGAGTCTACTTATAAAAAGGAACTTATTGAAAATCGTGATCTTCTCGATTCTATTAGTGAGACCAAGGATATTAAAGTAATGAGGGATTTGTTTAAAGTTTCTAGACAAAATTTCAAATCTCTTGAGCCCGTTCTATCATTTCATGATAAGCAAGTTTATGCTAGTTTGAACGCTCCGAATATACTTAAGGTAGAAGAGGAAGATGCTACAGATATCAAAGAACTTAATCCATTAAGTTTTCAATCTTTAGAGGAAAATATTTTCGGTGAAAATCCCGACCTCATACTTGCTCAAAAAACTGCTCATCACATGAGTAATAAAATGGAGGCACTTGCTCGCAATGCCGATTTTTCTCACTATCAAACCTATCATGTATTATGGATGGTCCGTAATCAAATCCTACGTACAACAACCACAGGAATTACTGGGTATGACAGTCCAGTTTTACAAAACAGTTTAGAGGATGCTGTTTCCGCTTTCGCGAAAGCGGAATACCTCATCAATCTAGTGTTAACCAAACACCCTAATGAATCTCTAACTAAAGAATGGGAAAACGCATTTACGGCAAATAACAACTATTTAAAAAAACATTCTTTTTCTTCTTTTGATCGTTATCATTACATTAGAAATCATAGTGATCCCATGCTTAAATTATGGGCACAAACAGTAAAAGAATTGACCATTCATTTTCCACTAGAAATGGCGGTATCTAATGAAGCAGAAGCATTATTTTCTAACGAATTACTCAATCTAGATCATTTTGCAGGTTACCTAGTAGACACACTTACACAAGAAAAAATTGAACTGGGAAAAAACTATTCAATGAGAAAGGGTTTTCAAGTAACGGAGCAATAAGCTGTGCTACTTGTCATGTAGATCAACTAGCATTTACAGACGGACTTGCAAAAAGTAAGGATCAAAAACGAAATAGCCCTAGCCTAACCTATGTAGCTTATCAAAATAATTTTTTCTATGATAAGAGATCAGGAAGTTTAGAAGGACAGATTATTAATGTAGTTGAAAATGAAACAGAATTTCACACTGATGTTTCTAAACTATTACAAGTGGTAAAGCAGAATGAGGGTTATTTAAAATCAATTACCACTCTTTATCCTGATCAACCTTTAAATGAATCAACTGTAAGAAGATCCATAGCAGACTATTTACGCAGCTTGAATAGCTGGGATTCAAAATGGGACAGAAATCTACGAGGAGAAGAATCCAGCTTAACTTCGTCAGAAATAAATGGTTTTAATTTATTCATGGGCAGGGCACAATGTGCTACTTGTCATTTTGCCCCAGTTTTTAATGGTACTATTCCGCCTGATTTCACTGAAACCGAAATTGAACATTTGGGAACTCCTGCAACAATTGAAAACACAAATGCTACAATTGATGAAGACCTAGGTGTGTATGAGGTTTATCAAACTGAATCTAGAAAACACTTTTTTAAAACTCCTAGTTTGCGCAATGTTGAAATCACATCACCGTATATGCACAATGGTGTCTACAGCACACTTGAGCAAGTAATTGATTTTTATAATCGTGGTGGTGGTTATGGTATTGGAATAACTGATCAAGAATATCAAACCTTGCCACCAGATCCATTAGACCTTACTAAACAAGAACAAACTGATCTCATAAATTTTCTAAAAACCCTAACAGACCAACGATACGAATCAAATGTTGATCAAAGTATTTACTAAATAGGAAAGCGCCTTTCCTACTTGGTTTTTATAACCATAAACAGGAGCAGCCTCGCATACATGAATATAGCGAGGCTGTCCTTTTTTGACTATTTCGGTAACTATATCTATTAATTCTTGAAATGAAAAACCTACAGGAGATTGTGCGCTACTTGGAAAGTCTTTTACTACGTCCATATCAATTTCAAGAGCAAAGTGTTCCAGTTTAATTTTATCAAACACCTGTTCTACTCTTTGAGTAATATCTATTCTATCTGTTATAAAATCTGCCGAAATTCTCAAATCATGATCTATGAATTCTTGCATTTGAGTAGTAAGAGCACTAGGTTGTAATCCTATTGCATGATACCTGCCGATTGCTCCGTCTTTAAGTGCGTGAGAAAATCCATTACCGCTGTGTCTTCCTATTGCTGTTCGCAAATCAGTATGTGCGTCAATATTCACTACATCAATTGCATGATCTACAGCTGTTGCTTTTAATAAAGGGTATGCATTATTATGACCGCCACCTATTACTATAGGGATTTTTCCTAATTGAACGATTTGACTTATGACCTGTTCTACACGTTTATCTATTTCTTGTACACATTTACTTAAAATCAAACGATCATCTGGATGATAGGAATAAAGACCTTCACAAACATCCATTTGATCCTCGGTCTTTATAGTTCCTAATACAGCAATATTATCTACTGAGCGATATTTATTCATTTGAGTAGAAAGAAATATCGGTAAAAATGAATCCCAAGCTTCACTAGCTCCTACTCTACCAAAATTTGCTCTTACACCGATATCCTCTGGTATTCCTAGTAAGACATATTTTTCTTGACAACTAACTAAATCTGTATAACTATTAAGAAAGGTTATTTTTTCTGCATAAACAACAGAGGCGTCTTCCCTTTCTTTAAAATTATCAATTTGGGATCGGTGATTTACAAATTGCTTTTGAGCCGATTTGTCAATAAATTTAACGTAATTCATACCTACATAAAAGTTCCTGAAATCATCACTTTATCAATTTGTGATGTTCCAAAATTATAAGGAATTCCAGCTAGATTATCAATATTTTTAAAGAATAATAAGTCGGCTCTTTTTCCTTTGGTTATACTTCCTACTGATTCATCAAGCTCTACAGCTGCGGCAGCGTTAATAGTTAGCGCATTAAAAGCTTGTTGCGGTGTCATTTTCATTTTAATACAAGCTAAGGAAAAAACAAAATTCAAATTTCCCGATGGTGTACTGCCTGGATTATAGTCACTAGCTAGTGCAACCGCAATATCTTTATCCATTAAATCATGAACAGGTGTGTAATCTAATCCTAAGAAAAAACTGCAACTAGGTAAAGCCGTAGCAATTGTGTTTGAATTACTCAGTGATTTTAAGTCTTGGTTTTCTAGAACTTCAAGGTGATCTACACTTATAGCATTATGTTCTACCGCTTTTTCGATAGCTCCCAATGCATTAAACTGATTTACATGGACCTTTGCTTTTAAACCGTATTTTGCTCCAGCTTCTAAAATTTGGACCATTTGTGAAACTGAAAAGTAATTTTTTTCACAAAAGACATCGATATAATCTGCAAGATTTTCAGAGGCTACCTTAGGTAGCATTTCTGCAATGATAAAATCGACATAGCCTTGTTTATTGTCTTTATACTTCAATGGCACCGCATGAGCTCCTAGAAAAGTAGCTTTGATAGATATAAATACTCCAGGTGATAGCTCTGTTTCCTTAAGGCGTTTAATAACTCTAAGCATTTTTAACTCGCCTTCCATGGATAATCCGTATCCACTTTTAATCTCAATAGATGTTGTTCCTGTTTTTACTACCTCTTTCAGTCTTATTAATGCTTGTTCGTACAATTCATCTTCGCTCATATTTTGTAATCTGGCGGCACTATTTAAAATTCCTCCACCACGAGCAGCAATTTGTTCATAGGTTAATCCGTTGATTCTGTCCTCAAATTCCTTTTCCCTTGTAGCTGCAAAAACAAGGTGAGTATGACTATCAACATATCCAGGAGTTACTATAGTATTTTGCACATCGACTATTTGATCCTGGTTTTCAACAACAACTAGATCACTCATTATTCCAAAATCCTCAATTACACCATCTTTTATCTTGATAAAAGCATTTTTAATGCTGGGACATTCCTTCATTTGACTGCCTATTACTCTTTTGATGGATGCGTCACGTATTTGAAAAAGTTCCTTAATATTAGTGTAAACAGTAGTCATTTATAATTGGATTTTGTAATCAGGTAAAGGTATGTTTTTGCAGGTAATTGTGACAAGATGTGATAGACAGTTCTTACATTCGCTTTATGAAAAAAAATATTAATTACCTGTGCGTTCATTCTGGGCAATTAAGAGATGACAAATACGGTGGTGCTACCGCTCCATTGTACCTATCTACAGCCTACGATTACCGCAATCCTGGCACTAATTTATATCCTCGTTACATGAATACACCTAATCAAGTTGCGTTGGGTGAAAAGATGGCTGCATTAGAAAATACAGAGGCCGGACTCATTTTAGCGAGTGGTATGGCTGCCATAAGTGCTGTTTTCATGAGCTTTTTGAAAACTGGTGACCACATCATTTTACAAAGGGCTATTTACGGTGGAACAGCACATTTTGCCGCTGCCGAATTTAAAAATACGGGTATTGAATTTACCATGGTTGAACGTATTAATGAAGAAAACCTTCAAAAAGCTCTTCGACCGAATACTAAAATGATTTATGTAGAAACACCTAGTAATCCTTTACTAGAGCTTGTTGATCTTGAAGTTGTTTCCGCTTTCGCGAAAGCGAACAAATTAAAATCTGTAATCGATAACACCTTTGCCTCACCTGTTAATCAAACACCAGCAGATTTTGGGATTGATATTATAATTCACAGTGCTACCAAGTATTTAGGTGGACACAGCGACATAACAGCAGGAACGGTAAGTGGCTCACAACAGGATATTGATCGTGTGTGGAATACAGCTAAAAATTATGGAGGCAGCATAAGTGATCAAACCGCGTGGATGCTAGATCGCAGTATAAAAACTCTAGGATTAAGAGTCAAAAAGCAATCGAAAAATGCAAAAAAACTGGCTAAGTTTTTAGAGTTACATCCGTTAATTAGAAAAGTGAACTATCCTGGATTGCCATCACATCCTTATTACGAAATTGCAACAAATCAAATGAAAGGCTATGGTGGTATGCTCTCTTTTGAGCTCAAAAGTTCTGTAAAAACGGATAAATTTTTAGAAGCACTAAACTTAATTCAGCCAGCATTAAGTCTTGCAGGAGTTGAAAGTACTATCCTAGCTCCTAGTTTAACCTCACATAGTTTGTTAACACCAGAACAAAGAGCTGAGCAAGGAATAAGTGATGACTTGCTTAGGTTATCTGTAGGTATTGAGGAAGTAGATTTGTTAATTAACGACATCGAACAAGCGATGGAGAAAAGCACAAAATAATGGAGCCAATTAAATTAGATATACTTGCCATAGGTGCTCATCCTGATGATGTAGAATTAAGTTGTTCTGGTACATTAATCAAAGAGAAGTCATTAGGAAAAAAAATTGGTGTGCTTGATCTTACTCGTGGTGAATTAGGTTCACGAGGTAGTGCAGATATAAGAGATAGAGAAGCTGCAAATGCCGCTAAAGTTATGAATCTAGATGTAAGAGAAAATCTAGGATTTAAAGACGGCTTTTTTACTAACGATGAACATCATCAAATGGAAATCGTAAGGGTAATAAGAAAATATAGACCAGAAATCGTTTTATGTAACGCTATCGACGATCGTCATCCAGATCACGCAAAGGGTTCTAACCTTGCAAGTGTGAGCTGTTTTTTATCCGGTTTATTAAGGATTGAAACATTTTTAAATGGAAAAAAACAAGATCACTGGCGACCTAAACACGTTTATCATTATATACAATGGAAAGATATCGAACCAGATTTTGTTGTAGATATTTCAGGGTTTATAGATCAAAAATTAGCAGCAGTAATGGCTTATGAATCGCAGTTTTATAAAGCTGGTGATGAAGGTCCTAAAACCCCTATAAATTCGAAAAACTTCTTGCAAAGTATAAAGTACAGGGCAGCAAATTTAGGTCGATTAACGGGAAGCAATTATGCCGAAGGATTTACAGTCGAACGATATCCTGCAATAAATAGTTTATTTGATTTAAAATAATTAAAAAAAATAGCGAGTATAATTTTTAAATGTTATAAATTTGCACCGCTTTAAAAGTCGTGGTTGAGATATCTTGAGCACCACGTTAAAAAACTCACATTGATATGGTGGTTGTAGCTCAGCTGGTTAGAGCGCCGGATTGTGGTTCCGGAGGTCGCCGGTTCGAAACCGGTCTTCCACCCAAAAAGCCTTAGATATTCTAAGGCTTTTTTTATTTCTATACTTATCGTGCGTTCCTAATAATTTATCATTGGACTTCCAATATTTTAATGTCTTTACACTATCACTGTGATGTTTTATCGCCAAAACGTTAAACATCAAGATTAAAATCAATTATCGTGCCGTATCGATTAACAAATGATAATTTTAATATTATGATGCACTTAATCGAAAATATAAAATGTAAAAATAGTCCTACATCAGCTTTAAGTATTTGAATATCATAATTTTATATATGGAATCATGAATTTTATGTAAAAAACGTATTTTGTTGCTAAGGATTTAATCTTCTAGTTTTAAGGCATTAACCTTTAAATTTTTTAAAAATGAAAAAATCCCTTATCAAATTATCAATGATTGGATTTGCATTAGTAGGTCTTTTAATTACTTCTTGTTCCTCGGATGAGTCACGAGAAGAAAATTTAGACAATCCTAGATTAAAAGCTATACAAGATCATGCTGTTAAACTTGGTTATAAAGTAGAAGACGTAGAATTAAAAGACTTTCTTCTACCTGATAACACTTCAATTGAACGTGTTTTTCTTCAAGATGATATTGCTTTAAGTGAAGATGAGTTCTTTGCGCTTGAACGAGAAGGAGATCTTGAAAAGCAATACAGAACTTTTAATCTAGTTAGCAGTTCAAACACTACAATTGATATACTAGGTTACACTGGTAATAATCAATATGGATTATCTTCTAAGGCACAGACTGGATTAAGATGGGCTGTAGCGAATTATAATCGTTTAAGTGGAGTAAGTCTGAATTTTAGACTGACTTTTGGAACTGACACTAATAGTGCCGATATGGTAGTTTACGATACTTCCTTTTCTAATTCTGGATCTGGTGGTGTAGCTGGATTTCCTTCTAATGGGCGTCCTTACAAATGGTGTCAAATCTATAATTTAGAAAGCTTTTCGACTAATGTGAATGAACATGTGATTTGTCATGAAATGGGCCACTCTATAGGTTTCCGTCACAGTGATTGGTTTTCTAGACAATCTTGTAATCAGTCTGGAGAATCTGCAGGTTCTGATGGGGCCGTTCATTTAGCTGGTACTCCAACTGGTTGGGATCCTACTAGCCTTATGAATGCATGTTTTTCTGGAAGTACAGGTGGAGAGTTTAATAATAACGACATCACTGCCCTACAGGCAATGTATTAAGTTAGATTTTTTTTGGAAGAAAAGCCCGAAGAATAACTTCGGGCTTTTTTTGATTAGTATTTTAAAATAGAGTGTGTTGATTCAGAAAACTGTTTTCTCCCATTTAAAAAGCCAAGTTCAAGTACAAAATTAGCATACACCTTACTTGCTCCTGCCTCCTTTAACAACGTTATAGCAGCCGCAGCTGTTCCTCCTGTGGCCAAAACATCATCATGAAGTAAAACTACATCATCCTCTTTAATCGATTTCTCCTGAATTTCTAATGAATCTGTTCCGTATTCTAGCTCATAGCTTGTTTTCAGTATTGGTCCAGGAAGTTTTCCAGGTTTACGTATCATAATAAATTTGGCCTTCAACTTTTGCGCAAGCAACATTCCAAATAAAAATCCTCTTGATTCTATACCAGCAACTACATCAATTCTTTTACCCTGATAAGGTTGGGTTAATTTATCTACGACATCACTTCTAATTTCATTAGTACTTAATAAACCAGAGATATCTTTAAAAATGATTCCTTGTTTAGGAAAATCTGGGACATCAACTACAATTGCTTTTAATTCTTTTTCAGTCATAGTTCAAAATTAAAAAACTGAATAAACTTTTTAATTAAAGTTATTTCAATATTTAAAAAATGATAGTATATTTGCAACCGCTTTGTGAGAAACATGTTTTCATTAAGCAACTATAAAGGCCTCGTGGCGCAACTGAATAGCGCATCTGATTACGGCTCAGAAGGTTACAGGTTTGAATCCTGTCGAGGTCACTTTTAAGAATAACAATTCTTACCAAAACCACGCAAACACTATGTTTTGCGTGGTTTTGTAGTTTTTAGACTACCATTTAAATTGATACGATATAACCTAATATGGTAGGTAATCGGTCAGTTGTATTTCAAACTGTCAGTTGAACTGACAGAAACTGAAATACCTTTGAAAGCCTTGCTATAGTTGATTTGACATTCGTCAAGACGATTTGTAAAATCTAAAAGACGACAACTATGCGAAGTAAACAAACCTTTAGTGTCAGTTTCTGGGCTGACCAAAAGAACGCCACAAAGGGCGAAGCATTACTGTATGCTCGAGTAACGGTAAATCAAAAACGCTCGAACATCAGTCTAAAAAGGCGCGTTCCTGTGAATCAATGGGATGCAAAAAAGAGCCGTTGCAAAGGTGCTGGAGCTGGTGCGAGACAGCTTAATAATTACATTGAGCAATCTTACAACAAACTCTTTCAAATCTACCAAGACCTAACTTACAAAGAAGAGCTCGTCACAGCCAAAATCGTTAAAGCCAAATTTATCGGGGATGACGAAAAATCAAAATCTCTATTCGACCTAATCGAGTACCATAGCAAGAAGATTGAGAATACCCTGTCAAAGGGCACCATTAAAAATTTTGGTGTAACCGAGAGTTATCTCAAAAAGTTTTTAGAGAAAGAAAAGAAAACCACAGATATCTATCTTAAGCAATTGGACTATAAATTTTTGATTGACTTTGAAAACTACCTGGCCAATGTATGGCCAGTTGGTCATCCAAGGGCAATGAGCCAAAATACTATAATGAAACACATTCAGCGCTTGCGCAAGATGGTGACACTCGCCTATCATTTGGAATGGCTTGAGCGCGACCCATTTGCAAGATGGAAACCTAAATACGAGAAAACCAATCGCGAGTTTCTTTCAGAAACTGAACTTGAGAATCTCGAGAATCACGATTTCAATAGCGAGCGATTAGACAGAGTACGCGACTTGTTCGTATTTAGTTGTTATACAGGTATCAGTTACGTCGACATTATGGCGCTCAAACCAGACAATGTGATGAAAGGTATAGATGGTGGGAACTGGATAGTTACCAAACGTCAAAAAACCAAGAGTTCTGTAAAAGTTCCATTGTTGAGTAGAGCCGAAGAAATTATTGAAAAATACAGTAATCATCCCATGACAGCTGTAACGGCTTCACTATTACCGATAATCACTAACGAGAAACTGAATGCCTACCTCAAAGAAGTAGCAAATCACGTAGGTATAAAAAAGAATTTGACGTTTCATATGGCGCGACACACTTTTGCCACTACCATTACACTTTCTAATGGGGTACCTATTGAAACGGTTTCTAAACTTCTGGGGCATACTAAGATTGCTACCACTCAGATTTATGCTCGAGTACTAGAACATAAAGTAAGTGCTGATATGGATAGGTTGAAAGACATTCTAAAATTACAGAAGAAGGGCCTAGACTCTAAACACGTCTCTTATATGGAATAAAACACTTTGCAACCCAGTTGCACACAAATTCTGTTATCTTTGCATCGTGAAAGTTTTGGCAATCATATTATCGATATACTTCTTAGCGCTCAATGTAGTACCTTGTAGCGATTCAGGGAATGTTGCCGACGATTCCCAAACCGTTTCAGTAGTTGATTTTGATGGCGACCACGGCGATGATTGTGAACTCTGCTCGCCGTTTTGCCAGTGCCACTGCTGCCACGTTCACACGATACACTTTGGCATTGCCAAATTCGAGCTGCTTCAAGCGACCATTCCACAGGATAACTTTGCCCATTTCGACAGTATAGGCAAGGATATTACCATTTCTCTCTTTCAGCCCCCACAGGTTTAATTCAGTTTTACAGGATACCTATATCCGGTTTTGAAGTTTTCTAAGGTTGAAAACTTCAAACGGTTTATTTCGCTCGCGCGCCTGTCCAGAGCGCAGGCGAAGGGAAAGCATAATTTCATTTTTAACTGAATTAACACCTAAATCTATGATTAACAGAATCATTGATTTTTCAATCAATAACAAATTTATTATCGGTCTGTTTACACTGGCACTCATCGGTGCCGGTGTCTACAGTATGACCCAAGTTCACATAGATGCCGTGCCGGATATAACCAACAACCAGGTACAGGTCATCACGCAATCGCCCAATCTGGGTACAGAGGATATCGAGCAGTTCGTGACCTATCCCGTGGAAGTGGCGATGAGCAACTTACCGGACATTAAGGAAATCCGATCGGTATCTCGTTTCGGACTTTCCGTGGTAACGGTTGTTTTCGATGATGATATGGGAACCTACCTACCTCGACAGCTCGTTTCCGAGAAACTGACCGAAGTACGTGAACAGATTCCCGAAGGTTTTGGCCAACCATCCATCGGACCAATCTCAACGGGATTGGGCGAAATCTACCAGTACACGCTTGAAGTTGAAGAAGGATACCAAGACGACTACTCGGCTATCGAACTGCGAACGATTCAGGATTGGATTGTCCGCAGGCAAATGGCGATGGTTCCCGGTGTTGTGGAAGTGAATGCATTTGGTGGGAACAAAAAACAATACGAAGTGGCCGTCGACCCAGACGAGTTGCGCGCCATTGGCATTACCATTTCAGACGTCTTCCAGACCCTTGAAAGCAACAACCAGAATACGGGCGGTGCCTATATTGAACGTAACCATCAGGCCAATTTCATTCGTGGCGAAGGTCTTGCCAGAAGTGTTTCGGATATTGAAAATATGGTCGTCAAGACCGTTGAGGGTATTCCCATTAAAATCAAGGATGTGGGTAACGTACGCATCGGAAGTGCGGTGCGCTATGGTGCATTGACCAAAGATGGTAAGGGCGAGGCCGTTGGTGGTATGATATTGATGCTGAAAGGGGCAAATTCCAACGAGGTCATCGAAAACGTGACCCAGCGAATGGAACAGATTCAGCAATCCTTGCCTAAAGGCGTGGTCATCAAACCGTTCCTCGACCGTAGCGAACTGATTGCCGAGACCACGGGAACGGTGACCACAAACCTTTTGGAAGGCGGCCTTATCGTCATTTTCGTGCTGGTACTGCTTTTAGGGAACTGGCGTGGTGGACTGATTGTGGCCTCGACCATTCCCTTATCGCTGCTGTTTGCCTTTATCCTGATGAACGTTTTTGACGTTTGGGCCAATTTGATGAGCTTGGGGCCATCGATTTCGGTATCATTGTGGATGGCGCGGTAATCATTGTGGAAGCCACGGTGTTCCTGATGTATTCCTATGTGGCTAAAAAGAATGCGGTAAGCTCGGAAAAGCGGGATAAAATCGCTGCCAAGGCTTCCAAAAAAATGATGAATGCGGCATTTTTTGGCCAACTTATCATCTTAATAGTATTCCTTCCCATATTGGCGTTGGAAGGTGTCGAGGGCAAGATGTTCCAGCCTATGGCACTCACGTTCATCTTTGCAATGATTGGTGCGATGCTGCTCTGCCTGACCTATGTGCCGATGGTATCCGCCCTGTTCCTACGACCACCGAAAACCGAAAAGAAGTCTTATGGCGATAGGTTCGTTCATTGGATAGAAAGAAAATACGAACCCTTGCTTACGAAGGCACTTTCAAAGGGAAAAATAGTCGTCGGTATTGCACTTGCCCTTTTTGCGGTGACCATATTTGTCTTTACCAGAATGGGCGGCGAGTTCATTCCACAATTGGACGAAGGCGACATTGCCTTCCACGCCATTTTGAAACCGGGAAGTTCGCTCTCGGAAACCATTGAAACCACCACCAAGATAGAACGCATCGTAAAGGCGGAATTTCCCGAGGCGGAAACTGTCCTGAGCCGTATCGGTGTGGCCGATGTTCCGACCGACCCTATGCCAATGGATATTGCCGATGTCTTTGTCATCCTCAAGCCGACCGATGAATGGGTATCTGCGGAAAGTAAAGATGAACTGGTCGAAAAGATGAAAGATGCCATTAGTATTGTTCCTGGTGTTAATTTTGAGTTTACCCAACCTATCGAAATGCGCTTTAACGAACTGCTCACGGGCGTTCGTGAAGATGTGGCTATTAAACTGTTTGGGGAAGATTTAGATGTTCTGGCAAGCAAGGCAGAAGAAATGGGCAAAATCATTGCGACCGTACCCGGTGTGGCCGATATGAAAGTCGAGGCCACCGATGGACTGCCGCAAATTACCATCGATTACAACCGAAACAAAGTGGCACAGTACGGCCTGGAAATCGACCATCTAAATAATGTGGTACAGGCCGCATTTGCGGGCGGTAAGGCAGGTGTGATTTTCGAGGGCGAAAAGCGATTCGATTTGGTAGTTCGGTTGCAAAAGGAAAACCGCCAGGATATCGAGGATGTTCAAAATATCTTCATCAATCTGCCCAACGGTTCCCAGATACCCTTACGGGAAATCGCCGAAGTAAGCTATGAACCCGGACCGATGCAGATAAGCCGTGACAACACCAACCGAAGGACGTATGTGGGCATCAACATCCGTGACCGTGACGTAAAGTCGGTTGTCGAGGACATTCAGGCAAGACTGGATGTGCAGTTTGAGTTACCCGCAGGCTACTACATACGCTATGGTGGTGCTTTCGAGAATCTGGAACGCGCCAGCGACCGATTGCAGACCGTCGTTCCCATTGCGCTGTTGCTCATATTCATCCTGATATATTTTGCATTAAAATCCTTTCCACAGACCCTGATGATTTATCTGGCCATCCCTATGGCCACCATAGGCGGTGTGTTCGCTCTCTGGCTCAGGGATATGCCGTTTAGTATTTCCGCAGGGGTCGGTTTCATTGTTTTATTTGGGGTAGCCGTATTGAACGGTTTGGTAATGATAAGCGGACTCAACGAACTGAAAGAGGAAGGTGTTGCCGATTTGAAAGAACGTATCATCGAGGGCACCAAACGACGGGTGCGCCCTATAATGCTCACGGCTTTCACCGATATCCTTGGGTTTCTACCAATGGCGATTTCCGCATCCGCAGGGGCGGAAGTTCAGCGACCGTTGGCGACCGTCGTTATCGGTGGATTGATTACATCGACCTTGTTGACCCTTTTTATTCTTCCCATTTTCTATCAATGGGTAGAAAAACGCTCGGAACGTAAAATAAAGGTCAATCCAAAAATGGTAACCGCTTCTGCGGTGGTTTGTTTCTTTTTTGCTTTCGCAGAAGTAGAAGCGCAGCAAGTTCAGCATAACGATATGCTACCCGTTGTTACTTTGAAACAGGCGGTTGAAATTTCAAAGGAAAACTATCCGCTCTTGAAAACAAGACAACTGGAAATCCAAAAGCAGAACGCCTTGAAGGGCACGGCCTATGATTTAGGGAATACACAAGTGTTTACGGGCGGTGAGGAAGTTTCGGACGGTCAGGGCATCTATACCATAGTAGGCGTCGGCCAGCAGAACATCAACCTGTTCGGTATCGGTGCAAAGAAGCGGTTGCAAAAACAACGTATCGCCTTAGCGGAAACCGCACTTGACCTTACCGCATTGCAAGTGGAACAGGAAGTGAAAAAGGCGTGGTCAGAGGCCTATCAGCAACGGCAGAAATTTGAACTCTATCGTGAACTGGATTCCATCTATTCCCAATTTGAAAAAGCCATTGAACTGAATTACGAGGTAGAGGCCATTTCACGTTTGGAATATTCATCGGCAACCAATCAGGCATTACAAATCACCAATAAACTGCAACAGGCCGAAAGTGATTACGCCATTACCCTTCAGAAGCTCAATCTTTGGTTGGTTTCCGACACGTTCTATACCGTTCCCGACACCCTTGATGAAAATGAAATGGCAGTACTCGGAATTCCATCAACCATAGAAACTCATCCAGAACTGGAACTTTCGCGAAAGCGGATTGAGGAAGCCCAAGCCAGCTACCAAGCTGAACGTTCCGATTTGTTGCCCAATCTCAACCTTCAGGGCGGATTGCAACGGGTGAATGGCAGTAACGGATTCTACACTTATCAGGCAGGAATATCCCTTCCATTGTTTTCTGGTACAGAACGCAGTCAGGCCAAGGCAGCCAAAATCCAAAGTGAAATTGCAAAAGCCAATGCGGACTTTACCAAACGCCAACTGCAATCGGAATATCGACAAGCTGTACAAGCGTATCAAAAATGGGAAGCATCCTGGCGATTCTATAAGGACAAGGCCTTACCGCTTGCCGAGGAACAGCGACAGGGTGCGTTATTAGCCTATAAGGAAGGTGCCGTGGATTATGCCGCATTCACCCAAATCATTAGGGATGCCATACAGACGGAAATGGATGCGCTGGACGCGCTCGACAATTATCTAAAATCAGTTTTTGCACTACAATATTTCAAATAATAAAATGAAGAATCTATCAAAATACACAGCTGTTGGTTTGTTGGCGATGCTTTTGGCGTTGATCGCTTGTGGCGATTCCAAAAAAGAAACCGCAGAGAATAACAAAGCCAATCCGGAAATGGAAAATGAACATTCCGACGGCGAAGCCGAGGAAGTAATGCTCACGGCTAAACAGTTCGATGCCTTACAAATGGAAATCGACACCCTGAAAATGCGAAATATGAGCGGCTATGTGGAAGCCAACGGACAGTTGGAAGTCCCGCCACAGAACGAGGCCACCATCACAACGGTAGTAGGCGCCAACGTGGTGTCCATCGAGGTCATCGAGGGTGATAAGGTCAGAAAAGGGCAAACGGTCGCCTACCTATCTCATCCCAACATCATCGAAAAACAGACGGATTATCTCGATGCGTTCAGCAATAGCCAGTTTCTCAAGAAAGAATACGAACGGCAAAAAACATTGTATGATGCAGGCGTGGGCAGCGGTGCCAACTTTCAAAAGGCCGAAGCCAAGTACCAGGCATCCCGAAGCAAGGTCAATGGTCTTGAAGCACAACTTCAACAATTGAGCATCAGCTCATCTGGTGTGCGGAACGGCACAATTTATCAGCGTGTATCTCTTAGAAGCCCCATTGAAGGATTCGTCCAAAAAGTAGAAATTAAGACTGGTCAATACGTGGATCCGCAGACGGACTTAATTGAAATTGTGGATACCCACCACGTACACGCAGATTTGATGGTTTTTGAAAAGGATGTCCATAAGGTGAAGGAAGGCCAAAAAGTGGTATTCAATGTACAGTCGATTCCGGGAAAGGAACTGATTGCCGAAATCTATTCCGTAGGAAAGACCTTTGAACAAAACCCGAAGGCCATTCACGTACACGCCGAAATTGAGAACAAGGAAGGTAACCTGATTCCTGGGATGTACATTCAGGGGCGTATCCAAACGGAAAATACGCAAACTAAGGCGATGCCCGAAGCTGCCATAGCAGCCGATGGTGAACGATTCTTTGTATTCTCGGCCGAAAAGGAAGGTGAAGATTGGTCGTTCAAGCCCATTGAAGTCACCAAAGGCACCCACGATGGCGATTGGATTGCCATTGATTTTTTGAGCGAACAAGAACCGAATACGCAGTATGCCGTCAACAACGCTTACTATCTAATGGCGGAACTAAAAAAGGGCGAAGCGGAACACAGTCATTAAGAATATGGAAGTAACAAGAAAACAAGACTTAAAAACAGCGAGGACACTTCAAATCTGGAACGTCATCTATGACATCATTGAAGTGGTGGTTTCACTTATCGCAGGATTCACGGCCAACAGTTCGGCATTGATTGGTTGGGGACTTGACAGCACCATCGAGGTCATTAGTGCGGGGACATTGGGTTGGCGATTGCACGGCGAAATCAAGGGGATTGATGAAAGGCGCGTAGAAAAACGTAAAATGATAACGCTCTATGTCATCGCCATATCCTTTGCGCTTATCTGCCTGTTCATTTCCTATGACTCGATAGCAAAACTTATTAGTAAAGAAACAGCCTCGTGGTCAACGGTCGGGATAGTGATTCTGTTGGTTTCCCTGATAGTGAATCCAATTTTGATTTACTACAAAAGAAAATATGGCCATAAGCTCGACAGTCCAGCATTGCTTGCAGATGCTAAGGACACATTTATCTGCCTCTACCAAACCGTGGTTGTACTTACAGGGCTATTGCTCGTAAAATGGCTGGGCTGGTGGTGGGCAGACCCTGTTGCAGCTTTATTGATAGTTCCCTATGCAGGAAAAGAAGGCTGGGAAGCTTTTACCAAAGCGAAAAATATTAGAAAAACACTCGACAAAAAATGAAAGAAATAGAAAAAAGATTGAATGACAATGGCGTTCGCCCCACGGCGATGCGAATACTTATCTACAAATATCTTGCAGAAAAGGACGTGGCCAACTCGCTGACCGATATTGAGACGGCTTTCGCGAAAGCGGACCGAACTACCCTTTTCAGAACCCTAAAAACTTTTGAACAAAAGGGCGTGGTACATCAAATAGACGACGGAACCGGTGTTCATAAATACGCCTTATGCGAACCTGGTTGCAATTGTGAGCTTGAACAAGATTTGCACCTGCATTTCCATTGCAACAACTGCGATGAGACCGTTTGCCTGACCGAACATAAAATTCCGCATATCAACCTGCCCGAAGGCTTTGTGGTAGAGGATGCCAATTTGGTATTAAAGGGCGTTTGCGACAAGTGCAGCGGACAGTAAATGCACTTCCGTTGCACGGGTCAGATACATACCTTGCACTTTAAAAATGAATTATAAATTATGAAATTTAATACCACCATACCAATAGGCCTTAGAGCATTTTATTTAGATGAACTGAGCCTATATCGTTCTTCTTTGCAAAGTGGAAATCTGCCCCAAGCTTGGCATCATCTTGAACGTTCCCATATTCTTGGTCAATCTTACCCATTGGAACATACCTATACTCATTGCTTAATGTTGAAATTCGGGTTCCACCAGCGAAACACAAAAGAAGTTCTGGGTCAGGTGTTGCGACTTTTGGTTGGTGGCTGGAAATCATTTATCGACCACGTACCCATTGGAAATACCGGTGGTAGTAACGTACCACCTTTGAAAAGAATGGAAATGCCCGAAGACTTAGCCAAAATTTTAAAGAAATACCGAAAAACTGAATGAAAAAGAAAAAAGTAAACTTACGGGATTTGAACCCGAAAGAACACCGGGGCGAGCACAGTCACGACGATGGTCATAGCCACAGCAGTCCCGAAGAAGTTTCCAATTTTAGAACCTACTTGCCCGCTATTTTCAGCTTTGTAATGCTGATTACCGGTATAGCCATTGATTATTTTGACGCGTTTCCTTTTTTTAAGGGATGGGTGCGGATTGTTTGGTACACCGTGGCTTACATTCCCGTTGGGTTTCCTGTAATCAAAGAAGGCTGGAACAGTATCAGGAATGGAGATTTTTTTACTGAATTTTTCCTGATGTCCATTGCTACCTTGGGTGCATTTGCCATAGGCGAATATCCCGAGGGTGTGGCCGTAATGCTATTTTATGCCGTGGGCGAACTGTTCCAGAACGCGGCGGTAAATCGGGCTAAGGGAAATATAAAGGCACTTTTGGATGCTCGACCTGATGAGGCTTTGGTTTTCCGAAATGGGGATTTTGTTTCGGTCAATCCGGAAACGGTCGAGATTAGTGAAAGAATTCAGGTTCGCGTAGGCGAAAAAATTCCTTTGGATGGCATTTTACTTTCAGAAAAAGCATCGCTGAACACGGCTGCCATTACCGGTGAAAGCAAACCCGATACCATCGCCAAGAGCGAAAAGGTATATGCAGGAAGCATCAACTTGAATGGTGTCATTGAAGTAAAGACGACCAAAGAATTTAAGGACAGTTCCATCGCGCGAATCTTGGATATGGTGCAGAACGCCACCTCGCGAAAATCAAAGACCGAACTGTTCATTAGAAAATTCGCAAGGATTTATACACCCATCGTGGTTTTCCTTGCCATTGGTCTGACGTTTTTGCCCTATTTCTTCATTGACGATTATGTGTTTGGGGATTGGCTGTACCGCGCTCTGATATTCTTGGTAATTTCCTGTCCCTGTGCCTTGGTCATATCCATTCCCTTAGGCTATTTCGGCGGATTAGGTGCAGCATCCCGTAACGGAATTTTGTTTAAAGGTGCATCCTTTCTCGATGCTATGACCAAGGTGAATACCGTGGTGATGGACAAGACGGGTACCGTGACCAAAGGGGTATTCAAAATCAAGGAAGTGGTCAACAAATCCGCTTTTGCAGAAGCGGAATTTATGCAATACCTGATGGCGATGGAAGAACAATCCACCCATCCCATTGCAAAGGCAATTCTGGAATATAAGGCCGATGGTGCCGATTTTGAAGCGACCGAAGTTTCCGAAGTGGCAGGAAAAGGACTGAAAGGTACGGTCAACGGAAAGCAAGTATTGGTCGGCAATAAGGCTTTGATGGTTTCCAACGGCATCGAAGTTCCCTCTGAAACCGATACCATAGTCGAATCCATAGTAATGGTAGCCATCGACGGAAAGTTTGCCGGATACGTGACCATTGCCGATGAACTGAAGGAAGATGCCCACCAAGCCATAAAGCAAATTCGTGAGGCTGGCATTTCCAAAATCATAATGCTCTCTGGCGATAAGGATTCCATTACCCAACAGGTGTCTGAAGAATTGGATATCGATTGGGCGAAAGGTGGTCTGCTACCGGAAGATAAACTGAACGAAGTCGAGAAACTCAAAACACAACCCGATACGACCGTAGCCTTTATGGGCGATGGCATCAATGATGCACCCGTACTTGCTGCGAGTGATGTGGGTATCGCAATGGGCGGTTTGGGAAGCGATGTCGCCATCGAAACCGCAGATGTCATTATTCAGACCGACCAACCAAGCAAGATAGCGAGAGCGATAAAAATTGGCCGTTCTACACGTAGGATTGTCTGGCAGAATATCGGTTTGGCTTTTGGTGTCAAGGTCATTGTGCTTATCCTCGGTGCCGGTGGTTTGGCATCTATGTGGGAAGCTGTATTTGCTGATGTCGGGGTAGCATTATTGGCAATTTTTAATGCTGTGCGGTTACAGAAAAAGAGGTGGGAATGATAATTGACATACAGGTGTAAAAACTCAATGACGGCAAAGCTCAAAATCAAACTTATCATTGAAAAGTGTGGGCTTTAGAGTAAGGAAATAGCCTGACAGTACCAAAACAACATTTTGTAGTTTGGAAAGGAACTTTTGGACAACAGAAATTGTCTTAAATAATTACGGTGTATCACCGGAGGCAGCTAAATAGTAACTAAGCGTCAAAAGAAAACAGCGACAAAAAAGAAATTATATAACATAGAACGCTATTCACTTATAATACCGCAGTAAGGTCGATTTAATCATAAAACACTAAAGGATTACAAATTTTATTACCTTTGTAGATAATGAAAATTTTAGTGCATAAAACTTTATCCGTATTGATGGCATTTGTAGTACTCTTCACTACAATGTCATTTACAATAGATATGCACTATTGTGGGGAGACTCTGGTCGATTTTTCATTCAATGATTCCGCAAAAACTTGTGGAATGGAAAAAGTTCAGGCTGGAAAGACCTGTAACAATCCCATGATGAAAGAAAAGTCTTGTTGCTCTAACAAGCAAATTGTAAAAGAAAGCAATGAAGACCTTAAAATATCCCTGGACAAAGCCTCATTCGAGCAACAAATTTTTGTCGCTGTATTCACCTATTCTTATTTGAACCTTTTCGAGAGTGTAGAATCAGAGGATCTTGCTTTCGAAGAATATCCACCACCCTTCCTAGAACGGGATATTCAGGTTTTACACCAGACTTTCCTAATTTGATGTATTAGATTTTTTGAAGCAAGCCCAATTCCAAGTGCTCGGAACTATGGGCTTAAACGCGTGTGTTTGATTTCAAACTACGTTATCGTTCAATTATCTAATTATCAAGCCTATGCTAAACAAAAGCATAAAATTCCTCATTCAAAACAAACTCGTTGCTGTAATACTTTTAGTCCTATTCATAGGCTGGGGTACGGTGAATGCACCTTTCAGTTGGGACACAGGACTACTTCCGAGTGATCATGTAGCAGTTGATGCTATTCCAGATATAGGTGAAAATCAGCAGATCGTATTTACTCGGTGGCAGGGACGTTCACCACAAGATATTGAGGACCAAATCACATATCCCTTAACCACTTCCCTCTTGGGAATTCCTGGTGTAAAAACCATTCGTAGTTCTTCAATGTTCGGTTTTTCCAGTATCTATATCATTTTTGAAGAAGATGTGGAATTCTATTGGTCACGCAGCCGCATTTTGGAAAAACTAAATTCCTTACCGAGCGGTCTTTTACCCGACGGTGTCAATCCTGCTTTGGGTCCAGATGCTACGGGATTGGGGCAGATTTTTTGGTACACCTTAGAAGGTCGGGATAAGGACGGTAACGTTACGGGCGGATGGGATTTACAGGAACTGAGAAGTATTCAGGACTACTATGTAAAATACGCCCTTTCCTCTGCAAGTGGTGTATCGGAAGTGGCATCTATTGGTGGTTATGTGCAAGAATATCAAGTAGATGTTGACCCAGAATTAATGCGCCAGTACGGCATACATCTCAGCGATGTAGTCAAATCCGTTAAACAATCAAATCAGGATATTGGCGCACAAACCTTAGAAATCAATCAGGCAGAATACCTCGTACGTGGGTTGGGTTATGTCAAATCCATTTCAGACATTGAGAATGCGGTAGTTGACTCAGAAAATTTTACATCAATCCGCATTAAGGATGTCGCTAAGGTTCACTTAGGTCCAGCAACCCGAAGAGGTATCCTCGATAAAGAAGGTGCTGAAGTGGTGGGCGGTGTAGTAGTTGCACGTTATGGCGCAAACCCGATGGAAGTCATCAACAACGTCAAAGACCAAATAGCAGAAATATCATCGGGACTACCCACCAAAGAACTTTCAGACGGACGTACATCACAGGTAACCATTGTTCCTTTTTACGACCGTACAGAACTTATAAAAGAAACACTCGGTACACTAAACGAGGCCATCACACTTCAGATTCTTATTACCATTCTGGTTATCGTTGTAATGGTGTTCAATCTTAGGGCATCTGCATTAATTACAGTACTATTGCCTGTAGCGGTGTTAATGGTATTCATAACGATGAAACTTTTTAATGTGGATGCTAATATCGTTGCACTCTCGGGTATTGCTATTGCTATTGGTACTATGGTGGATGTGGGTGTCATCCTCGCTGAAAATATGATACGTCATTTGGAAGATGAAGAGTTACAAATAAACAAAAGCGGTCAACCGTACACCACAAATGAAATCATTTACAACGCTACTGCAGAGGTATCAGGTGCTATTCTCACAGCGGTTCTTACCACTATCATAAGTTTCCTGCCCGTTTTTACAATGATAGGTGCTGAGGGCAAATTGTTCAGACCACTTGCGTTTACCAAAACAATGGCACTTGTTGCTGCTCTTATCATCGCGCTTTTTTTGATACCGCCGTTTGCCGCAGCTATTTTCAAAAAAAGGGAAATACGCCTGCGCCTCAAGTATTTCCTTAATGGTGCGCTAATTGTCGCTGGTCTCACAGCTGTCCTATATGGGTATTGGCTAGGATTGATTTTAATCGTTTATGGTGCATTAGCTATTATATCAAAAAGTATTTCGCTTTCGCGAAAGCCAAAAAACCTTCTAGATACACTCATAGCAGTAATTGCCATCGTTTTTTTATTGGCAGAATACTGGCGACCGCTGGGTTTTGATCGCAGTTTATTGATCAACTTAGTTGTGGTCGCTATACTCTGCTTTGGGTTTCTAGGTGTTTTTTCTTTGCTCAGAAGATACTACGATCGTATTCTGAGCTGGGCTTTACAAAATAGATTAGTATTCCTTACTATTCCTACTGCGCTATTAGTAGCGGGTTTCTTTATCATGAAGAATACGGGCAAAGAGTTTATGCCTGCACTCAATGAAGGCTCTTTCCTGTTGATGCCTACTTCTTTACCACACGCTGGTGTCGAGGAAAACAAGCGTGTATTGCAACAGCTTGATATGGCGGTGGCCAGTATTCCAGAAATTGAAACCGTAGTAGGCAAAGCTGGTCGTACAGAATCCGCACTTGACCCTGCACCGCTATCGATGTACGAAAACGTGATTCAGTATAAATCTGAATATATGCGTAACGCCTCAGGTGAACGGCAACGCTATCGGGTAAACGATGATGGACTTTTTGTATTGAAAAATGAAAGGTTCCATAGCAATCCAAACAATGAAATAGAAAACGATGCAAATTATACTGCAAACCAACTGCAATCCGCCATTGCCAAAAATGACTTGATTGAAGATGACAATGGCGAGTACTACCGCAATTGGCGACCCGAGATTGAAAGTCCAGATGACATTTGGAACGAAATCGTCAGTGCTACAAAATTACCTGGCGTTACCTCTGCACCAAAGCTTCAACCTATCGAAACCCGACTGGTAATGCTACAAACGGGAATGCGCGCACCTATGGGTATAAAGGTCAAAGGGCAGGATTTGCGAGAAATAGAATCCTTCGGGTTCAAATTGGAAGAAATTCTGAAACAAGCCCAAGGCGTCAAGGAACAAGCCGTGTTTGCCGACCGAATCGTAGGAAAACCTTACTTGCTCATAGACATTAAACGTGACCAACTGGCACGTTACGGCACATCAATAATGGATGTGCAGGAAATACTTCAAGTAGCTGTAGGCGGTATGCCTTTGACTCAAACTGTAGAAGGACGTGAGCGTTATTCCATAAGAGTGCGTTACCCAAGAGAATTACGGGCAAACCCTGATGATTTGAAGAATATTTATGTGCCTGTAAACAATGGAAGTCCTGTTCCGCTTAGCGAATTGGTAGAAATACGTTACGAGCAAGGACCACAAGCTATTAAGAGTGAGGATACGTTTCTGGTAGGTTATGTTCTGTTTGATAAACTGGACGGCTTTGCCGAGGTGGATGTGGTGGAAAATGCGCAAGCCTTAATTCAGGAAAAAATAGATAATGGTGACCTAGTAGTTCCCCAAGGCATCAGCTACAAATTCACGGGTACCTATGAAAATCAGTTACGTGCCGAGAAAACCCTTTCTATCGTAGTCCCACTCTGCCTAATAATTATTTTTCTGATTTTATACTTTCAGTTCAAATCTGTGACTACATCGCTAATGGTATTTACAGCTATTGCAGTTGCTTTTGCAGGTGGATTTGTGATGATTTGGCTCTATGGTCAGGAATGGTTTCTCAATTTCAGTTTGTTCGGTGAGAACCTTCGCGAGCTCTTCAACATTCAGACAGTGAATCTAAGTGTGGCTGTTTGGGTTGGTTTTATCGCTCTCTTTGGTATTGCAACAGATGACGGTGTGGTGATGGCAACCTATCTCAACCAGACATTTGACAAAAGGAAACCGAAAGAGATTAGTGGTATCCGTAAGGCTACGCGTAGAGCGGCTGGCAAGCGAATACGCCCTTGCCTGATGACAACAGTTACAACCGTTCTGGCTCTATTGCCTGTGCTGACCTCTAGCGGAAAAGGTAGCGATATAATGATACCTATGGCAATCCCAATTATGGGCGGTATGCTGATCGATGTGACGTCTTATTTCTTGCTGCCTGTTCTATACAGCTGGAGGGAAGAATATCAACTTAAAAGAGCAAACAAATGAAAAACATACTAATAATACTATCCTTGGTGATGTCATTTGCTTTCGCCAAAGCGCAACAACTACAAGCTTACATTAATGAGTCAATTGAAAACAACCCAAAAATACAAGCCTTTGAACTACGCTACAATATTGCCGAAGAAAAGGTGTCTGAAACCAACTGGATACCAAATACTGAAATAAGTGCCGGCTATTTTATCAGCGAACCAGAAACCCGTACAGGCGCACAAGTAGCTCAATTCTCGGTACGACAAATGCTTCCTTGGTTCGGTACGATTACAGCTCGAGAAAACTACGCTAATGCTCTAGCGGAAGCAGAATATGTTGAGATCACTATTGCTAAGCGCAAACTTGCGCTCTCAGTAGCACAATCCTACTATCAATTATACGCTATAAAAGCAAAGCAAGATGTTCTTGAAAGGAATATCGGGTTATTGCAGACTTACGAAAAACTGGCCCTAACATCGGTCGAAGTAGGTAATGCCAGCGCAGTAGATGTTCTGAAATTACAAATACAGCAAAATGAACTACTGCAACAAAAAGAATTGCTACAAGAAGAATTTCTTGCAGAGCAATCCAATTTCAACAACCTGCTTAATCGGGAATCAGCAAAGCAAGTTCAGGTGGTAGAGTCATTGATTATTCCTGAAACGGATCCTTTATTAGATGAAGCTGCCTTGACACTTAACCCTGAACTGATCAAATACGACAAGCTGTATGAATCTATTGAACAATCTGAATTACTCAACCAGCGAGAAAGCTCGCCCATGCTCGGTTTTGGGGTCAACTATCTGCCCGTACAGGAACGACCAGACATGAATTTTAGTGACAATGGCAAGGATATCTTAATGCCTATGGTATCCCTTAGCATTCCGCTATTTGATAACCGTTTCAAGTCCCGTTCACGGCAGAACGAACTGAGACAACAGCTAATTGAGTCACAAAAACAACAACGGTTGAATGTTTTGGAATCTGCTTTCGCGAAAGCGAAATCCCTAAGAAATAAAGCACGTATATCATTCGACACGCAAAACAAGAATTTAGCCCAAGCTAAGGATGCTGAAGAAATCCTATTAAAGAATTATGAAACCGGAACCATCGATTTCAATGATGTGCTAGACATTCAGGAATTGCAGTTGAAATTTCAAACCCAACAAATCCAAGCCATACAGCTTTACTATGTACAATCTGCATATTTAAATTATTTAATAAACTAAAAAATTTTTATCATGAAAAACTAAAAATCACAATCGCAACACTTTCAATTCTAATAGCATTTAGCTGTAAAGATGCTCATCAAGATGCTCAAGTAGAAAGCAATGAGGTAGAACAAATAAGTGAAAAAGAGCAACAAACTGCTGAAGTCTCTTTTAGCAATGACATGACTGGCAAACTATGGAATAATTACTTGAAAGTAAAAACTGCATTGGTTGAGAGTAATGCAGAAAAAGTTCAAACCGCAGCGCAAAGTCTCTCACAGAATTTTTCTGAACAACAGGAGGAATTGAAGTCTATAGTCCAACAAATGGCCAGTACAGATGACCTTGAAAAGCAACGTGAATTGTTTTCTAAAATTAACGAGCAAGCCGAGAGCTTGTTTAAAAACGAATTAAACAATGGTACGATTTACAAGCAGTACTGCCCGATGGCTTTTAATAATACGGGTGGCTACTGGTTCAGCGATGTTGATCAAATACGTAATCCTTACTTCGGCGATCGTATGTTAAAATGCGGAAACGTGGCAGAAACGATAAAGAAATAGATATGGATAACTTCCTCAAACAATGGGGTGAGGCAGCCTACACATCTACCGGGTTCTTTTGGATGGCGCTTTGGGCGTTTATTCTGGGTTACATTATAAGCAGTATGATACAGATTTTTGTGACCGAAAAACGTATGCAGGAAACCATGGGTGAGAATGAGGGTAAAAGTGTTCTACTAGGTACATTTTTTGGCTTTATCAGTAGTTCATGCAGTTTTGCTGCTCTGGCAAGTGCAAAATCTATTTTTAAAAAAGGCGCAAGTTTTGTCTCTTCTATCGCCTTCCTTCTGGCATCTACTAATCTGGTTATAGAACTCGGGATCATTATTTCCATTTTTTTGGGATGGCAGTTCGTGGTTGGAGAATATGTGGGCGGTCTATTACTGATACTAATTTGCTGGATTCTAATCCGGGTGATCAATCCCAAAAAACTAATTGAAAAAGCTCGAAAGAACCTGGAAGGACAGGATGATGACGAGATGAATGATTCCAAAGATTGGAAAAAACAGATCAGAAATGAGGAGAGCTGGGCAAGGGTCGCCAAGAAATATAAGATGGAGTGGCAAATGGTCTGGAAAGATGTGACCGTAGGCTTCACCATTGCTGGAATTGTCGCTGCCTTTGTACCAGACTCATTCTTTCAGACTTTATTTATCAATAGCGGTCAGGGAAAAACCGACTTTACATTTTTGGAAATTCTAGAACATATCGTGGTCGGTCCCGTAGCGGCCTTTCTCACTTTCATAGGCTCAATGGGTAACATCCCTTTGGCAGCATTACTATTTGGAAAAGGTGTAAGTTTTGCTGGAGTGATGGCTTTTATTTTCAGTGACCTTGTCGTATTTCCTGTACTACGCATCAATGCCAAGTATTATGGGTGGAAGATGTCATTTTTCATTCTATTCCTGTTGTTTGCCGCATTGATTGGCACTTCCCTAGCCCTACATTATGGCTTTGATTTGATAGGAATGTTACCCGATCCCTCACAGGTGAAAATTCAGGACAAAAAACATTTTAAGATTGATTACACCTTCTTTTTGAACCTGGCTTTTCTAGCTGTTTCAGGATATTTAATTTACCTAGGATTCTACAAGAAAAAAGATTTGGAGCACTCTATGAGCGAGATGGCACCCAAAAGTCCTGTACTTGAAAAGGTATTGAAATATGCTGCATTTGTTTGTTACATATGGCTTACGGGTGGGCTAATAATTAAATTTTTAAATTAAGTAATGAAACACACATATTACATAAAAGGAATGACCTGCAATGGCTGTCGCACGAGTGTCGAGCAAAAATTAAATGCAGTACCTGGTGTAAAAACCGCTACGGTAGATCTGGAAAAGCAAGAAGCCGTAATAGAAATGGATCACCATATTGATACAGCTACTTTCGCCGAGGCGCTTCCGGACAAATATGCCATTACTGAAAAGCAAAAAACAAGAAATATTTTTTCCAGTACTACTAGGAATAACGCTTTCGCGAAAGCGGAAACAGAAAAGACAAAACTGCAACAACTCAAGCCTCTACTCATAATCTTGGGGTATATAACTGTTGCTACCATTTTATTGAACTATCAGCGAGAAAGTTGGAACGAAGCCATGTTAGATTTCATGGGGCTATTCTTTATCGTCTTTAGCTTTTTTAAAATTCTCGACCTGAAAGGATTTCCTGATAGTTTCAGAATGTACGACCCACTTGCCAAAGTACTTCCCGCCTATGGCTGGATTTACCCTTTTATCGAGACTGCACTTGGTCTTATGTTTTTGATGCGGTTAGAAATACCCATCGCGCTAATTGTTACCCTTATCATTTTAGGAATTACAACCGTAGGTGTAACTAAAACACTCTTGGACAAAAAGTCTATTAAATGCGCCTGTTTGGGAACCGCCCTTCAGTTGCCCATGACAGAGGCTACATTTATTGAAAATGCCATCATGATCGTCATGGCGGCAATAATGCTCATTAACTTAATCTAAATTATTATGGAAAATTCAAAACACTCAGGTACAGGAAACTACACTAAATTTTTTCTCATGTTGGGATGCTCTTTCGTGGCTATGTACATCACCATGTACCTCAACTCCTATGAGTTTGACCATGTTTGGTTCAGCTTGACTCGCTTCTATATGGTCTGTTTGGGTATAGCAACGATGGCAGTGATAATGTGGTTTTTTATGCGAAAGATGTACACTGATAAGAAAAAGAACATAGCCATCTTGTTGGGCAGTTTGGTCTTGTTTGTTGGTGCATTATTTCTAGTACGCGACCAAAAATCAACTGTAGGTGATGTGCTATGGATGAAGGCTATGATACCACATCACTCAATAGCCATTCTCACCAGTGAACGTGCTGACATCAAAGACCCAGAAGTAAAAAAGTTAGCAGAGGAAATCATTCAAGCCCAGCGCAAGGAAATCGCTGAAATGAAGAAAATGATTGAGCGATTGGAAAGCAAGTAGATAAAACCTTATGGATAAATCAATTTTCAAAATAACCAAAATGGACTGTCCTTCCGAGGAAGCAATGATTCGGATGAAGTTAGATTCGTATGCCCAAATCAAAAAGTTGGATTTTGACATACCCAATCGCAAACTAACGATTTTCCACAACGGCAATCTAAAGGAAATACAAGCTGCCATTGCAGATTTGAAGTTTAATGATGAATTGATTTATTCTGAACCAACCGATGAAGCTATCGTTGATGAGGCTAGAAATCAGCGTAAAATGCTTTGGACTGTTCTACTTATAAATTTTGTCTTTTTTGGACTTGAAATGGCAACGGGAATAATTTCAAAATCAATGGGTCTAATAGCAGATAGTCTTGATATGCTAGCTGATTCATTTGTATATGCGTTGAGTCTTTTTGCCGTTGGTGGTTCGATGTTGCGTAAAAAGAAAATTGCCACAGTCGCAGGATATTTCCAAATGATGCTTGCTCTTATAGGTTTTGTAGAAGTCTTTCGAAGATTCATTGACCCTTCCGAAGTTCCCGATTTTAAGACAATGATAGTTGTGTCCATCCTCGCATTGATAGCGAATGGCCTATGCCTCTATTTACTGCAAAAGTCAAAAAGTAAAGACGCCCATATGCAGGCTAGTATGATTTTTACATCCAACGATGTGATTATCAATTCTGGGGTTATAGTTGCAGGATTTTTAGTGCAATGGACAAATTCAAGAATACCCGATTTAGTCGTTGGTGCCATAGTCTTTATTGTTGTGATTAGAGGGGCAATTAACATTCTAAAACTTGGGAAATAAATAGTAAATATTATGAATAAGAACACTTTATACATCGTCATAGCAGTTCTCGTCGGACTACTTGGTGGTTGGCTCATTTTTAGTGGAAATGAAACGGGTAAAACCGATACAGCTGAGGCACACGACCATTCAGCTGAAGATGAAAGCCAGATGTGGACCTGCTCGATGCACCCACAGATCATGCAACCCGAACCAGGTGATTGTCCTATCTGCGGAATGGATTTAATTCCTGCAGATTCAGGTGCAGACGGGCTGGCCGCTGACGAGTTTAGAATGACAGAGAACGCCATGGCGCTTGCAGATATCCAGACCACTATCGTAGGTAACAATTCGACCGATGGCGACGGTACGATTACACTATCGGGAAAAATTGCTCAAAACGAGGATCTAAATAGTGTGCAGGCCAGCTATTTTGATGGACGTATTGAACGACTTAATGTAACCTACGAAGGGCAGCAAGTTAATCGCGGCCAACTGCTCGCTACCATATACGCACCAGCCCTAGTAGCCGCTCAGCAAGAATTAATTACCGCAGCAACAATCAAAGAAACGCAACCTGCCTTATATAAGGCTGTTCGTAATAAGCTTAAGAATTGGAAATTGACTGAATCTCAAATTGACGCTATCGAAACCTCTGGATCGGTAAGAGATAATTTTCCGCTACACGCCACCGTGTCAGGGACGGTAACTGAGGTAATGGCCGCACAGGGTGATTATGTAAAGGCTGGTCAGCCTATTGCTAGGCTTAGCGATCTATCAACAGTTTGGGGCGATTTTGATGCTTATGAGAGTCAACTGGAGCAGTTTCAAATAGGTCAAAAAATTATGGTGACAAGTAATGCATATCCCAATAAAGAATTTGAGGCGCAAGTTTCTTTCATCGACCCTATCCTAAATACGCAGACGCGCACGGTAACGGTCAGGGCAACACTTCAAAATAAGGACGGATTGCTCAAGCCAGGAATGTTTGTACAGGGCATAGTAAAAGGTACGTTTACCCCAGACCAATCTGCATTGATCATTCCTGCGAGTGCCGTGATGTGGACGGGTAAAAGATCTCTGGTTTACCTAAAAGTTAATCCTAATGAACCAGTCTTTAAAATGCGTGAGGTAACCCTAGGCAACCGTCTGGAGAATACTTATACTATTATATCTGGTTTAGAAAGTGGTGATGAAATTGTTACAAAGGGCACCTTTACGGTAGATGCTGCAGCACAGTTGCAGGGCAATAAATCAATGATGAATCAAACCGGGCAAGAACCATCCATTACAAATATGGATATGTCCCTACCCAGATCGTTTCAGGAAGAGTTCATGAAAGCCTTACCGTCTTATTTTCAATTGAAAGATGCATTGGTAAAAGGCAATGCTTATGATGTTTCCGCTTTCGCGAAAGCGAGCTCAAAAAAGATGTCCGTGATAGCAAAGAAAGATCTGGACGACATACTTGAGTCTCATTTAACCAAAAGCATTGATATGCTAGATGCCATCGCAAGCAATTCCGATTTAGAAAACCAGCGAGACCATTTCGTCATTCTCAATGAAAACCTCGTGGCCATTGCTTCAAATCTTGATGATCTACAGAATACGCTATATGTTCAGGAATGTCCCATGGCTAATAATAATAAAGGTGCCGTATGGTTAAGTGCAGAGGAAGAAATCAGGAATCCTTATTACGGTGATGCTATGTTGACTTGTGGTGCTGTAATTGATAGAATAAAATAAATCGTTTGCTAATTTTAAGATCTAGAAATATGTGAATCCTAAATCAATAAAACTCATAAAGCAACCAGATTGAAAAAGGCTGCTATTATCTTAAAATCCATTGTATGAATGAAATTCTTGCTATCGTAGAGCAATTTAAAACCGAAATCAATGAAATAGAAAACGAAAAGCTCTCTGATTTTAATAGTGTTGAGTTAGGTATAAAAATCTCTCGTAAGTGCATGCAGGAATTGAGGATTAAAGTGAGACAACATGAGTTTACGTCAAACGAGAACGAAATTCACTTTTTCAAGCACATCAAGCCTTCAGTTTATTCAAAAATTAAATTTTTCTCTAAGCTATATCAGTTCCTACTAGCTAGACCACAAGGCAGCATAAAGAAGCAACGAAGCTTTATAGATACAGAAATTGAAAAATTACAGAGAGACTATAAAAAGAATCTAGATTTTGTAAAGTACTATCGCGAGAAATCTACATATCTAGATCGTTATTATTTCTTAAGAGGAAAGGATGAGGTGCAGCTCATTACCGATACTTCCCATTTCCTGACGGATGCCGAATTCTCAACCAGTCACGACAACCTGGTGGCTAAGATCATGGCTTATGATCTTCTTATCAATCATTATCAAAAGCTATTACAGGAATTAAGATTTACCGAAAGCCAAGGCCAGCAAAGTCCTTACGGCGTTTTAAGTCATTATGCTAAGCGTGGCTTTAAATGGACGGGTACAAAAACAGATCTAATTGAACTTATTTACGGCCTTCAAGCCTCTGGAGCTATTGAAGACGGTACAGCCGCTATTAATGCTATGGTCAATGCCTGTGAAGAACTATTTGAACTAGAACTAGGCAATCCCTATCGTACGTTTCTTGAAATTAAGGAACGTAAAAAAGATCAAACAAAGTTTTTGGACGAGATGAAAATCGCCTTACAACAGAAGATGGACCGCGAGGACTAATCACAATTATTATCTTCGACCTTTATCCTATCCTATAAGAAAAGGCTTCACAACCTATTCCCAACTAGGGAGTTTCATTTTTCTTGGAATGTAGATCAATTTTTGAATGTATGTAGAGGTTAACAGATCCTATTTGACTTATTCAAATTTCTGAATCTAGATAGATATTACGCTTTTGCAAAAGCTTGCAAATTCAAATTCTTGAAAACCAACAATTTCACAGATTTAAACTGTTAAATTTTGACCCAACCCATTCCCAACTTGGGAAGAATTCTCACTAATCCTTATCACTTTTGCCTAACGAATGTCAAACGATGCGATAAAAAATCATTTAAAACTTATAACAGATTTTTTTGAGCGTCGTCCCGAGCTCGCCTCGGGATCAACTTAATCTAAGGGCAATCATTAAAAATCATAACCGCATTGCTCTTATACTACTCTGTCATCCCGCACTTGCTTGTGCTGAGCGAAGTCGAAGTAATGCGGGATCTCAGGGTTAGGCTTCTGAACTCATAACTCATAACTCATAACTAAACTATGCCCACATCCATCATCACCACAGACGACCTAAGAGAATTCAAAATGGAGTTACTCGAGGACATTAAGAACATTATGCAAACTGTTACTGGTAGTTCAGAAAAGAAATACCTCAAATCAGCTGAGGTAATGGAACTACTTCAAGTCAGTCCAGGCACACTTCAAAACCTACGCATTAACGGCACACTACCCTATTCTAAAATAGGTGGCATCATCTTTTACGATACAGAAGAGATCCACCGAATCATTGCAGAGAACCGCATCGATAACTCAATCTAATTTATTATTCTCGCCATATACGAGCGTGTCACTTCGAGCGACAGTCGAGAAAGCGAGTGAATAAGTGCTCATGCCAGAAGTAAACTACATCAAACACCTCAACGGTGTTTTTGGTCAATTCCAAAAAGACTCTAGATTAAATCCTACGCATATCAGTTTGTACGTAGCACTTTTTCAGTATTGGAACTTTCACAGGTTTGCTGGTCAATTTCAAATACATCGAGATGAGGTAATGAAGCTAGCAAAGCTGGGAAGTAAAAACACTTACCACAAGAACCTGAAGGATCTGCATAATTGGGGTTATCTAATTTACCTGCCTTCTCACAATCCATTCAAGGGCTCAAAAATCAAGATGCTCAATTTTGATACAAGTGTTGTACAACCTATGGGACAACCAGTAACCAACTCTGTCCCAAATTCAGTACAAGCATTGGGACCTATATATAAACATAAGAAAACTAAAGAAACAGATATAAACGAGATAAACAGATCTAATCCAAAAAACGAACAAGATGTTATTGATTTTTTTCTTGAAAATAACTGGCCAGCTGTTGAAGCTCAAAAATTCTACAATCACTACCAAGCAAATGGCTGGAGAATAGGTGGGAAAATACAAATGCAAGATTGGAACGCTTCCGCGAAAAAGTGGATGCTAAAACACCAAGAAGAAGTGTCAGTTCGAGCGCAGTCGAGAACAAACGGTTTAGAGGCACAATCCCTAAAGACTGCGTCCGAAGAGCGTAGCGAGAGGAATGCACTAAACTTACACACCAATCGCAACAAAAATTACGATGAGCCTTTATGAAAAATCAAATCACAGAATTCGCCCCAAACAATCCCGGAACTCTGATCTTAGGTGGTACTCAATTCCAAGTAGCGGAGCTCAAAAACAATTTCCTACACTACGACTTTAAATCGGCATTGAGGTTTCTAGACGCACGAGGTAAATTACTCTTCGGCAAGCAGTTTAAAATATATGATGAGGATAAAGCTTTACTTTACAAGCTCATCAACTATTTCATAGGTGACCAAAATGAATGTGATAAATTCGATTTAGACCTTAATAAGGGATTACTGCTATCAGGTCCAGTAGGATGTGGTAAAACCACTTTAATGAGGTTATTACCTCATCTGGTACCACACAAGCGTTACCATCAATTCGCACTCATTCCTTGCAGGAATATCGTGTTTGGTTTCAACCACCTTGGCTATAAAACAATAGAAGACTATTCTGATAACAAGCCATATTGCTTTGACGACCTCGGTGTCGAGGCCACCGGTCGCCACTACGGTAAAGATTGCAATGTAATGGGCGAAATTCTCATATCAAGATATGAGGTTTTTAAACAAAAAGATATCTTAACTCATATAACAACAAATCTTAATGCTGTAGAAATTGAAGAACGTTATGGAGAGCGTGTTCGCTCTAGAATGCGCGAGCAATTTAATCTTATTAGCTTTTCAGCAAAAAGCAAAGACAAAAGAATCTAAAATTTAAATATCAAGAAAAGTTCAACTTGTCCTCTAGCAACCTAATCAATTCTTTATCATAATACTTAAAAACATCTGGAATATCTAACACTCTAATCTTTGAGTAATATTTAGATCCTGTATGTTTTTGGATTTGATCAAGATGTTTCTGCTCCATTACAAAAACAGCATCAGCCCATTGCAACAAATCTTCAGTCAACTCCGTTGTACCTTCTTTCCTACAAATCCTAAGATTAGTTCCGGCACTTAAAAATTTGTATGCTTGATATTTTTCAGCAAAATAGTCCTCTGCAGTCTTTGACCGCTGTTTATTTACCGAACAAACAAATAAGATTTTCATAGTAATAGCTAATATACCAAAACTAAACATATCACTGCAAAACACTATAATTTAAAATGCATCATAGCAATTATGCGTAAATAAATTTGCACAACTCATAAATTTTACATATATTTGCATCATAATAATTATGTAATATAAATTATGCAGAGTAAAATTGTGTCATTAAAATCTATTCTAAGCTATAAAGGCTTGTCCTCTGGATACTCCTTTAGAGGTAAAATTCAGCATATCCATAATGGAGGTGTTCGTGTGATACAGCTTAAAGATTTTGAAAATAACTATACCGTAATTGGACAAGACTGCACTCTTGTGGAGCGAGAAAAAATAAAAGATAAATACTTTCTTGAAAACGGCGATGTATTATTCATAGCAAAGGGCACTAACAATTTTTCACTAGTTTTTGAAGAAATTGATAACACTCCTACTATAGCTTCATCTGCGCTGTTTGTACTCAAAGTTGATACCAGATTAGCTAATCCTTTTTACATAGCCTGGTACCTAAATCAAACTGAGGTGCAAAATTATTTTAAATCTAACGAGACAGGAACTTATACTAAGAGTATTAGTAAACCTATTTTAGAAGAAGCGCCTATTGCTCTACCATCATTAGAAACACAAAATAAAATAGCTCAAGTAGCACTTTTACATAATAAGGAACTTGCAATAAGTCATAAAATCATTGCATTAAAAAATCAATTAACAACAACTCAATTATTAAACGCACTATAAAATGTCAAACCAAACAAAACCCACACAAGAACAAATTAACGCAGCATTATGGAATGCCTGCGACACATTTAGAGGTGCTTTTGATTCGTCAGAATACAAAAACTACATCCTCGTTTTTATGTTTATTAAATACCTAAGTGATGTCTGGAAAGATCACTATAACGAACTAAAAGAACGCTATGGTGATGATGACGAACTTATACAACGTAAACTAAGAAGAGAGCGATTTGTATTACCAAACAACTGCACCTTTGATTATATCTACGAGCATAGAAACGACACAGATATAGGTGAAAAAATTGACACCATCTTTGCAAAAATTGAAGAGGCTAATATTGAAAAACTCGATGGTGTTTTTAGAAACATCAGTTTTAACTCTGATAAGTTAGGTCAAACTAAAGACCGTAACCGTCGTTTAAAAAACCTAATTAACGACTTTGCAAAGCCAGAACTGGATTTCCGTCCATCACAATGGGAAGGTAAACAAGATATTTTAGGTGAAGCCTATATGTACTTGCTAGAAAAATTTGCTTCTGGAGCTGGTAAAAAAGGTGGTGAATTTTTTACACCTAAAGAAGTATCAAGCCTATTAGCAAAATTAGTAGCTCCGCAAGAAGGAAATCGAATATTTGACCCTACTTGTGGTTCTGGATCACTGCTTATTAAAGTAGCTGAAGAAACAAAAGATAAAGACGGCAACCCATCTAACGATTTTGCTGTGTATGGTCAGGAGAGTAATGGTGATACCTGGGCACTAAGTAAGATGAACTGTTTCTTACATAGTATGGATGCTGCACAAATTGAGTGGTGTGATACCATAAACAACCCTAAACTGCTTGAAGGCGATGCCTTAATGAAGTTTGATATTGTAGTAGCAAATCCTCCTTTTAGTTTAGATAAATGGGGACACGAAAACGCAGAGGCAGATCGCTACAAGCGTTTTATGCGTGGAGTTCCACCTAAATCTAAAGGAGACTATGCCTTTATCCTGCATATGATAGAAACCACCTTGCCTACGGGTAAAGTAGGTGTTATTGTACCGCACGGTGTACTCTTTCGCGGAAGCGCAGAACAAAAAATACGCAAGAAGCTTATAGAAGAAAATCTATTGGAAGCGGTTATAGGCTTACCTACTAATCTATTTTATGGTACAGGTATACCGGCTGCCATTCTCATCTTTAATAAAGCAAAAACAACTAAGGACATCTTATTTATAGATGCGAGTAAAGAATTTGATGACGGTAAAAAGCAAAATGTACTACGTAAGCAGGATATTGAGAAAATTGTAAATACTTATAAAGAGTTTGCTACCGTAGACAAATACAGTGCTGTGGTATCTCCTGCCGAAGTCGCAGAGAATGATTACAACTTAAACATACCGCGCTATGTAGACACTTTTGAAGAGGAAGAACCTGTTGATATTGCAGAAGTTCAAAAAAACATTGAACAACTGGAAGCCGAGCTCGTAGAAGTACGTGCAGAAATGAACAAGCATTTAAAAGAATTAGGGTATTAAAAATGGAAAATAACGAACAAAATAACATCATCATTTACACCAGTTCAGATGGTAAAGCATCAGTAGCTTTATTTGAACGTGATGATAACGTATGGCTCAATCAAAAACAGCTAGCAGAAATTTTTGACACCTCTGTTTCAAACATTAGTCTCCATATACAAAATATACTGAAAGACAAGGAATTAAACCCTAATTCAGTTATCAAGGATTACTTGACAACTGCATCAGATGGTAAAGAATATGAGGTGTCATTCTACGCACTAGAAATGATTCTTGCTATAGGATATCGTGTACGCAGCAAACGTGGTGTACAGTTTAGACAATGGGCTACACGTAACCTTGCCGAATATATGCGCAAAGGTTTTATTATGGACGACGAGCGTCTTAAAAATCCTGATGGTCGCCCAGATTATTTTGATGAGTTACTAGAGCGTATACGTGATATACGTGCAAGTGAAAAACGCTTTTACCAAAAAGTACGTGACCTTTTTAGTTTAAGTAGCGATTATGACCCTACAGACAAGGCTACACAAATGTTTTTTGCAGAGGCACAAAACAAGCTTCTCTTTGCGGTAACACGACAGACAGCTGCAGAGCTTATTGTTGCCAGAGCAGATGCACGTAAGCCCAATATGGGATTGACGAACTGGAAAGGTAATGTGGTGCGCAAACAAGATATCACTATTGCAAAAAATTATTTGGTAGCAGATGAGCTAGACAGCCTTAACAGACTCGTAGTTATCTTCTTAGAACAAGCAGAATTACGTGTAAAAAACCAGCAAGACCTTACAATGTCTTACTGGCAAAACAATCTGGACAAGCTCATTGCTTTCAATGAATTTCCTGTGCTTAAATCACCAGGAAAAATATCACACAAAGCAATGGAGAAAAAAGTACGTATGCACTATGTAACTTATGATAAGCTGCGCAAAAAAGAAGCTGCTGAAGAAGCAGACCGTAGGGAACTTGAGGAATTAAAAGCTCTAGCTGAGAAAATTAAAAAGAAAAAATAATATGGAAGCAGTTACAGATAATACCGCTTTCGCGAAAGAACAAACAAAACCAGGCTACAAAAAAACCAAACTAGGGTGGATTCCTGAGGAGTGGAAAATGCTGCCAATAAAAAATCTTACAACTAAAATTGGTGATGGTTTGCACTCCACGCCAAGATATTCAGAAAACACAGAATACTATTTCATTAATGGTAATAATCTTGTTGAAAATAAAATCTTAATCACAGAAAATACTAAGTGTGTTGATGAAGAAGAATATTTGAAACATAAAAAAAATCTTGATAATTCTACTTTATTCTTATCTATTAATGGAACGATTGGAAACATTGCATTTTATAACAATGAAAAAGTAGTTTTGGGTAAAAGTGCAGCGTATTTAAATATTGACAGCACAAATTCAAAAGAATATTTAGCATACCAATTACAGACTCATACAATAAACAATCTTTTTAAACGCGTTTCAACAGGTTCAACAATTAAAAATTTAGGGCTCAAAGAAATTCAAAAAATAGAATTACCTATCCCACCACTCCCAGAACAACAAAAAATAGCCAGTATCCTCAGCACTTGGGATAAAGCTATTGCTGCACAAGAACAGCTCATTGCCCAAAAACAAGAACTTAAAAAAGGGCTTATGCAGGAGCTACTTACTGGGAAGAAGCGTTTTGATGGGTTTACTGAGGAGTGGGAAGAAGTGAAATTGAGCGAGGTTAGTGATTTCAAAAACGGCAAAGGACACGAACAGTTTATAGATGCTGACGGTCAATATGTTGTAGTAAATTCTAAGTTTATATCCACAGAAGGTAAGGTAAGAAAGTATACCCAAAAACAGGCTTCTCCATTAAGTAAAGATGATATCGTAATGGTTATGAGTGATGTTCCAAACGGGAAAGCTCTTGCTAAATGTTATCTCATTGAAGATGATAACAAATATTCTTTGAATCAAAGGATTTGTTCGTTGACTGCTAAAAACATAAACACTAAGTTTTTGTATTATCAATTAAATAGAAATAAGTTCTACTTGAAATTTAATGATGGCTTAAGTCAAACAAACCTAAAGAAAAAAGAGGTTTTAGGCTGTCCCATTCTAGTACCGTCTCTAAAGGAACAAGTAAAGATTGTAGAAACAATTGAGGCGTCTAGTAATTCTCTGGACCTTCTTATAGATTCATTGAGAAAGATAAAAAAACAAAAACAAGGATTAATGCAGCAGTTGTTAACTGGTGAGAAAAGGGTTAAAATTTAGGACTATGAAAAATATTGAAAAAATTGAACAATCAAGATATGTTCTGGCAAGATTTGACCATTACATAGAAGGAGCTAACAGTAAAGGTAATTTTCTACTTGCTTTTAGTGCCTTTTTATTTGGTTTTATTGTAACAAGTTTCAAAACTATTGTTGAATTTAATTGTTCAGCTGCAAAAGCCTTTACCATTGGGCTACTAGTAACAACTCTTATTTTGGGGTTAATAAGCATAGCTTTTACGATTGCTGCTGTATTTCCATTTCTAAAAACAAATAATTCAAGTAGTAAAAAATACCATTCACTAGTGTTTTTTAATTCAATAGCAAATATGGAAGAAAACCAATTTCTAAAACAATATAAAAATCAAAAGGATAAAAAAGCCTTTAAAGATATGGCCAAACAAATCTATGCTCTATCTAAGGGACTAAAAAACAAATATTTTAGAATTAGCTGGGCTATCAGATTTGTGTTTGCACAACTTGCTCTACTTTTTTTAATCATAATAATTAAAATAATATGAGTTTATTTAACAATTACAAAGCAGGCTTAGAAAGTGTATTGAGTAGATCAAATCAATCATTTGAAAAAAGCTGGAGTTCTCCATACATTTTACTAAATGAGAGTACAAAAACATTTTCTTCAGTTCCTACAACAATTGAACCTAATTCAAAAACAATTTTAGATTTTGACTCTAATCAGTTGCAAAAATATTTTGGTCCTAATAAACATTCTTTTGATAAGGTAACAATAGGTAATCATCCTGATTTTTCATATTTGAATGAAAATCAAACCCTTAAACATCATTGTGTTTCTATGTTTATCGACATAAAAGGCTCTACAAGATTAGCTTTAAAGTATTCACTAGAAGAGGTTCGATTAATCAAGGACACATTACTAACACTTTGCATAAATGTAGCAAGCCATTTTGGTGGTCATATACATAGACTTCAAGGTGATGCTGCATTTGTACAATTTGTGAGAAAAAATTCAAATCCAAGCGATAGTATTATAAATGCCTTAAATGCAGCGAGTGTTTTATGCCAAGCTGTTTCTGAAGACTTATCATCTGCTTTCATTAGCTATGGTCTTGACCCAATTAAAATTAGAGTAGGCATCGATTATGGCTCAGATGAAGAAGTGATGTGGTCCCACTATGGTATAGCAAATTGTAACGAGTTAACTACGACTAGTTTACACACAGATCTAGCGGCAAAATTGCAGCACAAAGCCTCAACAAATTCTATAAGAATTGGTAAAAACCTTTTGGACACAATCGAAATGAAACAAGATTTCATTTCTATTCCAAAAGCTTATAAAAATGGTGAATATGTAGATGATCGTTACATCATTCAATCATCAAATTTTAACTACCGCCAATTCGATTTTAATTGGAAAAAGTATTTGAACAGTTTCTCGTTTTACAAACAAAATGGTTCTGGAAAACTAGAAATAATTGATAAACCATTTAAGTTAAAAGCAATAGTTTGTAATTCGAAAAGCGATACTAATGGCACATCATATTATGAGAATAACTACGCAATCCTAAAAGGTAAATCAATTCGATATGAATTAACTTATAATAATTTACCGTATTATAGAAAAAACTATGAAACTATTATTTGGGAGGCATACAACGATGGTTCAGATGCTAAGAAAGCTAATGATGAACATCACTTCTTTGAAAAAAGATTTGTAAATAAAACGTATTGCATAGCTCACGCAGGTTATCAAGGCAATCATTATCTAAAATGTACAATTAAACGACAACATTCGGACAATATAATTTTGAAATTCCCAATATATGTTGATGGCGGATATGGTGACGAAGTAAACCTTAAAATGTTATAAAAATCAATTAAGATATTACAGCCTCTCCTTGACAATATTCAAATTGAATTTAATGATTCGTAAGATTAATTTAATTAATAATGAAAAAATATTTTCACTATTTCGCGAAAGCGTAAAAACTAAACTATGTCTGTAAATTACTCAGAATATAACGACTCTCAAAAACCAGCGCTTTCTCTATTACAAAAAATGGGCTGGCAATACATATCTCCTGATGACGTATTTATAGCTCGTGGAGAACTATTCACTAATGTCATTCTTGATGATATACTAGCAGCCCAGTTAGCTAAAATTAATGCTTTTGAGTACAAAGGAGAAGCCTACCAATTCTCTACTGGTAGTATCCAAGGCGCTATCAACGCATTAAAAAATGTACCTAATGAAGGTTTAGTACAAACTAATGAGCGTGTGTATGATTTAATTACACTGGGCAAGAGTTTTAACGAGACGGTTCAAGGAGATCGTAAAGCTTATACCGTAAACTACATAGACTGGGAGTATCCAGAAAATAATGTCTTCCACGTAACAGAAGAGTTTGAGGTAGAAGGTCGCAAAGGAAAACGTCGTCCAGATATCGTACTATTTGTTAATGGGATTCCCTTTGTAGTTATAGAGAACAAACGTCGTGATAAAAATGAAGCACTAGATGAAGCTATTTCCCAAAACATTCGTAACCAAAGAGAGGACGAGGGAATTCCTAAGTTGTTTTACTTTGCACAGTTGTTACTAGCAGTACATCCTAATGAAGTAAAGTATGGTGCTACTGGTACTAAAGCCAAATTCTGGAGCGTATGGAAAGAGGATGCAGAACGTGAAATTACCAAGCTCCTTAAAAAGAAGACTAATAACACGCTGGCTGAAGAAAGATTGGTTACAGAGCAAGATAAAGGCATTTATGCGCTTTGTAATCCTTCTAGATTACTCGATTTAACCTATAAATACATAGTCTTTGATGGTCCAGACAAAAAAATATGTCGTTACCAGCAATACTTTGCTGTACAAGAAACCATACAGCGCGTAAAAACTAAAAACAAAGAAGGTAACCGTCAAGGTGGTGTAATTTGGCACACTACAGGTAGTGGTAAGTCATTAACAATGGTAATGCTTTCTAAAGCACTGGCACTAGATAAGACAATAGAATCACCTAGAGTAATCATTGTAACCGATAGAATAAGCCTGGACAAACAAATATTCAAAACATTTGTAAACTGTGGTAAAAATGTCAAGAAGGCAAAAAGTGGTAATGACTTAGTAGAGCTATTACAAGACAAAGGCAATGAAATCATCACCACCATCATTGATAAATTTGAAGTAGCCACAAAACGTGCATCTTTTAAAGAGGAGTCTCAAAACATATTTGTACTCGTAGATGAAAGTCACCGCAGTCAGTACGGTAGCGCACACGCAAATATGAAGCGTATTGTTCCTAATGCCTCATATATTGGTTTTACCGGTACACCTTTAATGAAGTCTCAAAAAAGCACCTCTAAAAAATTTGGTGGTTTTATTCATAAATACACCATAGATCAAGCAGTAAAAGATGGTGCAGTATTACCATTACTATACGAAGGACGCTCTGCAAAATTGAGTATCAACAAAAAACAAATAGATAAGGGTTTTGAACGTCTTGCAGCACCATTAAATGAAGAAGCGCGTAAAGACTTAAAAAAGAAATTTGCCACCATAGCCAAGATCTACGAGTCTGATAACGTGATTGAAGAAATTGCCTATGACATCTCAGAACATTTTCGAGACAATTGGAAGAACACAGGTTTCAAAGCACAGTTAGCTGTTCCTAGAATAGATGTAGCCATCAAATACCAAAAGTATTTTGAAGCGCAAACAGATCCGTCTCTTAGAATTAATACACGTGTAGTTTTTACACCACCAGATAGCAGACAAGATAACGATGATGTGTGGTCAGAAAGCTCTAGCGAATCGCAAAAATACTGGAAACAAATCTTAGAACGCCATAATGACCAAGAAGCGTATGAAACAGATGTAATTCAGCGTTTTAAAGAAGATAGTAAGGAGGTTGAACTTATTATCGTAGTCAGCAAATTACTAACAGGCTTCGATGCACCTAGAAACACAGTACTATATTTAGCAAAACCTCTAGTAGCACATAACTTATTACAAGCTATTGCAAGAGTAAATCGTCTTTTTGAAGGTAAAGAATATGGACATATTATAGACTACGTAGGTATTTTAGGAAAGCTAGATGAAGCATTAACAGAGTACAGTGCTTTAGAGGATTTTGATGAAGAAGATTTAAAAAACACCGTAGTTGATGTAAAAGATGAAATACGTAAAGTTCCTATACGACACGCAGAGGTTTGGGATATTTTTAAAGGCGTTTATGACAAAAAAGACATTGAAGCACTAGAAAGACACATAGCAGATAAAGACATTCGTGATCAGTTTTACGACCGTGTTTCTGCATTTGCAAGAATACTCCAAACCGCATTAGCCTCAGATGACTTTTACAATGAATTTAATACAGAGCAAATTGGCTTTTATAAAAGCGAATTAAAGAAATTCCAAAGTTTACGTCTATCAGTGCAATTCCGCTATGCCGAAAAAGTATCTTATAAAGAATATGAACCTCGTGTACGTAAGCTATTAGACACTTATATAGATGCCGACAATGTACAAGTACTATCTCGTGATGTAAATATTTTTGACAAAAATATGGTACAAGAGGCATTAGAAAGTTATGGCAAAACACCAGCTTCTAAAGCAGACTTTATAGCTCACCAAATGAAAAAAGTCATCACCGAAAATATGGAGAAAGATGAGGCTTTTTACAAAAAATTCTCAGAGCTGATAGAGCAAACCATTAAAGACTTTTACGATGGCAGACTTACTGAAAAAGAATACCTCGAGGCAATGCAAAAAACAAGAGACAACCTAGCGAACGGCTATCAAGAAGGTATTCCAAATGCAGTACAAAACAATCCAAGAGCGAGAGCTTTTTATGGAGCTTTAAATGAAGTGCTCAACAAAAAACTAGATAAAGAAATTAGCAAACAGAAAGTTGCCGAGGCAGGTGTTGAAATTGAAGAGATTGTAAACAGTCTTATCATCACAGATTGGAAAAAGAATGTCGATATTCAAAACAAAATGGAAAATCAAATAGAAGATTATTTGATCGGTAAAAGAAGCCAATTAGGTATTGAAATCAGTTTTGATGAAATCGATGCCATCTTAATCAAGTGCTTGCGTGTAGCTAAAAATAATTTCTAATGAGAAGCATACAATACGGCACAAAAGAAATCTTTTACGAGCTGCAGCGGTCTAAGCGCAAAACCTTAGCTATCGAGGTACATCCAGATAGCTCTGTTCATATCATTGCTCCAGAAGAAAGTCCTGTAAAAGATATTGATTTAAAAGTCGAAAAAAGAGCATCCTGGATTATCAAACAACAACAGTACTTTGAACAATTTCTACCACGCACTCCAGAGCGACAATACATCTCTGGCGAAACTCACTTTTATCTTGGTAAATCCTACCTTTTAAAAGTGATTGCCGGTAATACGAATCAAGTAAAGCTTAAAGCTGGAAGATTACAAGTAACCTGCAAGAATACAATCAATCAAGAATTGGTAAAAAAACTATTGGCAAAATGGTATTATGAGCACGCCGAAAAAAAATTCAACAAAATAGCTATTGATGCTTTCGCGAAATTTAAAGAGTATGATATAAAAATGCCCACAGTTGAAATTAGAAGAATGGCCAAACGCTGGGGAAGCTGTAATACAATAGATAAAGTCACCATCAATCCTGAAATTATAAAAGCTTCTTCTAAATGTATTGAGTATGTTTTGATCCACGAAATGTGCCATCTTGTAATACCAAAACACAATAAAGAATTTTACAATGTCTTGACTTCCATAATGCCTAATTGGAAGAAGTGGAAGGATAAGTTAGAGAATAAGTTATCATAACGCCACACTTCCAGCACTTACTCATTCATTCCTTTCGCAAGCTACATTCATTCACTCGCAAAAGCTTTACGTTCGTGCGCAATACTAGTTATGTCCACTACGCACCTACCTATCGGATAGACGCTCCGTTACCATAACCAGTATTTTTTGCCTTTGCGCGCACATCCACGAATATAAGTTAGTCAATTAGTAAGCCTTAACATATTAGAACCTACTTTGTCAGTTCGAGCGAAAGTCGAGAACGTCTTCGTATCAAATAGCACTACTAGCATAGACATCCGGGAAGGCAGGTAATAAGGTGTGCGCCAGTTGTTCCATTTTGTTCCATAAAACATCCCAGCAAGGGTATTATTTAAGCATGTCATCCTGAACTCGATTCAGGATCTCTTAATCACTATCTCAATGTTTTAAAATTGCCCTTGCAGGGACCGCCACCACGTCCACAACACCATCCAAAGCGGTGGCTTGTTGTACTCCACACATTCCATGCCTTCTGCACTCGTGTCTACTTTTGTACCCACACCCCTATTCGGTCACGCTATCGCGTGGTGTTATCGGTGGGTACAACCGCCACTTATTGTTTTGCGAGCCTGCGTGTCGCTGCGGGCTACGACCTATAACCTATGGCAGCTTGAGAATATTTAGTAGCCTTATAAGTACAACTTAATTCACCTCAATGGGTTTTGCCCAGCTGCTGTAACTTGCCACAGGTTTTAGGTCTACCGGTGTCACAGTTTTTGATATCAACTTTATGAATATTCTGTATAGCGATAATGTTCTACAGCCGTACCACCTTACCTAGCGGATAAGCTGGCACCGCTTCCGTCCTAGTAAGTAAGAGCTATGTATTCCTTCAGCGACTTCCTACCGTCAGTCACCTCACTCACACACAGCACTTACCTATTCAATTAAAAATAGAAATCACTTTAAACCAAATCAAAAAACTGCGCCACCTAGTGTAAACATGGCCGTGACCGCCTTTCGTGCCTACAGGCGCCCACTCACGGCACCCTTGCTAATCTCGCAGTCGGCTCGCGCCTTTTGAATTACCTGCTCAATAAAAATCAGGTTTCGACAACAGGGGCTTTAGGGGCATTATTCATTACCGATTTAATACCAGTTTCCATACCCGAGCTGCCTTCGTACATTTCACTAGTGCCGATGACCTGGCCATTACTAGCCTTCAGATTAAAATAGTGTTTTCCGTTACTGGATTTCTTTCGGTCATATCGGCTATCGATTTGAGAGTTTTCTCTAACCGATTCAATACCGTTGAGACAACCAGCTTTTGAGGTATATGCTTCACTTGCCAGTATGTTTTGGCCGTTGGCCGCTTTCAATCTGAACCTGTGCTGTCCACTAGAATCTTTATACGTTTCAAATTTTCCCATAGTATTTGGTTTTAAATGATATCAGATAAAGATAAAAAAAGGTCACAAATATAGGTGGCTTCCTCAACCCAGCCGCACACCAGCAGTAAAGTTCAGGCCCTACGGGTTTTGAAAAAATAGTGCGCCAAAGGTGCGCACCATTTTAGAACATTTATTTTGAATTAGTCCTTGGTTCAGGTTACTGCTGGCTTGGCCAAATCGCCGCCTGCTTCTGTGAGTTAGCTGTTTCTTCTATCGTCAGTATAGCAATTTCGAAAGCGCACGATTTTTCCCAAAAAACTTGACAGCCTGGCCACGCCACCAAAAAGAGGGCTTTCTTTTTTTCGTTTTTCTTTGTAAAAAAAATGTGTTCATTTTCTTTGGCTGGATTGAAAAAGCCCTGGCGGTAAACCAAGGCTCTATCGTTTGATTCTGTCATTTCTTCCTCTTGCGCCGCAGTCGAGACTTCAACCAGTCCTTGAGATAAATCTTCAGCAAAAGCGAAACTATAAAGCTCACACACGCCCCAAAAATGGCCACCACCGCAGATCCCATGAGATCATCCGCAGAAATAGAATGTAACGCTGTGGCAATCGTGCCACCTATCGTTCCCGCTTTCGTAGACATATATCTGTGTGGCATCGAATTACTTTTTAGCCTCTGGAGACTCTTCTTTTTTCGCTTTCGCAGAAGCGGAAGTATTATCAGCTGTTACTGCTTGACTTACCGCCGTTGCCACCGTACCGGCTACAGTTACATAGGTTGCAATAGTCACCAAAGTTGCCGGTAAAGCAATAGGGGCTGCGATGATGGCACCACCAGCAGTTGCCAAGGCGATACCTATATTGCGCAAGGTTCGGAAAAATTTAGGGGTAGGTTTTTTATAACGTTCTATAAGTGTCATAATTCTGGGATTTAATTGTAATAAATACTTTTTCTTTTCTGTCATACGCCTGATGGCAAAGCGATAGGACCTTCTGTAAAGCAGCTCGAGAAGACAAACCTTTACCAAGTCCACTAAGCTGTGAAACGGGCGCCAAGCACCCTTCCAATTCACGCAGCGCGTCATTAGCCGGATGAATCAAAATCAAACTGCGACCAGAAACATCCAGCACGTGCAAATGATTTTTGAATCTAGGCGAAAACCGCGGCACCACTTCGAAGCATCCTTCTGGAATACAGGAAATATTCCTCTGGTTTTCGCGCCAAGGCAGCTCAATCATAAAGCAGACCAGATGGCCATTTAAGAAAAGGGCACCGTTGGTACCCCTTTCAAAGTAGCTTCGCTTCAGGATGAGGTTCATATTACTGCGTATCTACATTAGCAATAGACAGCGCGTTGTAAGCACCGTTTTTAAGTGAATACATCTGCCCATTTACTTCCTGATAGAACTCAATACCTATTACCTGAAGAATCGGCAATGCGCTACCAGCGGGTAGAGCAACCGCAAGGTTAATAGCTGCAGTATTTGCGGAGTCATAAGGCAAGATTGCAGTCTCAGCACTCTCAAAATTGGAAGCTTCATTTGCAAAATCCAATTCTGCAGCACCAGTCACAATTTTAAAGTGAGTTGTCCCGCTTGGTCCAGCAATACGAACAGCTGGCGCAAATGGCGCAAGGTTCAATTCCACATCGCCCGTTGCACGGTCGAGAGCTGTCGTGTACGGAGCAAAAAGCGTCGCACCAAGTTTACCATTGAGATTAAACTCAAAGCCCTGCAGGGTGCTCATATCACCATCTTCGATGGTTCTAGCACCACGCGCATTAGTAGTATCAGTTTTAGTAACTGCTACAAGAGCCTTAGTCAATCGACTTACCACACGCTTATCTTTTGCATTCTGCAAAAGCACACGGATGGCGTTACGGATTACTTTTCCACCCTTCCCGGCACGTCCAAATTCAGAGCCGTTTTCACGCGTTCTTTGGAACGCTGGGTCATTAGCGATACGATTAGCATCCACGCCACCTTTGGTGCGCGCAAGATGCCCATCAGAGCTTTTGTAAAAGGAAATGTCGCCAAGAGTTCCTTTTAGCTTGATAATACCAGTTTGTCTAGCCATTTTTAGAAATTTTTATGATTACTCGACAAATCAAACTAGATTTGTAGAGCTACCAGAGTTTCCAGAACCGCATCTGCCACCTAGCACGATTTTTGCCGATTTAAGTGCATAGTTCAACCGTAGATGCCGCACGGATGAAGTATGGATAGTGTATTAAAATGAAGATTGTAAGAGCCACTATATTCCCAAAAGACGTTCATTGCCTCACCGGCAGGAGTGAACGCTATGGCCGTAAGCTATTACAAGACATTAGAAGCCACTTTGGAAAGCAGTCTTACCAGTTTGTCACAGTAGAAGAATTCGCCGAGTACAGCGGAATTAAAGAGGAAACTATCAAAGATTATTTACTTCAAGTTTCATAGTATTTATAGCCATTTGAGTAGGTTTGAATCCAGAAAAGAGTTATCTTTATGTAGTCTTGAAATGCTAATTTCAATTAAACAAGTTCTTTTAAAATGGTAGGTATTCGGTCAGTTCACTTGTGAACATTATCCCGGGCATCCCCAAAACATAGATATAGCGAGGCTTCCCAAGGTTCACCCGTAAAAAGTTTGAATCCTGTCGAGGTCACTTTAAAAACCCAGCTTTAACAGCTGGGTTTTTTATTTCTTCATATTTACAAAACAAAAGTCACAAACCCAAGAAAGCGTTAATTTACACGTTGTTGCAAATCACTATTACTATCTTTGAGAAGACTAAAAATTTAAATTAACTAACAAACTAATATCATGAACATAAAAAAATACAGAATAGCAGCTATCGGTTTAGCCTTAACAGCTACCACACTTATTGCATGTAAAGAATCTCCAAAATCAGAGGAAAGCGAAGAAATGCTCTCTGAAGAAGCGATGGTAGAACAAGAATTGCCTTCTATTACTATCGAAAAATTAATGGACTCACCAGCGTATGAAACTGCTAGTCTTTCTCTTAAATCTCCAGATGTTTCTGGAACTATTCCTTCCGGTGAGACTAACTTTGATTTTGAAGTTACAAACTATGAATTAGGAGCAATTACTGACAGTGAAAATGCAAACCGTTTAGCCAATTCAGGAAAAGGTCAGCACATTCACTTTATTGTGAATAATCAACCCTACTCTGCTCACTATGAGCCTACCTTTACTAAAGCTCTTCCTGACGGAACACACCACCTAGTAGCTTTTTTAAGTAGATCTTACCATGAATCCGTTAAAAATAACAATTCTGTCGTGGTAAAGAAAGTACAAGTAGGTGATGAGATTACTCAAGAATTGGATATGGATGCTCCTACTCTTATTTACAGCAGACCTAAAGGAGAGTATTCTGGTAAAGACACAGAGAATTTACTATTAGATTTCTTTGTTATTAACACTACTCTTTCAGAAGACGGGAATAAGGTAAGAGCTACTATAAACGATGAGGTTTTTACTATTACTGAATGGGCTCCATATATTGTAAAAGGACTTCCTACGGGTGAAGTTTCTATCAAACTAGAGCTAGTTGACGATAATAATCAAGTTATACCTGGACCATTCAATAGTGTGACAAGAACAGTTACTCTTAAGGAGTAAGGCAAATTATCGATATTCCATATTAGGATAATTCATTATAATACTATACCAACTTCATTCAAATGTTTAAATCAGTTATTTGCTTAGTATTGTTTTTTTACAGCATCATAAATTTTGCTCAAAATGAAAGAAATATATGGTATTTTGGGCAACGCGCAGGATTAGATTTTAATTCTGGATCACCTGTAGAAATTACTGATAATGCATTAACAAGAAACATATTTTTTGGTATAGTCGAAGGACCAGACAACTTAGGTGTTGTGAATGATGAGGATGGAAATCTATTATTTTATACCGAAGGGAATAGATTCTATGATAAATCTCATAATTTAATGCCTTCCAGCCCAACTTTTGTATATAGTCAAATTGGATCACAATTAGCTGTTTCTCGAAATCCTGGAAATGAGAATCAATATTATGTTTTTATACAGGAGCAAGTGGGACTGCGAATTGACTTGAAATACTTTGTAGTTGATATGACCTTAAACAATGGTTTTGGTGATATATTGACAGATACATCAGGGATTTTAATAAGGAATCTTACAACACAACACCTAACAACAGCGAGGCATTATAATGGAAGAGATATTTGGGTGATCTGTATAAGCCAAAACTTTTTTAGATCATACCTAATAACTGAAAATGGTATAAGATTAGATAATGTTACTTCTCAATCAATCTTAGGGTTGGACGATTTGAATGTAGCATACAACAGAGGTATGATGGTTTCATCACCCGATAGTAAAAAAGTAGCTGTGTGCTTTCCTATCGCAAGCACAATTCGAATTTATGATTTTGACAATTTGACTGGTAAATTAAGTTTTAATGATATTGAAGTTACTGCAGAAAAATTAAACTTAGTACCTTCAAGTCAAGCCAATTTATCCTTAGCAACTGCTGAATTCACGCATGATAGTAAATTCGTATACTTTGCTGACTCTGCAAATGGGATGCATAGAATAAATTTGGAGAACTCTACTGGTATTTCATTAGATCATGAAGTAATCGTAGATCCTAATAATGGTTTCCCCTTCAATCAGCTTTGTAGGGGACCGGATAGAAAAATATATTCCATACAACCAAACGGTCCTCTTATAGGAGCTGTAAATAACCCGGCAGATGTCATCGGTAATGTTAGCTTTGATAACAATTCAATTATACTGAACAATGCTAATAATTTAATTGATTTTCCATCATTCCTTTTACCCAAATTACCTTTAGGAATTTCATTTGAGAATATTTGTCTTAATGAGCAAACTAACTTTTATGTTAACCCTGAAAATGAGGCAACCAATTTCTTATGGAATTTTGATGACAATAATTCATCAAGTACCGACAGAAATCCTTCACATACATTTAGTTCTCCTGGCATTTACAACGTCTCAGTTCAATATAATGACATCTTAACAGGAATACTAGTTACAGAAAACATTCAAGTAGAAATTTACGACAGCCCTATTGCACATCAACCTTCAGACATTTATAACTGCCAAGAGAACAGAATCATAAACTTCACTCAAACTACCGATGAAGTCCTTATAAATCAAGCTAGTAACGTATTTAATGTGACATATTTTTTGACCGAGGAAGACATGTTAACTGGAACAAATAAAATAACCGAGTATAATGGCAATGAAGGTAATCATGAAATTTATGTAAGAATTGAAAATAGAGAAAACCCAGAATGTTTTGATTCTACTTCATTTTTGATTTACTCTGAATATTTTATACAAATTGAAAATGTTATGAATGTCGAAATATGTACAGGTACACCTGTAGAACTCATAGGTCCTGACGGATTTGATTCATATTTATGGTCAAATGGAGACACTAATAAGAACACTATGGCAAATGCAGAAGGCACCCAATATCTAAGAGTTTTCAGGGATTTAGGAAATTATATTTGTGAGTTAGAGATTCAATATAACATAGAACCAAAAGATCCTCTTATTATAGAGTCAATTTCAATTGATGAATTCTCAGGATACAATAATTCCATAAGAGTTAACACAAACAGAACAGAAAATATTACTTATAACTTAGGCCAATATTTACAAAACGATACTGGGTATTTTACAGACTTGGAAACAGGAGAATATGAATTGACTATAATAGATGATTGTAATAACACTTATAATCAAAATGTTTTAATTATTAATTACCCTAGGTTTTTCACGCCAAATCAAGATGGTTATAATGATGAATGGACTATTTTAAATTTTGAAAAAATTAATGATTTGAATATTAAAATCTTTGACCGCTATGGCAAACTTTTAAGTGTTTTGAATAATTCAAGAAAAACTTGGGATGGAAAATATAATGGTATTGAACTTCCCTCGTCAGATTATTGGTTTCAAGCAACTAGAAATAATGGAAGTTCTTTTTCAGGACATTTTACTTTAAAGAGATAGATATTAAATACAATAAAGCTTTTTACAATCTCTAAGTAAATAATAATATCTACAATAATCAACTCTTTCCTTTCACCCTATTAGGTATATCATACAATTAAAAGTATTCTATTGAATAATAAAAAACAGCTTTATGAAATATTCACAAAGCTGTTTTTAATGTTGTATTATAAGATGTTACTTTTTCTTCTTCTGTAACTCTTGTTGAGCTTGTGCTTGTTCCATCATCTGCTCCATTCTTTTAGCAAATCTACCCTTCTTTTTAGGTTTAGCTTTTGCTTTCTCAATTTTGGCAAGAACCTTATCCTTATCAATTATCACATTCTTTATAACCAACATCAGTCCTATTGTAATTAAGTTGGATACAAAATAGTAAAGCGATAGACCAGCTGCATAATTATTAAAGAAAACTAACATGAATAATGGCGATAAATACATGATAAACTTCATGTTAGGCATTCCTGGTTGTTGTGCCTGCGCCATGTTTTGACCAGTGGTCATTTGCATATAGAAAAATATAGCAACAGACGCTAGAATTGGAAATAAACTTACATGATCTCCATAAACCGGTATGTGAAAAGGAAGTTTAAAAATTTCATCGTAACTCGACAAATCATCTGCCCATAAAAAGCTTTTCTGTCTTAATTCGATAGCAGTTGGGAAAAATTTGAACAAGGCAAAAAATACAGGCATCTGTAATAAGGCCGGTAAACATCCAGATAAAGGACTCGCTCCAGCCTCACGCTGAATACGCATGGTTTCTTGTTGCTTTTTAAGAGCGTCATCTTTATACTTTGCAGTTACTTTTTCAATCTCAGGACGTAATATTTTCATTTTTGCCTGAGTTAAATAACTTTTATATAAAACTGGCGATAATAATAACCTTACCCAAATGTTAGAAGAATAATACCTATCCCAACAGGAATTCCTAGATAATTAGGAGACGTAATAAAAGTAAATAGTGGTCTAATTACATATTTATTAATGACACCAAAAATTCCCCAACCTAAATCAACTACTTCTTCCAGATTGGCATCATAATTTTCAAGAATGTCATAATCCGTAGGACCAAAATACCAGTCCATATTATACATTAACTCACCACCAGAATAATCTAATTGAAATTCTGAACTAAATTCCTTGGTGAATTTGTTTTGTGTATCGTCTATTGATGCAATATTCTTAGTTCTTAAAACACCAGACGTAAATGGAGTGTCAGTTACAAGTATTGAACTGAAAAAGTGTTGCTTGTAAGCTGCCCAAGTAATAGCGTTTCCTTCCTCCTCGGCGGTTTCTCCTTGTCCAGTATAATCATCGCTACCACCATCATATTCAAATTTAATTTCAGTATATCTGTTCTCATTTTGAATACTCTTTGAACGTCTATACCCTTGCATATCCCACTTAAGTAAAACAGCATCACTTGTATTTGCAACCGAGTTTAAACCAGTACTTCTAATAGTAAAATCAACCATATAATTATCTGGTTTGATTTCATATCTAAATTCTATTTTGGCATTGTTACCTGGTGTAGCAACGAAGTTAAAAACCTTATTTTCACCGTTCATACTTTGTTGCGGAGTAAAAAGCATGTCTGCGGTATTTAACTTACGACCATCTTTGGTCATAAAGGTCAAATTCAATCGCATATCACCATCGTTTACTAAGTAAACTGGTAAAGAATCATAAGTCTTAAACTTTAAAAGTTCGGCTTGAGTTAAATACGCTCCTTTTGTACTGAATTTGTAATCTACTAATTCGGTCTGGTAGGATAAAGTTTCAGCACTATTACTAGGATTAATTGAATCATTTACAACTGTCAAGCCATCAGGAACAAGTTGATCATTATTGGATATAGATTGTTCAGTTGTGGTATTGGGTTTTTGTTCTTGTACTTCTTCCTTATTCATAAAGAACATGTACATCAATATTGCAAAGATTAAGGACATACCTAATATTTGCTTCCAGTCTGTTTTATTTTCTTCCATTTCTAGATAGAGTTTGAAACTCTGTAAAGGGTTTGTGGTGATTCTGCTTTCGCGAAAGCGGAATCAGATTATTTATTTTTATTACTTTTAAATGTTGCTGCCGCAGCTACAAATGATTTGAACAATGGGTGTGGATTTGCTACTGTACTTTTATACTCAGGATGGTACTGCACTCCAATAAACCAAGGGTGATTCTCTATTTCAACGATTTCAACCAAATCAGTTTTTGGATTGACTCCGGTAGTTTTTAATCCAGCTTGTTCAAGTTGATCTCTATATTCATTGTTATATTCATAACGATGACGATGACGCTCACTTATCAATTCATTTCCATAGATTTCTGACACTCTACCACCATTCAATTTACAATCCCAAGCACCTAGTCTCATGGTACCACCCATGTCTAGTATATTTTTTTGATCCTCCATAAGAGAAATTACAGGATGCGGCGTATTGTCGTCCATTTCTATAGAGTTAGACTCTTTCAATCCTAAAACGTTACGTGAATATTCAATTACCGCCATTTGCATACCCAAACAGATACCAAAAAATGGTAATCCGTTTTCTCGAGCATACCTAACTGCTTCTATTTTACCTTCTATCCCTCGTTCACCAAACCCAGGAGCAACTAGAACGCCGTCTAAATGTGATAACTTTTTCTCAACATTTTCTACCTCTAAGTACTCACTGTGAATACTCTCAATCTTAACTTTTACCTCATTTTCTGCACCGGCATGAATGAATGCTTCTAAAATAGATTTATAGCTATCTTGTAACTCAACATATTTACCAATTAATCCAATCGTCACCTGACTTTTAGGATTTTTATGTTTGATAACAAACTCGTTCCAACTTTTAAGGTTTGGTTGACTTTCAGTTTCTATGTGCAATTGTTTAATGACAACTCTATCCAATCCTTCTAATAGCATTTTATTAGGAACGTCATAAATAGTTTCTACGTCAATAGATTGTATTACTGCTTCTGGTTTAACGTTACAAAAACGTGCTAGCTTTGTCCTTATTTCATCAGAAAGTTCGTGTTCAGTTCTACAAACTAATATATCTGCTTGTACTCCACTTTCCATTAATGTTTTAACACTGTGCTGCGTAGGTTTTGTTTTTAACTCGCCTGCCGCACTTAAAAATGGTATAAGCGTTAAATGAATAACTAATGAATTGTTATCACCTAATTCCCATTGTAATTGACGTACACTTTCGATGTAAGGTAATGACTCAATATCTCCAACTGTTCCACCTATCTCAGTAATTATAACATCATAATCACCTGATTTACCTAAAATCTGAATGCGCTCCTTAATCTCATCAGTTATATGTGGAATCACTTGAACCGTTTTTCCTAGGAACTCTCCTCTACGTTCTTTTTGAATGACACTTTGATAAATACGTCCCGTAGTAACGTTATTTGCTTGAGAGGTATTAACATTTAAAAACCTTTCATAATGTCCTAAATCTAAATCAGTTTCGGCACCATCCTCTGTTACGTAACACTCACCATGTTCATAAGGATTCAGTGTTCCAGGATCTACGTTAATGTATGGATCAAGTTTTTGGATTGTAACTCTTAATCCTCTAGCCTGTAGCAGTTTTGCTAGTGAAGCTGCGATAATTCCTTTTCCTAATGATGAGGTTACTCCACCCGTTACAAAAATGTACTTAGCATGTGCCATAATATCTGTTTCCTTACTTTAAAAACAGGTGCAAAAGTAATTATTTAATATGGGATTGTAAGCATAATTGAGGTAGTTATTAAGCACTTCACCGATTAAGAAATCTAATTGCTATTATTAAAAAATCCCTATTCCTTTTTTATGAGGAATAGGGATTTAAATTATTATTTTACTTTATATACTTACTCTACTATGAGTTTAGTAGAAATCGTATTACTGTTTTGTTTTACTTCTACTATATACATACCGCTGGCAATTGTATCCAAAGAAAACTGCTGCTCTACAAACGAGTTCTCAAAATTGCGAGTTAAAATTTCTTTACCAGAAAGGTCGTATAAGGTTACAGAAGTAGGTTCGTCATTCCATTGATCTAATAAAAGGTTGAATGAATTTGTAACAGGATTTGGATATATAGAAACTTGCGGAGTCAATACAATATCCTCATTACTCAACGGAGTTACTGTTGTTTGACATACTTGAACGGCCCATTGATTCAACACACCAGCATCTCCATTAAAAAAGTCTGCCATTACTATAGTCCAATTACCATTAACATCACTGTTTGATAAGGTTGACATAGGATCAACCGGACTAGAGTAAGTTCCTGAAACAGGACTAACACATACAACATCAGGTGCACCATCTTGAAACAAAATATCAATATCGTCCTCACCTATACACGTTCTACCCCATATTGTGGCAACATCCCCATTTGGATTGTTAACTTGAACTACTAAGTCCTGAACATAGTCATGTGTAATATCTAAATCTATTCTAATTTCTTGGGAAATATTGGAAACTGGAATGTTAATTTGATTTGCTAATACAGCTCCTTGAACATTACTCCCTTGACCGTCAGGAATAGGTAAGTTGATACTTCCTGAAGAATAGGTATCACAAGTAGTTTGCACATTAGCATTTATATTAAAATCCTCATTATTGATATTAAAAAATATGTTGTTTGCAGCCTCAATCATTAACCTACAATTAGGCGCAACAATACCGCTAGGAACTATCAAATCATAAGAACCATTATTAGGTACATTTGAAGCTAGAACCGTATCGAAAGTTTGACCACCATCGGTAGATAGAATAATATTAACAAACCCTTCATTTATACCATTTGCATTAGTTCCTGCCACATCCCATGTTATGGTTTCAGTGCTTCCAGGCAACCACACTATTCCTGTGGCATTTTGAGAAGTAACTCTAAATGGTCCTGTATTGGCTACAGTGTTTAAACTAACAGAATCAGAATCAGTTTGACCACCTCTAGAATCGTTATCACGTACGGTTAGTACAAATGATATATTTCTAGCTACACCTGGTAAAACTTCCCATTCTGTAGAAACACCACCAGAAGCAACAACATCCGAAAGTTGAGGAATATACCTTGTTGGACTTGTTGTACCTTGGAATGATCTGAATAGTGGACCTGTGGTGTTTGTAGGACTAGGAAGACCTGCTTGACCTAAGTCGAATTGCTCCCAAGTATAAGTGTGATTATTAATACCATCAACATCTGTTGAAGAGCCCGTCAATTTAAATGGCGTTTGTGATGGTATACTATAATCTGAGCCTGCATTTGCAACTGGTGAAGAATTACCTGTTACACTTAATTGCGCACATGTATTATTTATAGTATTCCAAATACTATTTAAACTTGTCTGATGAAAATAAGCATCACTATTAGGTTGAACATTTTGAGGTGGACAAATTCCTGCGTATGCCATTATAGTGGTCCCACTACCTACTTCGTAAGCTGATCCTGCACTACGATTACCTCCAGCACAACTTCCTGTGTTTCCATTAAAAGTATGAGGTGCACCAAATTGATGACCTAATTCGTGAGCAACAAAATCTATATCATAAGGATCTCCAATTGGCTGTGCTCGTCCTGTAACTCCTTGTGCTTTTCTACCAGGTACGCAAACGCTACCTAATGAAGCTAATCCACCACCGCCAGTTGTGAAAACATGTCCTATATCATAACCACCAGGACCAATTGTAGAATCTATAAGTTGTTGATTTTCGGATAATATAGCTCCCGCATTATCGTTACTCAAATTATCAGAAGTGATAAAAATTAATACGTCATTGTTTGCCACTAAATTCATTGTAACTGATAAATCTTGCTCATAAACAAAATTGTTACGTGCAAGTGTAACATTCATTGCTGCTAGAACAGCTGTTCTGCGTACTTGCTCTGTGTCAGCAGTTGTAAAACCTGCTCTTTCCCAATGAAATCTAGAATATTCTATGGTAGCACTAATAGCAATTCTATAAGTTCGCAACTGACCATCGTTTGCATTCTTAGAAATATCGTGGTTATGATCCTCACGTGATTGAACATTTGACGTATCTAGTGTACAATAGCTACCAGCATCAATAACCGGAAGATCTTTTTTTAAATAAGATATATATATTGATTTATCCTTGGTAAAAGGATCAATAAATTCCAATCCAGATTCTGGGTTATAAATCATTCCGTGAAATCCTAATGGGGTGATTGTAAAACGAATTTGAGTGTTGGTGTTATCTCTAGAATACCCTATATAAGATTTGATATCACTATACCTATCTTGTAATGCTTTTTCCATAATAGGTGCTGCGTAAACCTCAAAATCCAAAACACCATGGCTTGTAGGCAAGGTGATAATATCAGAGCTATGGGTGCTACCAAAACGATGAGGAGCATTAATAATCGATGCCTTAATTTGATTTACATCAATAGAATAAAGTTTGTATTTAAAAGGCTCTGATTTCCTTTCGAGTTTATCAGAATCCTTAATTTGAATATTAGAAATTTGTTTGAAAAAATTATTTTGAGCAATCGAAATTGACGAAACCAATATAACTACGGCAAAAAATAAAGAATTAAATGAGTATTTGTTTTGCATAATGTGTATCTTATGCTGTAAAAATAAGGTTTAATAATCACATTTTTATAAACAAATTGATAATGAATGATGAGCAAAAAGTAAAAATTTGTATAATGAAAATCTTTCTTCTAGTTATTATAATTTTAACCTTGGGATGTAAAACTGAAAAGGACATGATAATGAAAAACAGTTCATCCAATTGCCCAGAAGGAGGTACATGTCAATCTGAGTTTTTTGAAAATACAATTTTCAAGATACAAGCAGATGAATATGGTGCCACCTACATTAAAAAGATGAAATCTAATCAAAGTTCTGTTCGTTATTCCTTCTTAAGAGATGAGATGAATAACATTGCAGATTCTTATTACAAAGAAGAATTCCACATTCTAATTCCTAACGAGAATGGGACCTACGAGTATAATCAGGAAAACATCAAAGATTTGTCTTTCGGTAGATTGTGTAATTGTAGAGGAACGACTGGATACTATCCAGTTGAAAAAGCTAATATTAAGCTCAATAGAAACGATAAACAGATTACTATAACAGGAACTTTCTCTTTAAGTGAAGTGCCTCACATTTTAAAATCAATTAATACCACTATCAAATTATAGATGAGTAGTCTTAAAAAGTTGCTCCTTGATTTTTATGTACCACCTAGCTTGTTCTTCCTTGTTTATACCGTGATTAGTTTCCCTATCGTACTGCTTTTGTAGCTTTCGTCTTTCTGATTCAATTTTTTGGAAGATTTCATTCAAATCAGTTTTGTATGACTTTCTAGGTTGATATTTGCTTAAAGCTGTTCTAAGTTTTCTAGCATAAACTTCAGAAATATCCCAATGCAATTGCTCGTGAGCAAGTAAATCTCTACTACTTTCTTGTATATTTTTTTTCCAACTGAGCTGAGGATAAAATTGACTTTCTACTTCATAGCTCAAATGAAAATCACCATTTAAAATCTTAACCTCATAACTATAGGCTATACCTGTGTTGACACTCGCAAAATGTCTCGCATTTTGTGGTGGAACCCCTTTAAAATCTTCCCAGGTCAATACAGGATGATCCTCGTAAGTAAAATATTCTGAAGGATTAGAATTTAGAACTAAAAGAAAAACGAAACACCAAGCAAGTTTCATCATTCCCAGTTGAACTTAATTACCTTTTCAATGTCAGGATGCAAGCTATTTAGTACAGGACAAGTATTCCCTATCCTCTCAAGAATAACTTGAGTGCGCTTATCACAATTACCCTTCATTTCAAGTGAAACTTCTATCTTAGAAATTCTTCGAGGTTCACTTGCCATTGTTTTTAATACATGAGCACAACTACCAGAAATATCCTGATTAAGATTATTTGCCTTTATTCCCATTACAGTAAGCATACAACTTGCAAGAGCTGTTGCCACAGTATCAGTTGGTGAAAAGGCTTCTCCTTTCCCATTGTTATCAGTAGGGGCATCTGTTACGAATGAGTTATCACTTTTAATATGAACAGATTTACACCTTAAATCTCCTAAATACTCAACCCTTGATGTCATATCTCAACTATTCGTTTTATTAATTCTCTTTTGTTTCCTCAGACGAGTCCACATCAATAACTTTTATAGATAAATCCTTTTGATATTGTAATAGAAAAACTGCTTCATTATAATATCCCGCAAGAAACTTCTTTCGATAATCAAATTTGTTTTCAACCATCGTTGTTGCTCCATGGCGCATGGCACTTTCAAATAAATCACTAGCGCTAGCTTGTCTTAATATCACATCCATAGTTACATCAAATCCTCTTGTTGCATACTCATTGGGTGAAATATTGTGTGCTCGATAATACGCTTTCGCGAAAGCGGTATCACCACCAGAATCTCTATTCATTTTTGGGTAAATATAATTAAGCTGCGCAAGTCGAGTATTTGACAAATCCATATCCTCGTAATTATCCATTCCTATCATGGTGATTTTAAAGTCATCAGCCTTTGCGCTATAATTAGAAACAGCATCGGTGATAAATCCAACGTTATCAACTGCAAGAATTACTAAATTTTCTTTTTCCTTATCCAAGGCATCAAAATAGTGACGACTAAAAATGTAATTCTTTTTTTGATTAGGAATTAACAGTTTTGCTTCGGGAACAAGGTTTGCAAATAAATTTTTAAGCTCAGGCTTTGTATTGTCTGTAACTATAATAATATTTTTTCCTTCCTTAATACTAAGGATATATTTTTGCATTTTTTCAATATAGAGCTCGTCAACAGGTCTTGATTGAAAAAGATTTTTATACAGTCTAACATCGGTTGTTGTGAGAGGACTTACCACAGGAATATCATCTCCTTTTACGTGTTTTGCCACCTCTACTACATTTTTACCCATCAATGGACCAATAATAGTATTGTAATTCGAAAAATCTGTTTGATTTAAAATGGATTTTGTCCTATCTAAACTTTTACGAGTGTCGTATAAATCAAAGTTGACGTCTATTCCCAATTTTTTGGCACTGTCCCTGGCTACCTGCATACCACTATAGAAATCTAGGGCAATCCTTAGAGTACGATCAGCTTGCAATCTATCATCCTGAGATTGTTCCTCGGTAATTTTATGCAATGATAATGGTAGCATTACTGCTATACGCTGTTGGTCATAATTAACAATACTATCTCGTAAATTGCTATATAACCTATTTGTATTTATACCATTACCACTTAAACCATTATCTAGGTTAACTCTGGCAGGTAATTTTAATTGCATTCCAACTTTGAGACCTTCTTTAACATCAGGATTTAAAGATATTATACTATCCTCGGAAATTCCTGCTAATCTAGTAAGCGAATACATTCCCATTTTTGCCGGCACAGTGTAGGTCACAAATTTTCTTGCATCAGTTGACCCTTCATTTTCAACGGTATTCTTTTTGGGAACGTTGATTATCATTCCAGGTTGTAAGTTATCTAAACCATCATTAAGTTTTTCTAATTCCTTAACTTTAATACCATATCTAGTTGCTATACCGTATTTAGTATCCTTGGGCAAGACTTTATATTGTCCATCTACCAAGGTGATAGGTGAATTATCCTGTGTCACTTGTTGCTTTTGCTCTTCGGCAAAAACAGGAATTCTTATCTTATCACCTCGTTTTAATGGTTTTGAGTATAATTCTTTGTTGGCCTCTTTTATATCAAGTTCATCAATCCCATACTTTTGAGCAAGTCTAAAAAGATTATCTTTTCGTTTAACTTTATGGGTGATATATTTTTCAATCCTACTATTTTCTTGCTTGCCAGACTTTTCAGGTATCAATAGTACCGCACCCATTTTTAATCCTGATTTAAGGTCGGGATTAAGTTGTACTAGAGCATCTTCGGTTACGTCATATAATTGCGTTATACTATATAAGGTCTCACCCTGATCAACTGTATGTTTTTTATAGGTTTGTGCGCTTGCACAGCTCGCTTTCGCGAAAGCGAGACAAATAATTAATAAACTGTATATAAAATGCTTCATATTATTCCCACTCTATTGTTGCTGGCGGTTTTGAACTAATGTCATACACTACTCTATTAACGCCCTTTACTTTATTTATTATCTCATTACTGGTAGCTTGTAAAAATTCATAAGGTAAATTCACCCAATCGGCGGTCATACCATCTGTACTTTCTACAGCTCTTAAAGCTACACATTTTTCATAAGTGCGTTCATCACCCATCACTCCTACAGAATTTACAGGAAGTAAAATTGCTCCTGCCTGCCATACTTTATCATAAAGATTCCATTTTTTAAGATTCTCAATAAAAACAGCATCTACATCTTGCAGTATAGCGACTTTTTCTGGTGTGATATCACCTAGAATACGAATAGCTAATCCTGGACCTGGAAATGGATGACGACCCAATAATTCTGGTGCCATTCCCATACTTGCACCTACCCTACGAACTTCATCCTTAAACAATGCCTTAAGAGGTTCTACCACTTTTAATTTCATAAAATCTGGCAATCCTCCTACATTGTGATGAGATTTAATCGTGGCACTAGGTCCACCAGTAGCACTTACACTTTCTATCACATCAGGATAAATTGTTCCTTGTGCCAGATAAGTAACATCTTTGATAGAAGTAGCTTCATCATCAAATACTTCTATAAACACACGTCCTATCGCCTTACGTTTTTTCTCTGGATCGCTTTCACCAGCTAGTGCTTCCATAAATCGTGCCGAAGCATCTACTCCTTTAACATTAAGTCCCATTCCTTCATATTGATGAAGTACTTGACTAAATTCATTCTTACGAAGTAGGCCGTTGTTTACGAAAATACAATACAGGTTATTTCCTATGGCCTTGTGTAGTAACATGGCAGCCACACTGCTATCTACTCCACCGGACAATCCTAATACCACTTTATCATCACCTATTTGCTCTTTAAGATGGGCAACTGTTTCTTCAACAAAAGCATTAGGCGTCCAGTCTGGTTTTACTTCGGCTATGTCTATCAAAAAGTTTTGCAGAAGTAACTTACCATCTGTACTATGATAAACTTCTGGATGAAATTGAATAGCATAGGTTTTTTCTCCTTCTATTTTGTACGCGGCATTCTCCACATCATTTGTAGAAGCTAATAGTGTTCCGCCTGTGGGAAGTTTTTTAATTGTATCGCTGTGACTCATCCAGACCTGACTGCCTTTGTTTATTCCTTTGAAAAAAGGCTCATCTGGGTGAACGTAATTCAGATTAGCTCGTCCATATTCTCTTGTGCTACTAGCTCCTACTTCACCTCCATGGAAATGTGCAAGGTACTGTGCTCCATAACAAACACCCAAAAGTGGCTTTTTACCACGTATAGAATCTAGATCTATGTGAAATGCCTGATCAGACCTTACAGACATTGGACTACCAGAAAGTATTACGGCTTTAAAACCATCGATATCATCAGGCAAGTGATGATAGGGATGAATTTCAGAGTAGATGTTGAGTTCTCTTACACGGCGAGCAATAAGCTGAGTATACTGCGAGCCAAAATCGATTATAAGTACCTTGTCATGTTGCATGGGCAAATTTACCCTTTTGCTAGAAAAAAGCCATCAGGCTTTTAAATAATTGTCATCAGGTTTTGTTAACAACTATATCTTATCAATCAGGTAATTTAATCACCGTAAATCTTAAATCAAATGGATTTAAATTACTCTTCAGTTTTTCCAGCCATTGAGAACCGTATTTTTCATAAAAGGATGAAAAATTAAGAACTCTCTCTTGTAAATTACCATTAGGAAACAACTGTTCTTGCAGCTTTAGTGCTCTTTCATTCACATCCTTTAATTTACGTTTTTGAGCTGTAAGGAGTCTCTTTTCTAAATTTTCAAGACCTTTTATCTGTTTACGCTCTTGTGCTGCCACTGCTCCATAAAATGAGTGATCTGTTTTTGTTGCTATTTCATACAAATCTTGAAACTGCTTTTTAAGATGACTTTTCTGATTAGAAAAATCTATTTCAATTTCACTATGCAAATTGGTAACCTTTTCTTTGAGCTCGTCCGGATGTAAAAACATTTCTTGCACAGACAATTTGAGGGCTGTTAATTTTCTAAGCTGCTTTTCAGTCGCAATCAACACACTATTTCTAAGAAGTAACATTGGAAATGTCACGTTATAACTATCGAACATTTGTTTTAATTGCAACCAGTAGGCCATCTCACCACCACCACCTATGTAACACAAATTAGGCAATATAACTTCTTGATAAAGAGGTCGTAATATAACATTAGGTGAAAATCTTTCTGGGTATTTATTTAGGACTTCCAGAATTTCCTTCTTGTCAAATTTTAAATCTGTACCGTCAATCGAATAGGTATTATTTTCATGAGAAATTATTCTAGACCTTAAATTATCCTTTAGATAAAACAAATTGTTCTCTCTAGGGTTTACTTGAACCTTATATTTATCTGGCCAACTAGCAAGAGTATTGTTCACCTGATTATAAGATTTTTGATCTGTAAATTCCTGTTTAAAAAAAGGAACCATTGCCTTCTTTAAGGTTGTATCGTCAGCGTCTAGAATAAGTAACCCATCATTTTTAAAGAAATTATGGACTAGTACCCTAGTGGCCTCAGATAACGAACTGTTTTTTAAATAGGCTTTTTCAAATGTTTGTAATAATTCCTGAGCGTAATCACTTTTACCCAAAGACAATTCAAGAACTTTATAAACCTTATCTAATTCACGGTTTTCAAATCTACCTACTGCCCCTGTTTGATCCGTTTCATAAACAATTTTTTTTCCTGCATAGTTAAAGTACTGAATTTCTTCAAAGTCATGATCCTCACTAGCCATCCAGTATATAGGCACAAAATTATACTTGGGATAAAATGACCTTAGTTTGTTGGTTAGGTTTATGGTATCTATGATTTTATAGAAAAAATATAAAGGGCCCGTAAATAGATTTAATTGATGTCCAGTAGTTATTGTGAACGTGTTTTCTTTTTCGAGTAAATCAATATTATACAGAACTTTATCAACATCTTCTAATCCATTGTATTGATTTCTTAGGACATTTACCAAATTTTGTCGCTCTAGTGATTTTGAAGACCATTCTATGGACTTTTCTTCTATTTGATTTTCAAAATTTTTAATATTTGGAAATCTGTGGTATAAGGATTTAACATCAGGTTTTTCATCTAAGTAATCCTTCATTAAGTTTGAAAAATATCTTAGATCTTGATATGAAATATGACAGTCGTCCATTAATCTTACTATAGTTCTTTGAATTGTCGAACAAATTAGAATTGATACGCTTTCGCGAAAGCGTAATATTATTTATTCTTTGTTTTAGGTTCGTAGATTGGTAAAAGCTTATTTGTTACTTCGCCAAAACCTATTCTAAATGGACCATTATTACAATAACCACGCAATGTAACCGTATCGTTGTCTTGAATAAACTTACGTTCTGTACCATCGTTAAGTTTAACCGGTTTCTCACCTCGCCAGCTCAATTCCAACATACTACCATAACTATCTGGCGTAGGTCCAGAAATAGTTCCACTACCCATTAAATCACCGCTATTCACACTACAACCATTAATGGTATGGTGTGCTAGTTGTTGTGAAATATTCCAATACATGTACTTGAAATTGGATTTACAAACTGTTGTTGGTTTTCCATCTTCTGGGGTTATATCAACTTCTAGATGAATATCAAAACTTTTTTTCCCTTTACTATTAAGGTAATCTAACACGGGTTTCTCCCTTTTAGGACTTTCTACCCTATAAGGTTCCAAAGCATCTAAGGTAACAATCCATGGAGAAATACTACTAGCAAAATTTTTAGCAAGAAATGGACCTAAGGGAACATATTCCCATTTCTGAATATCTCTTGCGCTCCAGTCATTAAATAAAACCATACCAAAAATGTAATCCTCTGCTTCATTTACTGGAATGGGATGTCCTAGATTATTGGCATCAGTAGTTATAAATGCCATTTCTAATTCAAAATCTACTAATTTAGAAGGGCCAAATACAGGTGCATCAGAATCTGCGGGCATAGTTTGTCCTTGTGGTCTATGAATATTGATACCAGATGGGATAATTGTACTACTACGCCCATGATACGCTACTGGCATATGCAACCAATTAGGTAAAAGAGCATTTTCAGGATCTCTAAACATAGTTCCAACATTGGTTGCATGTTCTTTACTGCTATAAAAATCAGTATAATCACCTATTGAAACTGGCAATTGCATTTCAACTTCGTCCATAGCGAAGATTACTCTATCTCTATGTTCCTTATTGTCCCTTAATTCTGGATTGTTTTTATCAAAAATATCGCCAATTCTATTACGAACTAGTCTCCATGTTTTTTTACCATCCGAAATAAAATCGTTAAGAGTATCCTGCATGAACATGTCATCAGTCAACGGGATCATTGAGAAGTAATTCATTTCTTGCAATGCACCTAGGTCTATGGCATAATCACCAATCCTTGTACCTATTGTAATTACATTATCTCTAGTCAAAAAAACTCCAAATGGAATATTTTGTATGGGAAAATGAGTATCTTGATTATAGCCGATCCATGATTTTCTATTAGGGTCGTTAGTTTTATTTGGCATACCGTAAGTTATTGTTGTTGAAAAGTACTAATCAAATATATAATTTAAGTATAGATTATATATAGCAACATGTATTTTTGTCAAATAATTAATATAATATGGCACACAGAGATAAGGAAATTTTCAATTTGATTGATCAGGAAAGAATCCGTCAAACAAATGGTATAGAATTAATTGCTAGTGAAAACTATGTAAGCCCAGACGTTCTAGCTGCAGCAGGTTCTATTTTAACTAATAAATATGCAGAAGGCTATCCTGGTAAAAGATACTACGGTGGTTGTGAAATTGTGGATGAAATCGAAAATCTAGCCATAGAAAGAGCTAAAGAATTATTTAATGCAGAATATGTAAATGTTCAACCTCATTCTGGTAGCCAAGCTAACACAGCTGTATTTCATGCTTGTCTCTCTCCTGGTGATAAAATACTAGGATTTGATTTAGCTCATGGTGGTCATTTAACACATGGTTCACCTGTGAACTTTTCTGGAAAACTTTATCAAACATCATTCTATGGTGTTAATAAGGAATCTGGTTTACTTGACTACGATAACATCGAGAAAATAGCAGAAGCTGAAAAACCTAAACTTATAATAGCTGGTGCTAGTGCTTATAGTAGAGATATTGACTACAAAAGATTTAGAGAAATCGCAGATAAAATTGGAGCTATACTACTAGCAGATATTGCACATCCCGCTGGACTCATTGCCAAAGGCATTCTAAATGATGCGGTCTTATACGCTCACATCTGTACGTCAACTACTCACAAAACATTAAGAGGTCCTCGAGGAGGAATTATTATAATGGGTAAGGATTTTGAAAACCCATTTGATCAACGTTTGAAGAGCGGTAAATTGAAAAAGATGTCATCATTGCTAAACAGTGCTGTATTTCCCGGTAATCAAGGAGGTCCTTTAGAGCATATAATCGCTGCTAAAGCCGTGGCATTTAAAGAGGCACTCTCTGATGATTTTCTTCATTACATGGTTCAAGTAAAGAAAAATGCACAAACACTTGCGAGTGCCTTAATCGACAAAGGATTCAATATTATTTCTGATGGTACAGATAACCATATGATGTTAATCGATTTAAGAAACAAAGGCATTACGGGTAAAGATGCAGAAGAGCTCCTTGGTAAGATAGATATAACCGTAAATAAAAATATGGTGCCGTTTGACGACCAGTCACCGTTTATAACAAGTGGCATACGCATAGGAACTGCAGCTGTAACAACAAGAGGATTGAAAGAAGATCAAATGAATCTCATATCTCAATATATAAGTGACGCGATCACAAATAAAGACGATGAGAGTAAATTAAAATCTATAAAAGAACAAATCAATTTGATGATGAGCACATATTCTTTATTTCAACTCTAAAGAACATACTAATACAATGCAATAAAAGGCTGTTATTATTTATTTAATAACAGCCTTTTATTTTATTTAAATTATTACTAATTAGAGAAAGTTTACCACAACAAAAAACCCTTATCGAATTGATAAGGGTTTTAAAAGAAGGCGGCGACATACTCTCCCACAAATGCAGTACCATCTGCGCTAATGGGCTTAACTTCTCTGTTCGGAATGGTAAGAGGTGAGCCCCATTGCTATAACCACCTTAAAGGTTTCAGTTAAATTAAAATAATCCAACTGTATATGTTGACATTTTGAAAAGTTCAAAATCAATACAAGTAGATAGAGGTATCTAAGCTTACGGGTAATTAGTATCACTCGGCTATGACATTACTGCCTTTACACCTATGACCTATCAACGTGGTAGTCTCCCACGACCCTTTAAAGAAATCTCATCTTGTGATGGGTTTCGCGCTTATATGCTTTCAGCGCTTATCCCTTCCCGACGTAGCTACCCAGCAATGCCCCTGGCGGAACAACTGGTAGACCAGCGGTCAGTCCAACTCGGTCCTCTCGTACTAAAGTCAGATTCACTCAAATTTCTAGCGCCCACTACAGATAGAGACCGAACTGTCTCACGACGTTCTGAACCCAGCTCGCGTGCCACTTTAATGGGCGAACAGCCCAACCCTTGGGACCTTCTCCAGCCCCAGGATGTGACGAGCCGACATCGAGGTGCCAAACCCCCCGTCGATGTGAGCTCTTGGGGGAGATCAGCCTGTTATCCCCGGCGTACCTTTTATCCTTTGAGCGATGGCCCTTCCATGCGGAACCACCGGATCACTATGCTCTTGTTTCCAACCTGATCGACCTGTATGTCTCTCAGTCAAGCTTCCTTATGCCATTGCACTCTACGCACGGTTACCAAGCGTGCTGAGGAAACCTTTAGAAGCCTCCGTTACTCTTTTGGAGGCGACCACCCCAGTCAAACTACCCACCAAGCAATGTCCCCATTTCTGGGTTAGATTTCAAATAAGCAAAGGGTGGTATTTCAACAATGACTCCACAACGCCTGGCGACGTCACTTCATAGTCTCCCACCTATCCTACACATTACTTATCCAAAATCAATACTAAGCTATAGTAAAGGTGCACGGGGTCTTTTCGTCCCGTAGCGGGTAATCGGCATCTTCACCGATACTACAATTTCACCGAGCTCATGGCTGAGACAGTATCCAAATCGTTACACCATTCGTGCAGGTCGGAACTTACCCGACAAGGAATTTCGCTACCTTAGGACCGTTATAGTTACGGCCGCCGTTTACTGGGGCTTCAATTCAGATCTTCGCCGAAGCTAAACCCTCCTCTTAACCTTCCAGCACCGGGCAGGTGTCAGGCCCTATACTTCATCTTTCGATTTTGCAGAGCCCTGTGTTTTTGATAAACAGTCGCTTGGATCTTTTCACTGCGCCCTATTAAATAGGGGACCTTTCTCCCGAAGTTACAGGTCTATTTTGCCTAGTTCCTTAGCCATGAATCACTCGAGCACCTTAGAATTCTCATCCCAACCACCTGTGTCGGTTTACGGTACGGGCTGCTTCACTTGCTTTTCTTGGAAGTTGCTCCTCTGGATTATCCACGTAGCCGTAGCTTTGTGGTACTATCCCAACCTTAACAGTTGGTTCAACGTACATTTCCGTCAGTACGCACCAAATTCACACCTCCGTCACTTTTATTGTGAGCAGGTACAGGAATATTAACCTGTTATCCATCCACTTCCCCGTTCGGGTACGCGTTAGGACCCGACTAACCCTCAGCTGATTAGCATAGCTGAGGAAACCTTGGTCTTTCGGTGAGGGGTTTCTCGCCCCTTTATCGTTACTTATGCCTACATTTTCGTTTCTAATCGTTCCAGCAAACCTCACAGTTCACCTTCAACACAATTAGAATGCTCTCCTACCACTCTCAATGGAGTCCATAGCTTCGGTAGTATGTTTATGCCCGATTATCATCCATGCCGTACCGCTCGACTAGTGAGCTGTTACGCACTCTTTAAATGAATGGCTGCTTCCAAGCCAACATCCTAGCTGTCTAAGCAGTACAACCTCGTTTTTTCAACTTAACATACATTTGGGGACCTTAGCTGATGGTCTGGGTTCTTTCCCTTTCGGACATGGACCTTAGCACCCATGCCCTCACTGCTGATCATCATTTTATAGCATTCGGAGTTTGTCAGGAATTGGTAGGCGGTGAAGCCCCCGCATCCAATCAGTAGCTCTACCTCTATAAAACTAAATCAACGCTGCACCTAAATGCATTTCGGAGAGTACGAGCTATTTCCGAGTTTGATTGGCCTTTCACCCCTACCCACAGGTCATCCGAAGACTTTTCAACGTCAACCGGTTCGGGCCTCCACTGTGTGTTACCACAGCTTCACCCTGCCCATGGGTAGATCACACGGTTTCGCGTCTACCACTACTAACTATCGCGCCCTATTCAGACTCGCTTTCGCTACGGCTCCGTGTCTGAAACACTTAACCTTGCTAGCAACGGTAACTCGTAGGCTCATTATGCAAAAGGCACGCCGTCACCCGAAGGCTCCGACCGCTTGTAAGCGTATGGTTTCAGGTTCTTTTTCACTCCCTTATTCAGGGTTCTTTTCACCTTTCCCTCACGGTACTGGTTCACTATCGGTCTCTCAGGAGTATTTAGCCTTAGCGGATGGTCCCGCTAGATTCATACAGGGTTTCCCGTGCCCCGCACTACTCAGGATACTACTATCAATAACTAAAATTACCAATACAGGGCTATCACCTTCTTTGGCTCCTCTTTCCAAAGGATTCTTATTCTTTTAGCATCAAATATCGTAGTCCTACAACCCCAATTAGGCCGTAACCTAATTGGTTTGGGCTTTTCCGCGTTCGCTCGCCACTACTGACGGAATCACTATTGTTTTCTCTTCCTCCGGCTACTTAGATGTTTCAGTTCACCGGGTTTGCTCCATTACTGGTGACATGTCTTCAACATGCCGGGTTGCCCCATTCGGAAATCTGCGGATCACATCGTATGTGCCAATCCCCGCAGCTTATCGCAGCTTATCACGTCCTTCATCGCCTCTGAGAGCCTAGGCATCCCCCATACGCCCTTATTTGCTTATGATACCTATTACTATACAACGATATATAGTAATATTATTTTTTCTATCTTGTATTAATCCTAATTAATATTAGAACTAATGCTCGTTTTGATCTTTTCAAAATGTCAATGAACGTTTAATGATTAATCTCTACTAATCATTCGTGGAGAATATCGGAGTCGAACCGATGACCTCCTGCGTGCAAGGCAGGCGCTCTAGCCAGCTGAGCTAATTCCCCATGACGAATCCTAAATACTGAATTCAGAATATCGAATTTAGAATCCTCAACCTCTAGAATTTCCATTAAAATTCTATAAATGAACTTTATCTCTTAGCTATAATTATCTCATCAATAACTACCTAAGACATCGTAGTCTCAGGCAGACTCGAACTGCCGACCTCTACATTATCAGTGTAGCGCTCTAACCAGCTGAGCTATGAGACTGAGTGTCTTGCGACTATTTCTTGATTGACTTGCTTTTTAAAATAAACACACACTAATTGAGTGTTAAAGGTCTTGAAACTATCCCTTGTTTCGTTCCATTATTTCAGGAACTCCAGAAAGGAGGTGTTCCAGCCGCACCTTCCGGTACGGCTACCTTGTTACGACTTAGCCCCAGTTACTAGTTTTACCCTAGGCAGCTCCTTTCGGTCACCGACTTCAGGCACCCCCAGCTTCCATGGCTTGACGGGCGGTGTGTACAAGGCCCGGGAACGTATTCACCGCATCATGGCTGATATGCGATTACTAGCGATTCCAGCTTCACGCAGTCGAGTTGCAGACTGCGATCCGAACTGAGATAGGGTTTGTAGATTCGCTCCTTCTCGCGAAGTGGCTGCTCTCTGTCCCTACCATTGTAGCACGTGTGTAGCCCAGGACGTAAGGGCCGTGATGATTTGACGTCATCCCCACCTTCCTCACGGTTTGCACCGGCAGTCTCTCTAGAGTCCCCACCATTATGTGCTGGCAACTAGAAATAGGGGTTGCGCTCGTTATAGGACTTAACCTGACACCTCACGGCACGAGCTGACGACAACCATGCAGCACCTTGCAATATGTCCGAAGAAAAATCTGTTTCCAAATCTGTCATACTGCATTTAAGCCCTGGTAAGGTTCCTCGCGTATCATCGAATTAAACCACATGCTCCACCGCTTGTGCGGGCCCCCGTCAATTCCTTTGAGTTTCATTCTTGCGAACGTACTCCCCAGGTGGGTTACTTATCACTTTCGCTTGGCCACTCAGATCTCAATCGATCCAAACAGCTAGTAACCATCGTTTACGGCGTGGACTACCAGGGTATCTAATCCTGTTCGCTCCCCACGCTTTCGTCCATCAGCGTCAATATATTGTTAGTGATCTGCCTTCGCAATCGGTATTCTATGTAATATCTAAGCATTTCACCGCTACACTACATATTCTAACCACTTCACAATAATTCAAGATAACCAGTATCAATGGCAGTGCCGGAGTTGAGCCCCTGCATTTCACCACTGACTTAATTACCCGCCTACGGACCCTTTAAACCCAATGATTCCGGATAACGCTTGCACCCTCCGTATTACCGCGGCTGCTGGCACGGAGTTAGCCGGTGCTTATTCTTACGGTACCGTCAAACAATCACACGTGACTGTATTTCTTCCCGTACAAAAGTAGTTTACAACCCATAGGGCCGTCTTCCTACACGCGGCATGGCTGGATCAGAGTTGCCTCCATTGTCCAATATTCCTCACTGCTGCCTCCCGTAGGAGTCTGGTCCGTGTCTCAGTACCAGTGTGGGGGATCTCCCTCTCAGGACCCCTACCTATCGTCGCCATGGTGAGCCGTTACCTCACCATCTAGCTAATAGGACGCATACCCATCTATTACCGTAACCTTTAATTATTAAATGATGCCATCTTATAATTCTATGAGGTATTAATCCAAATTTCTTCGGGCTATCCCTCAGTAATAGGTAGGTTGTATACGCGTTACGCACCCGTGCGCCGGTCGCCATCAGATAGCAAGCTATCTATGCTGCCCCTCGACTTGCATGTGTTAGGCCTGCCGCTAGCGTTCATCCTGAGCCAGGATCAAACTCTTCATCGTAGAATCTTTTAAAGATCATTTATTAGAATAACTCCAAAAACCTCTTTTAAGAACCCTCAATTAGCGTACATGTGTCTATTTTTATTTTCTTACCAATACTTGCCTCTGTATTAATCAATACAAAAACAGTATCGCTGTGCTGTCAATCATTATTTTCAATGAACTACTTCAAAATATCTAGACCGAAAATTTGATGCGAAATCCTCACAATCCGCTACAAATATTTTCAATCTTTTTGAAGAACTATCGCTTTATTTAAACATCGTTGTTTCCCAAAGCGGGTGCAAATATACACACACTTTTTCTTACCAAACAAACTTTTATGACAAAAAATTTGAAAAAAATTATAACACATCCTTAAACACCTTCAAATCATTTACTTAACAAAATGAAAAAAATCAAAACTTTTTCAATCACCACATATGATCCGTTGTCTATTCGTAAATACAAATCTAATCAACGTTTGAAGAGCGATAAATTGAAAAAGATGTCATCATTGCTAAACAGTGCTGTATTTCCCGGTAATCAAGGAGGTCCTTTAGAGCATATAATCGCTGCTAAAGCCGTGGCATTTAAAGAGGCACTCTCTGATGATTTTCTTCATTACATGGTTCAAGTAAAGAAAAATGCACAAACACTTGCGAGTGCCTTAATCGACAAAGGATTCAATATTATTTCTGATGGTACAGATAACCATATGATGTTAATCGATTTAAGAAACAAAGGCATTACGGGTAAAGATGCAGAAGAGCTCCTTGGTAAGATAGATATAACCGTAAATAAAAATATGGTGCCGTTTGACGACCAGTCACCGTTTATAACAAGTGGCATACGCATAGGAACTGCAGCTGTAACAACAAGAGGATTGAAAGAAGATCAAATGAATCTCATATCTCAATATATAAGTGACGCGATCACAAATAAAGACGATGAGAGTAAATTAAAATCTATAAAAGAACAAATCAATTTGATGATGAGCACATATTCTTTATTTCAACTCTAAAGAACATACTAATACAATGCAATAAAAGGCTGTTATTATTTATTTAATAACAGCCTTTTATTTTATTTAAATTATTACTAATTAGAGAAAGTTTACCACAACAAAAAACCCTTATCGAATTGATAAGGGTTTTAAAAGAAGGCGGCGACATACTCTCCCACAAATGCAGTACCATCTGCGCTAATGGGCTTAACTTCTCTGTTCGGAATGGTAAGAGGTGAGCCCCATTGCTATAACCACCTTAAAGGTTTCAGTTAAATTAAAATAATCCAACTGTATATGTTGACATTTTGAAAAGTTCAAAATCAATACAAGTAGATAGAGGTATCTAAGCTTACGGGTAATTAGTATCACTCGGCTATGACATTACTGCCTTTACACCTATGACCTATCAACGTGGTAGTCTCCCACGACCCTTTAAAGAAATCTCATCTTGTGATGGGTTTCGCGCTTATATGCTTTCAGCGCTTATCCCTTCCCGACGTAGCTACCCAGCAATGCCCCTGGCGGAACAACTGGTAGACCAGCGGTCAGTCCAACTCGGTCCTCTCGTACTAAAGTCAGATTCACTCAAATTTCTAGCGCCCACTACAGATAGAGACCGAACTGTCTCACGACGTTCTGAACCCAGCTCGCGTGCCACTTTAATGGGCGAACAGCCCAACCCTTGGGACCTTCTCCAGCCCCAGGATGTGACGAGCCGACATCGAGGTGCCAAACCCCCCCGTCGATGTGAGCTCTTGGGGGAGATCAGCCTGTTATCCCCGGCGTACCTTTTATCCTTTGAGCGATGGCCCTTCCATGCGGAACCACCGGATCACTATGCTCTTGTTTCCAACCTGATCGACCTGTATGTCTCTCAGTCAAGCTTCCTTATGCCATTGCACTCTACGCACGGTTACCAAGCGTGCTGAGGAAACCTTTAGAAGCCTCCGTTACTCTTTTGGAGGCGACCACCCCAGTCAAACTACCCACCAAGCAATGTCCCCATTTCTGGGTTAGATTTCAAATAAGCAAAGGGTGGTATTTCAACAATGACTCCACAACGCCTGGCGACGTCACTTCATAGTCTCCCACCTATCCTACACATTACTTATCCAAAATCAATACTAAGCTATAGTAAAGGTGCACGGGGTCTTTTCGTCCCGTAGCGGGTAATCGGCATCTTCACCGATACTACAATTTCACCGAGCTCATGGCTGAGACAGTATCCAAATCGTTACACCATTCGTGCAGGTCGGAACTTACCCGACAAGGAATTTCGCTACCTTAGGACCGTTATAGTTACGGCCGCCGTTTACTGGGGCTTCAATTCAGATCTTCGCCGAAGCTAAACCCTCCTCTTAACCTTCCAGCACCGGGCAGGTGTCAGGCCCTATACTTCATCTTTCGATTTTGCAGAGCCCTGTGTTTTTGATAAACAGTCGCTTGGATCTTTTCACTGCGCCCTATTAAATAGGGGACCTTTCTCCCGAAGTTACAGGTCTATTTTGCCTAGTTCCTTAGCCATGAATCACTCGAGCACCTTAGAATTCTCATCCCAACCACCTGTGTCGGTTTACGGTACGGGCTGCTTCACTTGCTTTTCTTGGAAGTTGCTCCTCTGGATTATCCACGTAGCCGTAGCTTTGTGGTACTATCCCAACCTTAACAGTTGGTTCAACGTACATTTCCGTCAGTACGCACCAAATTCACACCTCCGTCACTTTTATTGTGAGCAGGTACAGGAATATTAACCTGTTATCCATCCACTTCCCCGTTCGGGTACGCGTTAGGACCCGACTAACCCTCAGCTGATTAGCATAGCTGAGGAAACCTTGGTCTTTCGGTGAGGGGGTTTCTCGCCCCCTTTATCGTTACTTATGCCTACATTTTCGTTTCTAATCGTTCCAGCAAACCTCACAGTTCACCTTCAACACAATTAGAATGCTCTCCTACCACTCTCAATGGAGTCCATAGCTTCGGTAGTATGTTTATGCCCGATTATCATCCATGCCGTACCGCTCGACTAGTGAGCTGTTACGCACTCTTTAAATGAATGGCTGCTTCCAAGCCAACATCCTAGCTGTCTAAGCAGTACAACCTCGTTTTTTCAACTTAACATACATTTGGGGACCTTAGCTGATGGTCTGGGTTCTTTCCCTTTCGGACATGGACCTTAGCACCCATGCCCTCACTGCTGATCATCATTTTATAGCATTCGGAGTTTGTCAGGAATTGGTAGGCGGTGAAGCCCCCGCATCCAATCAGTAGCTCTACCTCTATAAAACTAAATCAACGCTGCACCTAAATGCATTTCGGAGAGTACGAGCTATTTCCGAGTTTGATTGGCCTTTCACCCCTACCCACAGGTCATCCGAAGACTTTTCAACGTCAACCGGTTCGGGCCTCCACTGTGTGTTACCACAGCTTCACCCTGCCCATGGGTAGATCACACGGTTTCGCGTCTACCACTACTAACTATCGCGCCCTATTCAGACTCGCTTTCGCTACGGCTCCGTGTCTGAAACACTTAACCTTGCTAGCAACGGTAACTCGTAGGCTCATTATGCAAAAGGCACGCCGTCACCCGAAGGCTCCGACCGCTTGTAAGCGTATGGTTTCAGGTTCTTTTTCACTCCCTTATTCAGGGTTCTTTTCACCTTTCCCTCACGGTACTGGTTCACTATCGGTCTCTCAGGAGTATTTAGCCTTAGCGGATGGTCCCGCTAGATTCATACAGGGTTTCCCGTGCCCCGCACTACTCAGGATACTACTATCAATAACTAAAATTACCAATACAGGGCTATCACCTTCTTTGGCTCCTCTTTCCAAAGGATTCTTATTCTTTTAGCATCAAATATCGTAGTCCTACAACCCCAATTAGGCCGTAACCTAATTGGTTTGGGCTTTTCCGCGTTCGCTCGCCACTACTGACGGAATCACTATTGTTTTCTCTTCCTCCGGCTACTTAGATGTTTCAGTTCACCGGGTTTGCTCCATTACTGGTGACATGTCTTCAACATGCCGGGTTGCCCCATTCGGAAATCTGCGGATCACATCGTATGTGCCAATCCCCGCAGCTTATCGCAGCTTATCACGTCCTTCATCGCCTCTGAGAGCCTAGGCATCCCCCATACGCCCTTATTTGCTTATGATACCTATTACTATACAACGATATATAGTAATATTATTTTTTCTATCTTGTATTAATCCTAATTAATATTAGAACTAATGCTCGTTTTGATCTTTTCAAAATGTCAATGAACGTTTAATGATTAATCTCTACTAATCATTCGTGGAGAATATCGGAGTCGAACCGATGACCTCCTGCGTGCAAGGCAGGCGCTCTAGCCAGCTGAGCTAATTCCCCATGACGAATCCTAAATACTGAATTCAGAATATCGAATTTAGAATCCTCAACCTCTAGAATTTCCATTAAAATTCTATAAATGAACTTTATCTCTTAGCTATAATTATCTCATCAATAACTACCTAAGACATCGTAGTCTCAGGCAGACTCGAACTGCCGACCTCTACATTATCAGTGTAGCGCTCTAACCAGCTGAGCTATGAGACTGAGTGTCTTGCGACTATTTCTTGATTGACTTGCTTTTTAAAATAAACACACACTAATTGAGTGTTAAAGGTCTTGAAACTATCCCTTGTTTCGTTCCATTATTTCAGGAACTCCAGAAAGGAGGTGTTCCAGCCGCACCTTCCGGTACGGCTACCTTGTTACGACTTAGCCCCAGTTACTAGTTTTACCCTAGGCAGCTCCTTTCGGTCACCGACTTCAGGCACCCCCAGCTTCCATGGCTTGACGGGCGGTGTGTACAAGGCCCGGGAACGTATTCACCGCATCATGGCTGATATGCGATTACTAGCGATTCCAGCTTCACGCAGTCGAGTTGCAGACTGCGATCCGAACTGAGATAGGGTTTGTAGATTCGCTCCTTCTCGCGAAGTGGCTGCTCTCTGTCCCTACCATTGTAGCACGTGTGTAGCCCAGGACGTAAGGGCCGTGATGATTTGACGTCATCCCCACCTTCCTCACGGTTTGCACCGGCAGTCTCTCTAGAGTCCCCACCATTATGTGCTGGCAACTAGAAATAGGGGTTGCGCTCGTTATAGGACTTAACCTGACACCTCACGGCACGAGCTGACGACAACCATGCAGCACCTTGCAATATGTCCGAAGAAAAATCTGTTTCCAAATCTGTCATACTGCATTTAAGCCCTGGTAAGGTTCCTCGCGTATCATCGAATTAAACCACATGCTCCACCGCTTGTGCGGGCCCCCGTCAATTCCTTTGAGTTTCATTCTTGCGAACGTACTCCCCAGGTGGGTTACTTATCACTTTCGCTTGGCCACTCAGATCTCAATCGATCCAAACAGCTAGTAACCATCGTTTACGGCGTGGACTACCAGGGTATCTAATCCTGTTCGCTCCCCACGCTTTCGTCCATCAGCGTCAATATATTGTTAGTGATCTGCCTTCGCAATCGGTATTCTATGTAATATCTAAGCATTTCACCGCTACACTACATATTCTAACCACTTCACAATAATTCAAGATAACCAGTATCAATGGCAGTGCCGGAGTTGAGCCCCTGCATTTCACCACTGACTTAATTACCCGCCTACGGACCCTTTAAACCCAATGATTCCGGATAACGCTTGCACCCTCCGTATTACCGCGGCTGCTGGCACGGAGTTAGCCGGTGCTTATTCTTACGGTACCGTCAAACAATCACACGTGACTGTATTTCTTCCCGTACAAAAGTAGTTTACAACCCATAGGGCCGTCTTCCTACACGCGGCATGGCTGGATCAGAGTTGCCTCCATTGTCCAATATTCCTCACTGCTGCCTCCCGTAGGAGTCTGGTCCGTGTCTCAGTACCAGTGTGGGGGATCTCCCTCTCAGGACCCCTACCTATCGTCGCCATGGTGAGCCGTTACCTCACCATCTAGCTAATAGGACGCATACCCATCTATTACCGTAACCTTTAATTATTAAATGATGCCATCTTATAATTCTATGAGGTATTAATCCAAATTTCTTCGGGCTATCCCTCAGTAATAGGTAGGTTGTATACGCGTTACGCACCCGTGCGCCGGTCGCCATCAGATAGCAAGCTATCTATGCTGCCCCTCGACTTGCATGTGTTAGGCCTGCCGCTAGCGTTCATCCTGAGCCAGGATCAAACTCTTCATCGTAGAATCTTTTAAAGATCATTTATTAGAATAACTCCAAAAACCTCTTTTAAGAACCCTCAATTAGCGTACATGTGTCTATTTTTATTTTCTTACCAATACTTGCCTTTGTATTAATCAATACAAAAACAGTATCGCTGTGCTGTCAATCATTATTTTCAATGAACTACTTCAAAATATCTAGACCGAAAATTTGATGCGAAATCCTCACAATCCGCTACAAATATTTTCAACCTTTTTGAAGAACTATCGCTTTATTTAAACATCATTGTTTCCCAAAGCGGGTGCAAATATACACACACTTTTTCTTACCAAACAAACTTTTATGACAAAAAATTTGAAAAAAATTACAGCCCATCCTTAAACACCTTCAAATCATTTACTTACAAAATGAAAAAAATCAAATCTTTTTTAATAACAATATATAATCCCTTATCTATTCGTAAATAAACATAATACTTGTACTTTTAAGTAACTTAAAACTACATTGAAATCCTTCTCACTAAATACTTATATCTGAAAAACATCATAGTTGCCGATGATGTTAACGCAATTAATAAGGCTACCCATATACCCATTGAAGATAAATAAGTTTGAAACCCCAAGTAATACGCCAAAGGAAATCCTATGCACCAATAACTTATAAAGCAAAATAAACTAGGATACCAAACGTCATGCAATCCACGCAATAATCCTAAAAGGAAAACTTGTATTCCGTCACTAACCTGAAAAATTGCTGCTATTAGCAATAAATGTGAGGCTATCTGGATAACTTCTGTATCGTTTATATAAATCCAAGGCAGGTAATTTCTTCCGATGAAGAATAAACACATGAATAGGATCTCAATTACTAGAACCATGAAAAATAAGCTTTTTACAATTTGCTTCATGTAAGAGAAATTTCTTTTCCCTAGTTGGTTTCCTACTCGAATAGTAGCTGTAACTCCTAATCCTATACCGAACATAAATGTTAATGCAGATAAATTCAATGCAATTTGATTTGCAGCCTGATGTTTTGTTCCCAACATACCAGATAAAAATATTGCTCCTGTAAAAAGAGACACTTCAAACAACATTTGCAATGCAGTGGGGAATCCTAACGATAAGATTTTAGTGATATTGGTCATAGATATAAATATTGGACCCTTGAATTGTTGGTAAAGACTCGGTTTTCGCGAAAGCGAAATATAAATTATTATCACCATGATTATTCTAGATACTAATGTACCCCATGCTGCACCTACTAATCCTAATTTTGGAAAACCAAACTCTCCATAAATTAATAGATAGTTCAACATTACGTTTATCACGTTTGCAATAACTGCAGCGTTCATTGCATGTTTAGTAAGACTCAATCCATCAGAAAATTGCTTGAAGGCTTGAAATAACATTAAAGGCACCATGGATATAGAGACAATATGCATGTAGGGAATCGCGAGTTCAACGACTTCTGCCGGTTGATCCATGTAAAATAATAGAGGTTCTGCCACTATAAGTAATGCAGTGAGTAATATTCCCATAATAAAGGATAGGAACACTCCGTTGTCTAAAATCCTTTTAACCTTGGTCCAGTTTTCCTGACCTTGTGCTGTAGATACTAATGGCGTTATAGCGAAGGAGAACCCAATACCAATACTTAATGCAATATAGATAAGGGTGTTTCCCAAGGATACTGCTGCAAGAGGAGCATCTCCCAATTTACCTACCATAACATTATCAGCCAACGCTACTAATAAATGAGCTACCTGTCCCAAAACTATAGGATAGGCAATTTTGTAATTAGTTAAAAATTCTTGTTTATATGATACTAGGTTCACGCCAGGTTTTTTTGAGATTAAGGCGCCAAAACTAAACAATCAAATGCTCACGATAATATATTGGGGTACTTTAGTCACATCAATAGAATTAAAAAATTCAAGGCTAGAATGTAACTAGAATTTATTCCTCGTTTTCTAATTGGCTGATATAACTCTGAATATTAGCTGCTTTATCCACGTCTAATTTAGGTGGTTGTATCTCACTAAATTGTTGCAGTGTTTGATTCAAAACCTCAGCAACTATTAATCTTGCCATTGGTTTATTATCTGACGGCACTACATACCACGGTGCGTATGTTGTCGAAGTATTTCTTATAGCGTCTTGATAACAATCCATATATTTACCCCAAAGTTTCCTCTCTGCTAGATCTCCGTCTGAAAACTTCCAGTTTTTTTCTGGTATGTGTAATCTCCTTAACAAGCGATTTTTTTGTTCTTGCTTGCTGATATTCAAAAAGAACTTAAATATAAAGGTGCCATTTTGCGTAAGTTCTTTTTCGAAATTGTTGATTTGTTCAAATCGCATACTCCAAAAATCAGAATTAGCATCGCTAGGATCATTAAAATCAGGGAGATTTTCTCCCATCAGGTATTCTGGATGTACTCTAGTCACTAACACATTTTCATAATGCGTTCTATTAAAAATTCCAAAATGACCTTTTGAAGGTAAAGCTATATAGTGACGCCATAAGTATCCATGTGAACGTTCTAAATCAGTAGGTACTTTAAAACTATAATGTTCAACACCTCTCACATTAAAGTCTTTAAAAACTTCTCTTACTAAGCTATCCTTTCCTGCCGTATCCATACCTTGAAAACAGACCAGTACAGCGTGTTTGTCATGGGCATACATTCTAGCCTGGAAATGAGCTAATTCTCTTCTAACCTTAGCTAGTCTTTTTTTTGCTTCTTTTTTTTCTAAAACATCTAAAGGTAAGGTAGGATGAGATGACAGGTTAAAAGTAGAGTCAACTTTAAAATCTGATGGCGTTACGTTGAATTCCATTATTTACTTGCAAATAGTTTGACATCATTTTCACTAATCTCTTCTCCTCCTAATATGATTAGTCGTTCCACTACATTACGTAATTCTCTAATATTTCCCGTCCAATCATATTCTTGCAATAATTTAATTGCATTAGTATGAAACTCTTTTCTTGGACCACCTTGTTCCTGAGCTATTTTTTGTGCAAAGTGCTCTACCAATAAGGGTATATCATCACGTCGATCATTCAGTGATGGAACGTTTATTAAAATCACAGCTAGTCTATGATACAGATCTTCTCTAAATCTTTTTTCTTCAATTTCTTTTTTTAGATCCTTATTTGTAGCTGCAAGAATTCTCACGTTTACCTGTATATCCTTATCACTACCTACTCGTTGAATTCTATTCTCTTGTAATGCTCGTAAAACTTTAGCTTGAGCAGGCAATGACATATCACCTATTTCATCGAGAAAAATGGTTCCGCCATTTGCGGCTTCAAATTTTCCTGCACGATCTTTATTTGCTCCGGTAAAGCTACCTTTAACATGACCAAAGAGCTCACTTTCTATGAGCTCACTAGGAATAGCGGCACAGTTAACTTCAATGAATGGCTTCTTTGAACGATCACTTTTTTCATGCAACCAGTGAGCCACAAGTTCTTTACCTGTACCATTCCCACCAGTTATTAAAACTCGGGCATCTGTAGGAGCTACTTTCTCAATAATATTTTTGATTATTGAAATCAATTCACTCTCACCAATCATCTCATAATTCTTACTTACCTTTTTCTTTAATCGCTTATTTTCTACGACTAGAGTTTTACGATCTAAGGCGTTGCGTACAGTATTCAACAACCTATTTAAATCTGGTGGTTTTGAAATGTAATCAAAAGCTCCTAATCTCATAGTTTGAACCGCAGTATCTAAATCGCCATGTCCAGAAATCATTACTACAGGAGTTTCGGGCTTTATTTTTTGAACGGCTTCCAAAACCTCTACCCCATCCATTTTGGGCATTTTTATGTCACAAAGTACCAGATCATAATCGTTGTCCTTTATAAGATCCATACCTGCAAGACCATCCTCGGCTTCAGTGATTTTGTAATTCTTATCCTCTTCACTTAATATTTTACCCAGCACTCTTCTAATTGCGCTTTCATCTTCTATAATAAGTATTTGTGCCATTAAATTTGAAATTTTATACCTGCTCTAGAATAAAATGTATTGCTGCTATTAATAGTGCGCACATCTTCTCCATCTGCATCTCTTAATCTTATATCGTTAAAGATAGTGTATCCTGCATATACATAAAATGAAATATGCTTTGTTAAGTTATACGTATAACCTGGTCCCATCATTGCAGTTGTCATACTTATATTATCAGCAACTCCATTAATTGTGTTTACGTCATTTTGAATATTAGCATAAAAACCATCTAATCTTGCATATAATTGTACACTATGTTGATCGTTAAATCTATATCTTAAATTCATTTTGGGAGCTCCTATACTATAGCTCCAATCTGTTGCAAACTCTCTGTAATAATTTACGTAAGGTAATGGGAATGGTCGACCAACCGTTGTTGAGTATTGCACACCTAATACAAGTCGCCATGGTTTTCCACCATCCGTTCGTTTTTTCATGTCCTTGATGAAGTAAGCACTTCCTGTAAAAAACAAATCTTCACTTATTGGCTTTGCCTCATCAAAATTTGATGCAGCTAGTAATCCTACCCTTGCACCAAATCGCCAATTGTTTTCCATAGGAAATGTGTATCCTAATGCAACTTCAATACTCTCATACCTATCAGTCTTTAGTTGTCTAAATCGTTCATCATCTCTTATTAGTAAGTGAACGTTCCTATATTCTATGAAAGGAACAAGATAAGATTGCTCTTTTACTTTCAATGGAACATTGACAAAGGTTCTAAATCTCCTAAAGCTATTATCACTATCACTCTGTGGGAAATACGTAAATTCTGTTCTAAATAGATCAGTTGCTTGTGAGTTCGCTTTCGCGAAAGCGAGAACAACAATTATCAGTATTAATATTTTAATCAGTTTTTTCATCATCTTTTTTCCATGTGATATTAGAAGATACTAGGTGTAAATCTCGTTGAGGGAACGGTATTGATATATTGTTTTCTCTAAAAGCTTTGTCAATTTCAAAACGCAGACTACTCTTAATTTTAGGATCAGTAAAAGCATCGCGTACGTAAAAAAACAGTTCAAAATCTAAAGAACTATCTCCAAAATTTTGAAATAGAACCATGGGTTCTGGACTTTTAAGCACTCCTTTTTGATTATTCGCAACCTCGAGTAGTATTTTTTCTACTAGTCGTGTATCACTTCCATAGGCTACTCCTACTCCTACCTTTTCTCTTGTTTTTGCATGATTTTGTGTGTAATTAAAAACAATGTCCGAGAGAAATAAGTGATTAGGTATAATCAATACTTTATCGTCTCTTGTGATGGCTCTCGTACTTCTTAATTTGATTTCAAAAACACGACCTACCTTATCATCTACTTCTATGATGTCATTAACCAGCACCGATTTATCCACAATAATTGTTATACCTGCTATGATATCCTTGAAGAAGTCTTGTAAAGCAAATCCAATCCCGACGAATAACGCGGCACTGGCTGTAAGTAATGCCGTAATATCTGCTCCAGAACTATTCAGTATAACTAGGATAACAATGATGTAAACCAGATAGTTAAAAAATCTGAAAATGCTATCAAATTTTAATTTGTCACTGTGATCCATTTTACGAGTAAGAAATTTTTTCAATACTCTTAAGAGGACCTTGGTTGCAAGTAAAGCAACAATGGCAAGAATCACCATCCATGTGTCTAAATGAAAATCGCCCTTTTCCTTTGCTTCAATTATTTGATAGGTCAAAAAATCTTTAATGGATTGCCAATCTAATTTCATCTCGTTAATACTTTAACCACTTATATAATTGTTTCCAACTCGTCTTTTTGCCATACATTAAAATACCTACACGGTATATTTTGGCAGCTATATAGGTAACTCCTATTATACTTGCATATAGTAAGCTTACACTTATAAGAATTTCCCACCAAGTTATCTCTCCAAAAGGAATCCTCATTAACATAACGATGGGACTGGTTAAAGGTATATAACTAAATGTAACAGCAACAGTACCATGTGGATTATCTATAACTGAGAAAAAACCCACATATATGGATAGCATTAATGGTAAGATGATAGGAAGCATAAATTGCTGTGTATCTGTCTCACTGTCTACAGCTGCTCCTATAGCAGTATATATGCTAGCGTATAAAAAATATCCTCCTATGAAATAGACGAAAAAGAGGAAAATCAATTGTCCTATTGGTAATTTTAAAATGTCATTGACAAATGCTTGAGCTTCACTAGCTGTTTGAACTTGATTAACGAGTTGCTCGTTAGCTGGGTTTTGAAGAGCATCTGGTCCCAAAACGACGGACAAAACAATTGCCAGCGTTCCACCTAAAACCACCCAAATAAGAAATTGAGTAATTCCCGCCAGTGACGTTCCTGTAATCTTACCCAACATAAGATATATAGGCTTAACACTGCTCACTATAATTTCTACAATACGATTTGTTTTCTCCTCAATTACAGATCGCATGAGCATGTTACCATATATTATGATGAACATCATCAGTAAATATCCTGCTGCTCCACCTGCAGCAATTTTAATCCATCCGGCTTCCTTACTGGTCGTATCGCCATCAAATGTTTGTAACTGCAATTGCTTTTTTACAGTTGCTGCTTGTAAAATGCTAGGTTGAATATTGTTTTCTAATAATTTATACTCAGTGGCTTTTTTGTTTATGGTATTCTCTATTCTTTCTATAAAACCTGAAGATGGATTGTCTTTTGAATAAAAGGTCAAATTTTCGACCTCATCGTCAACACCATATATATGTATCAATCCATAATAGCCTGCTTCCTTAGTAGCTGTTATGGCTTGATCAATCTGATTATCAACTCGAACGAATTTGAAGTTGCTATAGTCTTCAAACAAATCTACATAGGACGCACCAGTCTCATCAAGTATTGCTACAGTCCTAGAATCTTCTCTATTCAAATTTGTGAGCCAACCTATAAGCACAGCTACACCTATGAATATCATAGGACTTACAAAGGTCATTATTATAAAGGTTCTATTACGAACCTTTGTCAAGTATTCTCTTTTAATTATTAAACCTAGTTTACTCATTGCTACCTACGTTTTTAATAAATATATCGTTTATGCTAGGTATAATTTCGCTGAAATGAGTTACTTCACCCAATTGGGTTAATCTATTGAAAACCTCATTTATAGAAACTTCTTTTTGTAAATGAATTTTAAAATCAACTGTATTATCTAGTCCTTTGATATCGGTTGATTGTGCTTGCCACTCAACTGGAAGTTCTTTTAACCATGAATCTGTTTCACTTAAAATACTTATTTGATAATCGTTGTTACGATACTCTTGTTTTACACGGTTAATAGGGCCTTCCAAAACCAAATTTGATTTGTTAATTAAAGCAATATGATCACACATTTCTTCCACACTTTCCATTCTATGAGTAGAAAAAATAATAGTAGCACCTTGATCTCTTAGATATAGAATTTCATCCTTTATGAGATTTGCGTTTACTGGGTCAAATCCTGAAAACGGTTCATCAAAGATTAATAGCTTAGGTTGATGTAAAACAGTCACTATAAATTGAACTTTTTGGGCCATACCCTTTGAAAGTTCTTGTAGTTTTTTATTCCACCATCCTTGCATACCTAATCTTTCAAACCAAAACTCCAGTCGTTGCTTAGCTTCTTTTTTAGACAGACCTTTTAATTGAGCTAGGTACAGGCATTGCTCGCCTACTTTCATGCTTTTATACAAACCACGCTCTTCAGGCATGTATCCAATTTGTGCAATATGATTTGGTGCTAGTGGTTCACCATTCAACAACACACCACCTTTATCAGGCATTGTAATTTGATTGATAATTCTAATAAGAGAAGTTTTACCTGCACCGTTTGGACCTAATAATCCATATATAGATCCTTCTGGAACTTTTATGGTCAAATTATTCAATGCAGTATAATCGCCATATTGTTTTGTTATGTTTTCTGCTTGTAATGCGTATCCCATATTCAATAATGAAACACGCAAGTTAACAATATAGGCCGTGGTATAAAGTATTTTAGATATATTTAATAGGAATGATTTATTTAAAGGTAGAATAAGCCATAAAAAAACCCACCTCTTTTGACAAAGAGGTGGGAAAAATTGCTATGAAAAAGAAAAATAACAACTGGTGTTGAAACCAATTGTTATTTCAAATATAGAACTTTTTTCTAATTCATTAAGTTTTTTTAAGAAAACATGTCTTTTACCTTTTCAAAAAATGATTTATCCGACTTCTCAGGAGCTGGTTCAAAGTTTGAATCGGCCATCATATTTTCAAAAAACTCTTTCTGCTCACGAGTTAAGTTACGTGGTGTCCAGACGTTTACATGAACAAGTAGATCACCAGTTCCATAACCATTTAAGCTAGGCATCCCTTTTCCACGTAATCTTAAAATTTTTCCACTTTGAATTCCAGATTCAATCGGTATTCTGACTTTTCCTGTAACCGTTTGAATTTCTTTAGAGGTTCCTAATACAGCTTCTGGAACGCTTATATATAGGTCATAGTGTAAATTATTTCCTTCTCGTTGTAGTGATTCATGAGGTTTAACTTCAATATCAACTAGTAGGTCTCCACTCACACCATTTCCTGGTGCGTCGTTTCCTTTACCACCTACCTTTAATCGCATGTCACTTTCAACACCAGCAGGAATTTGAATAGTCACTAACTCCTCTTCTACTATAAGACCTTGAGAATCTGCACCATTAGGTTTTTTGTCCAAGATTTGACCTGATCCACCACAAGTACCACATGGAGCGCTAGTTTGCATTCTTCCAAGAATCGTGTTTTGAATACGAGTAACTTGTCCACTACCGTTACAAGTTCCACAAGTTTTATAAGAAACTCCTGCCGCTTGTTTTTTACGTTTAACCTTTACCTTTTTATCTACTCCATTTGCAGCTTCTTCAAGGGTAAGGGATACTCTTATTCGCAGGTCTTTACCTTTAACTCTGCGGCGTCCGCCGCCACCGCCGAATCCTCCAAACCCAGAAAAGCCACCACCAGCACCGCCGAATATATCGCCAAACTGACTAAAGATATCATCCATATCCATGCCGCCAAAACCACCAGAGCCACCTCCAAAACCGCCAGCGCCACTCGTATATGCCTGATGACCTAGTTGATCATATCTAGCTTTTTTCTGAGGATCGCTCAAGGTTTCATAAGCCTCGGCTGCTTTTTTAAACATTTCTTCTGCCTCTGCATCACCAGGATTCTTATCTGGATGGTATTTAACCGCCTTTTTACGATATGCTTTCTTAATCTCTGCAGCACTCGCATTGCGATCTATACCTAATACTTCATAAAAATCTGCCATATTACTTTCCTATAACCACTTTTGGGTAACGTATCACTTTGTCACCTAGTTTATATCCTTTTTCTATTACGTCGATGATTTTACCTTTCATATCATCATTAGGAGCTGGAATTTGTGTAACAGCCTCGTGATCGTCTGCATTAAAAGTATCTCCAGCCTCAACCTCAACCTCTTCTAGGTTTTTTGATTTTAATGTATTGCGCAGCTTGTTGCTTATTAGTGTAACACCTGCTGTAAGTTGTTCATCATCAGACTTATTGATTTCTACAAGTGCTCTATCAAAATCATCTAATACCGGTAACATATCCTTTAAAATGCCTTCACCGGCTGTTTTAAATAACTCTACACGTTCTTTGGCTGTGCGACGTTTATAGTTTTCAAATTCTGCAAACAACCTTAAGTAGCGGTCTTTTTCTGCTTGTAATTCCTCTTGAACTTTTTCCAGTTCAGTTTTTTCCTCGCTTTGATCTTGCTCTTGAGCAACATCCTGTTCTTCAGTGTTATGCAACACCTCTTGCTCTACTTCTTCTTGTTGTTGTTTATCTTTTGCCATGTTAAACTGGTCTTTTATTTTCTTGTAAAACTTCAATTTTTTCTAATATGTCGATGTATGAGAATTGATAGTTTGAATTTGTACGCTTTCGCGAAAGCGTAATTATCAACAACAATGCACAAACATCATCGCGCGTGAAGGAGCAAAATTACTGCCATCTAGTGGAACGATGTCAAAATGTCACAGGATTTTTTAATAAACCTTTAACCTGTTTAATTGTAGGTACATGTAATTTTACACCAACTTAAATTCAAATTATGAAAACGTCATTTATAAAATTCGCTAGTCTAGCACTTTTATTAGTAGGTGCAGTAGCTTGTAAAGAAAACAAAAACGAAGTAGATGCTACTGAAGAAAAAGAAGTTGCTGAAGCAACTGTAGAAGCTGTAACATACACTATTGATACAGAAGCATCAAACATTGCATGGGTAGGTTCAAAACCAACCGAAGATCACACAGGAAACATTTCACTTAAAAGTGGAATGGTTAAAGTAAACGGTGAAACTTTAGAAAGTGGTGAGTTTGTAATCGACATGACCTCTATCGAGGTAACAGATCTTGAAGGTGATAAAGCTGCTAGTCTAAAAGCTCACCTAGAAGGAACTGTAGAAGACCAACAGACTGACTTTTTTAATACACCAGAATATCCTACAGCAAAATTTGTTGTAACTGGAATTGAAGGTTCTACTTTATCTGGAAACCTTACTCTTAAAGATGTTACTAAAAATGTATCATTCCCTGTTACTGTAAAATATGAAGGTGATAAAATGATGTTAGACTCTGAAGAGTTTACTATTAACAGAACAGATTGGGGAATTAAATACGGATCTGGGACATTTTTTGACATAGCTGCTAATAAAGCAATTAGTGATGACATTAAATTAACTGTAAATTTAGTAGGAACTAAATAAGCAAAAGTTTTTTGATAATTGATCAAAGGCCTATGAGTTCAAACCTCATAGGTCTTTTTTATTTTTGCTTACAATATGAAACTTACTCAACCTCTTTTTATTCTTTTACTGCTATGCTGTTTAATCAATAAGTGTATTGCCCAAGATCAACCTTTTAAAGTTGATTCTTTAGTTACCATTAATTTGCCTGAAGGAATAGACCTTAGTCACAAATATTCCAATAGACATCAAACAAATGAAGGAGTCGTTTTTAAACAGTATGACACTTATTATATCATTAGGAAAAGGAGTTTAGGCGATAGGATTCATTTTTGTGACCGGGAAGAATTAAAATCGTTTTATAAATCTACTATTGAAGATTTCATCGATAATAATTCACGATCTATACAAGTCGCTTATAATTCTAGATTTAGTCAAAATGGGGTTTACCAAGCAGTATTTGAATATTATCGGAATCATCAATTGGAACCCTTGCGTTATGATACTAGATTATTGGTGATAAAAAACTATTTATATCAAGTAAGCATAATTCAACCTAAAAATAAACATAGTGTGTATTCCAATCAAGATTATTTTGATAGCATACAATTCAATTCAAAATACACTGGAATCAATCAATATGCTGCTTGTCATCATAACCAAGTCAAAACAGATCATTTATTCAAATTCGAAAAATCATTAAATAAAAAACTATTAATGGTTTAATGAATCTATTTTATTTAGGTACTGGTATTGTAATAACGGTTGTACTAGTTATTCTTTTAATAGTAGTGCTCAAGAAAAGAAGCAATAACTAGCCAGTCAAAGATTTTTTCGCTAGGATAAATAGTTTTGAAGAGCACTTTCTAATTCTCTATATTCAAAAGTATATCCTGCTTTTTCAATTTTTTCACTACTTACATTTTGGCTAGACAAAACAATAGCAGACATTTCACCTAGCATCATTTTCATTACAAATTTTGGGACATTTGGTAGAAAAACAGGTTTTCCTATAACCTTCCCTATAGTTTCCATCATATTCCTGTTGCGCACTGGATTAGGCGCAACTCCATTATAAATACCTTCCAACTGTTCCTGAGCTAAATGTATAAAAATACCTGAAAGATCGTCAATAGCAATCCAGCTTTGCCACATTTTCCCGTTTCCAAAACCTGCGCCAGCATAGTACTTTACCGGTTTGCTCATTTGGTCAAGAGCACCACCTTTGTCTGAAAGTACGATACCTATGCGCACTATACTGTGTTTCAATCCAAGCTGGGTAAAAAGAGCTCCTATTTTTTCCCAAGCAATACAAACATCTGCTAAAAAATTGGAAGCCGTAGGTGGAATTTCATTTTCCTTTAATGCTCGACCATCTTGTTGATCCGGATAGATCCCTATCGCGCTTGCTGTAGTAACGTGTTCAACTTGATGCTTGTTGTTTTTAAGCGTATCGATTAATAACTGGGTTGAAAACACCCTACTATCCATAATACGTTTCTTAGCATCATCGGTCCATCTTTGAAAAACAGTTTCGCCTGCTAGATGAATGATGTTAGTTACGCCGTCTAGACATTTTACATCTATACTACCTTCTTTTACATTCCACAGAAAACCTTTGTAGTTAGGCTCATCTTTAATTGCCTCTTGTCTAGTGGTCAAATAATGAACCACATGTCCCTTTTCATGCAAATCATCAACGATTTGTTTACCTACAAGTCCTGTTGCTCCTGTTATAAGTACCTTCATAAAGTAAAAATAGGATGACTTAAAGACATCCTATTACTTATTATCAAGAGATTAACGTTATTACAACCTTACAATAATCTCTTTGTTTTCACTAATCTCAAATTTGGCCTCATTCCATTGTGGTGGACCATAGCTCATGGGATTATTACTCAATCCATATGCCTCAGTAGGCATACCATTATCAGCAAAATCCATTCTTTGATTATTATTCTTGTCGTGCAGTACGGTCACGGCATACTCTCCTTGCGGAATGTTTTCAAAAGTCGCAATCGCTTTACCGTCTTTGATCTCAATACTTGTAGATTGATAAGGTTTTTTATTCCATGTTTCTGCCGTGTTTAAGGCATAAACCATTTTCCCATCATCGGTAGATGCGTTGTTCACAGTTACCGTCAATGTAAAAGTTTTTTCCTCTTGTGCATTTATTGTTAAAGAAACTAATGCTAGTAAAATTGAAGTGATAATCGTTTTCATAATTGTGTGTTTAATATGTTTGACAATGCAAATATGTGATCATGCTTCCGCGAAAGCGTAATTCAACTTACTCAATTGTAAAATATAAGTACTCAATTGTCATCTATCCTTATAACTAGCATTAACACATTGAGAATGCATTGTATATTTACGACAATGAGACTATTTATACTCCTGTTACTTGTATTGATTTATAGCTGTAATAAATCTGATCATAATAATTACGGTCCTGTTTTTAAGTATAACGAGCATGCTGGTGTCACAAGTTTAGATCCTGCATTTGCTAAAGACCAACGCAATATGTGGGTTTGTAATCAATTGTATAACACACTCGTCAAATTGGATAAGGATTTAAATGTGATTCCTGATCTTGCAAAAAGCTGGAACATTGACAGCACAGCCACAAACTACACTTTTATCTTAAGGAACGACAGCTATTTCTATTATCCTAATCAAGATAAAAAGGAACGTGTTAAAGCCAGTGATGTCGCCTATAGTTTAAATAGATTAAAAGACGAAGCACTAGCCAGTCCAGGTTCTACTATAGTAAGTAATATTGAGACTATCGAGGTGACCAATGATAGTGTGTTAAACATTAAACTGAAGCAAGCGTTTCCTGCTTTTTTAGGCTTAATGAGTATGCAGTATGCATCTATATTATCTGAAAATGCAATTGAAGTTCTCGAGTTAAATCCTAGAAGTCAGCCAGTAGGTACTGGTCCTTTCTATTTAAAAAGATGGGAAGAAAACGTAAAAATGGTATTGCGTAAAAATAAATCTTATTGGGAAACCGATTCACAGGGAAACCAGCTTCCTTATCTTGAATCAGTAGCGATTACTTTTAAGCCAGATAAACAAAGTGAGTATCTTGAGTTTGCTCAAGGAAATCTTGACTTTATTAACGCTATTGATGCTAGTTATAAAGATGAATTGTTAACCAGCACTGGTGATCTCAAAGAGAAACATCAAAAAGAAATCACACTAGCTAAAGCACCATTCTTAAATACAGAATATCTAGGAATTAATTTAAAGTCTAAAAATCCTGCATTGCAGTCAAAGAAAATAAGAACTGCCATAAATATAGGGTTTGATCGTGGCAAAATGATTACCTATTTAAGAAACAACATAGGAATACCAGCAACGCGTGGTTTTATTCCTGCTGGTTTACCAGGTTCTCAACAAGCACCAGAGCTCATTTATAATAGGAAAAAAGCTCGTGAATTGGTAAATGCTTATAAACAAGAATCAGGTGCCAGTTCGGTAATTATCAATCTAGCTACCAGCGCAAATTATTTAGACCTTTGTGAGTTCATCCAAAAAGAATTAGAAAAAATTGGTATTACTATACAAATTGAGGTAATGCCGCCAGGAACTTTAAGACAATTGCGTAGTAAAGGACAATTAGAAATGTTTCGCAGTAGCTGGATTGCCGACTATCCAGACGCTCAAAATTACCTAAGCTTATTTTATTCTAAAAATCATACACCATCAGGTTCAAATTATAGTTTTTTTCATGATGACCACTACGATGCTTTATACAAAGAAAGTATTGTCACAGCTAGTGTAGACGAACGAGTGATACTGTATAAAAAAATGGACAGCATCATTAATGAAGAAGCTCCTGTAATACCTCTATACTATGATGAAAGTACCAGATTTTACCCAAAAAATATAATAAACCTAAAAGCAGATCCGACCAATATTCTTGATCTTATATCGGTAAAAAAATTAAGTAAGTAATAATTTACGCGACTTATATAAAAAATGCGTTTTCTGTTCTTCATTTTATGCCTTATGCTAACCACTACTCATACTATAACACCAGATAAAAATGATGCTAAAAATTGGTATGTAATTAATGATGGCGTGATGGGTGGATTGTCAAAATCTAATTTTGAGATTACAGGTAAACAACTACGATATTACGGTCATGTATCAACAAGAAACAATGGTGGTTTTGCCTCGTTGCGATATAATGTAAAACCTTTAAATATTAACGAGGTTAAATCCTTCAAGCTCACGATAACAGGAGATGGTAGCGATTATGAATTTAGGTTGAGAGCTGCACAAGATTCCTGGATATCCTACGTATATAAATTTCAAACAACTGGTGAAAAGCAAACCATTAATTTTACCGTAAAAGATTTAAAACCTCAATACCGCGGTAGAAAATTAAATAAAGAAGTTTATAATGGAAAACAGCCCATTGAAATTGGGCTGCTTATTGGAAATAAGAAGGAACAAGATTTTGAAATCCTGTTCCATAACTTAGAAATTATAGAGTAAGACTTAGTCCTAATATGATTTGACTAGGTCTAGTATCAAGTGTACCTAGAGATCCTACATTGGTGAACTCGGCTTCGTTTTCTGTAAAACCACGTTCATAACGCACATCAATACCCAGATTACCTAAATTAACGCCTACTCCAAATTGTGCTCCTATGGTGAAATCCTCTTCTACGTCATCAATATCAACATCCTCAAGGTCAGTATCTAGAATATACTGAAAACTAGGCCCTGCAAAAATATGGAGAGGTCCTATAATATTGACACCTACTAAAACAGGAGCATCCAATTTATTTACTTCAAATCCTAGCCCATTATACTCACTATTCAATTGAGTATACATTAATTCTGGTCTTATGTAAATAGCTCCTAAATCTATTTTCCCAAAAACACCAACGTGAAATCCTATTTTTTCATCAGGATTATCAATAATAGTTTGACCGTCTTGAGATAAATCTCCTGTAGACCCATAATTAACTCCTGCCTTTAGTCCTACTCCTCCATCAGTTTGAGCTTGAGCAAAATAAACAGACATCAAGGCAATTAAACAAATCAATTTTCTCATAGCAATTTTTCTTTTGTTAACGTTCAAACTTACTATTTATTCTCTTTGCATTTCTTTGAGCTTAAAAAGCTTAATTTATTTTTAACATGAAATAAATCTAATCGTAAGAGTAAAATAATATATTTGTACCTACAATTAATTCAATTGTAATTAATGAAAGAAAACAAAATGCATATTCCGCTTTCGCGAAAGCTAACTACTACAATCATCAAGAAGGGTACCGACTTTACTGATGAAGTAAGTAGCGCAATAAAAGAGCAAGGAATAACCCTTCAACAATTTAATGCATTGCGTATTTTAAGAGGTAGAAATGGTAAACCAGCCAGTTTACAGGATGTAAGCAAGGACATGATTCACGCTAATTCTAATACCACTAGAGTAATCGATAAATTAGTTACAAAAAAATTGGTAAAACGAGTACAATGTCCGTCAGATCGCAGACAAATTGAAATTACCATAACTCAAGAAGGATTAAATCTGCTGACTATCCTTGACCATCAAGTGGACGAAAAAGAAAGCGAAATCACTCAAAACCTTAACGACGAGGAGAAAAAACGATTAATTGCCCTTCTTATGAAGCTTTAAAAAATTTAAATAAATATATGTATGTACAATTAATGTAAAAACAATTAAAATGAATCTAATTTTTAAATCGACTGTTGTTCTAGCTATAGTAGCTGCAACATTCACAAACAATGTTAACATGAAAAAAATAAATACTGAAAAAAGCACCGCTGTATGGACCGGTAAGAAATTTGGTGGACAGCACACAGGAACAATTAATCTAACATCAGGAACTTTAGAGTTTGAAAATGATAAGATTAAAGGTGGAAGTTTTGTAATTGACATGTCTAGTCTAGTAGTTACAGATCTAGAAGGAGAAATGAAAGATAAATTAGAAGGTCACTTAAAAAGTGATGATTTTTTCTCAACGGCAAATCATCCACAAGCCACTCTAGATTTTACGAGTATTGATAACAAGGAAGGATATGCGACAATCACTGCAGATTTGTCAATTAAAGGTATTACTCACCCAATAACTTTTGATCTTACTTATAATAATAATGAAGCTACCACTACCCTTGTTATAGATAGAAGCAAGTACAACGTAAAATATGGGTCTAAAAGTTTTTTTAAGGGATTAGGTGACAATTTTATCTACGATAATTTTGAGGTTGAAGTATCCTTGATTTACTAGCAACTTTTCACATTGAATTATTACAATCAATTAAATCCCACGAATGCTATTCGTGGGATTTTAATTTTATACAACAATAAGGTGCGTATAGATTATGATACTTTTTAGTAAACTCTTGCGTCATACTAGTACATTTGTAGGAATCTTATTTTTATGAAAATCTATACTAAAACAGGTGATAAAGGAACCACTGCTTTATTTGGAGGCACAAGAGTACCTAAACATAATTTAAGAATTGATAGTTATGGTACGGTTGACGAGCTCAATTCATGGATAGGTTTATTGAGAGACCAACCAGTTTCAGCGTCTACTAAAAAAATTCTTATCGATATACAAGATCATTTATTTACAGTAGGTGCTATACTAGCAACGCCACCAGAAAAAGAAAAATTGAAAAATGGTAAAGACCGCCTTAATATTTCCAAAATAGCCGATGAAGATATATTAATGCTAGAACAAGAAATGGATAGAATGAATGAGGATCTTCCGCCTATGACTCACTTTATTCTTCCTGGCGGACATCAATCGGTGTCATTTTGTCACATTACTAGAACCGTATGTCGAAGAGCGGAGCGTTTAGCTAGTGAATTAAACGAAAATACTCCTATTGACGAGCAGGTTTTAAGGTATTTAAACAGACTGTCTGACTACTTATTTGTCTTGGCACGTAAATTGTCATTTGATTTGCAAGCCGAAGAAATAAAATGGGTCCCAAAAAAGTATTAAGAATCAGTTGATTTTAAATCAGCATTCACAAGTGGGGTAACTGAGTCTATAACACTGGGCACAAAACATTTTGATTTTCAAAAGCTTGTACGCTCTTTGCAAATCTTGAATCATTAATAAATAATAACTTGCATAAATCGACGATAAGTTTATTTTTGCAAAAATTAACGAGTAAAATTATGTATTGGACGCTTGAACTAGCATCATATTTAAGTGACGCTCCTTGGCCAGCTATGAAAGATGAGCTTATTGACTATGCCATACGTACAGGGGCACCTTTAGAAGTGGTTGAAAATCTTCAAGCAATTGAAGATGAAGGTGAAATATATGAGTCTATTGAAGAAATATGGCCCGATTATCCTACCGATGAGGATTACCTCTGGAACGAGGATGAATATTAAAAAACAATTACATCATAAAAAAGTCTCGCAAAGAGACTTTTTTTTGCTTGAATTTAGGATATTAGCAAAGGTAGTATTCATTTTTTAAACTACTATTAATCAATTAAGTAACAATATATGGGACTATTAGATTCCGTTTTAAAAATCTTTGTTGGAGATAAAGCAAAGAAAGATATTAAAGATTTACAGCCTTATGTGAATCAAATTCTTTCCTTTGAGAAGGAATTAAGTTCTCTTTCCATAGATGAATTAAGAGCAAAAACTCAAGAATTTAAAGATAAAATTCAAGCTGCTAAAAAGGATACTTTAGAGCAAATTGAAAATCTTAAACTTCAAGTAGAACAAGAACAAGACATCGATAAAAAGGAAGATTTATATAATGAGATCGACCAATTAAATGATGTTGCTTATGATCAAACAGAAGCTGTTCTAGAAGAAATAATGGCCGAAGCTTTTGCTGTTGTTAAAGAAACTGCAAAACGTTTTGTTCAAAATGAAGAATTGATAGTACAGGCTTCACCTAGAGACCGTGAACTTTCTGCTGTTAAGGATTATGTTCGATTAGAAGGTGACAATGCTATTTGGGCCAATTCTTGGGATGCGGCTGGTAAAGCAGTTACTTGGGATATGATTCATTATGATGTACAGCTTATTGGTGGTACGGTACTTCACCAAGGAAAAATTGCCGAAATGCAAACTGGTGAAGGTAAAACACTTGTAGCTACTCTTCCTGTTTATCTTAATGCCTTAACTGGTAATGGTGTTCATGTAGTTACCGTTAACGATTATCTAGCAAAACGTGATAGTGCCTGGATAGGACCTATTTTTGAATTCCACGGACTTACTATCGATTGTATCGATTATCACAAACCTAATTCTGAAGAACGTAGAAAAGCTTATCTAGCAGATATTACTTACGGTACCAATAACGAGTTTGGTTTTGATTATTTGAGAGACAACATGGCTCACTCGCCAAAGGATCTTGTTCAACGTAAACACAACTATGCAATCATTGATGAGACCGATTCTGTTTTAATTGATGATGCGCGTACGCCTTTAATCATCTCTGGTCCTATTCCAAAAGGTGGTGATCGTCAAGAATTTGACATGTTGAAGGCTCCTGTCGAGAATGTGGTAACCATTCAACGTAGAGAATTAACGCAAACACTTGCACAAGCCAAGAAATTGATTAATGACGGTGACACTAAAGAAGGTGGTAAATTACTTTACACCGTTTATAGAGGATTACCTAAGAATAAAGCATTAATAAAATTCCTAAGTGAAGAAGGAAATAAAACTTTACTTCAAAAAACTGAGAATTTTTACATGCAAGATAACAATCGTGAAATGCCAGAGATTGACAAATCTCTTTATTTCGTGATTGATGAAAAGAACAATCAGGTTGAATTAACCGATAAAGGTATTGAGCATTTATCAGGTACCGAAGATCCAGAATTCTTTGTACTTCCTGAACTAGGTATCGAGATTGCCAAAATTGAAAAAGAAGACATTTCTGCCGAAGAACAAGCTGAAAAGAAGGAAGATCTATTTCGTGAATACTCGATTAAATCAGAACGTATTCATACTCTAAATCAACTTCTTAAAGCTTACACTCTTTTTGAAAAAGATGTAGAATATATAGTTGCAGAAGAAGAAAAAGAAACTGCAAAAGGGATTACACGTGAAATGTCTGTAAAAATCGTTGATGAACAAACAGGTCGTGTAATGGAAGGACGACGTTACAGCGATGGACTACACCAAGCAATTGAGGCAAAAGAAAATGTAAAAATTCAAGACGCCACACAAACCTTTGCTACCATTACGTTACAAAACTATTTCCGTATGTATAAAAAACTATCGGGAATGACAGGTACAGCAATTACTGAAGCTGGTGAATTCTGGGAAATCTATAAGTTAGATGTTGTTGAAATTCCAACTAACAGACCAATTGCTCGTGACGATAGACAAGACTTGGTTTATAAAACTAAACGTGAAAAATATAAGGCAGTAATTGATGAAGTTTTATCTTTAAGAGAACAAGGAAGACCTGTTCTTATAGGAACAACCTCTGTTGAGATTTCAGAATTATTAAGTCGTACATTACAACGTGCAGGAATAGAACACAATGTTCTTAATGCAAAACAGCATAAAAAGGAAGCTGATATTGTCGCTCAAGCTGGTAACCCAGGACAAATAACCATTGCTACAAACATGGCTGGTCGTGGTACAGATATTAAACTATCAGATGAAGTTAAGAATGCAGGTGGTCTTGCCATAATTGGTACAGAACGTCATGATTCTAGACGTGTAGATCGCCAGTTAAGAGGTCGTGCTGGTCGTCAAGGTGATCCAGGTAGTTCACAGTTCTATGTCTCTCTTGAGGATAATTTAATGAGGTTATTCGGATCAGAGCGTATGGCGAAAACTATGGACCGATTAGGAATGAAAGAAGGTGAAGTTATTCAACATTCTATGATTTCTAAATCCATTGAACGAGCACAGAAAAAAGTAGAAGAAAACGCATTTGGTGTGCGTAAAAATCTTCTTGATTATGATGATGTAATGAACACGCAACGTGAGGTAATTTATAAACGCCGTTATAATGCCTTATTTGGAGAACGTCTTGCTGTAGATATCGCAAACATGATCTATGATATCGCCGAAGATGTCACTACAAGTAATAAACTTGCTCAAGACTACAAGAATTTTGAATTTGAATTGATAAGATTTTTCTCAATGAGCAGTCCTATCAATGAATCAGAATTCAAGTCAAAATCTGATCAAGAAATCACAGGTATCGTTTATAAAGCAGCATACAACCATTATAAGGATAAAATGGAGCGCACTGCTCAAGAAGTGTTTCCGGTAATTAAAAACATTGTAGAAAATGATGAACGCAATTATGAACGTATTGCAGTTCCTTTTACTGATGGTATAAAAACACTTAATGTAGCGACTAACCTTAACGATGCTTACGAGAGCGAAGGGAGAACTCTGGTTACAGATTTTGAGAAAAACATTACGCTAGCCATAATCGATGACTCTTGGAAAAATCATCTACGTCAAATGGATGAATTACGCCAAAGTGTGAGACTAGCTGTCCATGAACAAAAAGATCCTCTACTTATTTACAAATTTGAAGCCTTTGAACTTTTCAAACAAATGGTCGATAAAGTAAATAAAGAAGTAATAGGATTTATGTTCAAAGGTGACCTACCTACTAGAGACACTTCAAACATAAGTGAAGCAAGAGAAAGAAAGACTGAAAAAACTACCACTCAAAAAGAAGAAGTTTTGAACAGCGATGAGCGAGCAGCACAAGCTAGATCAGTTGGAGCAGGTGCTAGTCAACAACGTCCACAAGTTACTGAGACCATAACCCGTGAACAACCTAAAATCGGTCGTAATGAAAAGGTAGTGATTAAGAACGTGATGACAGGTGAGACTAAAGAAGTTAAATTTAAACAAGCAATCCCTTTAATAAACAAAGGTGAATGGGTGGTTCAAGGTAAAGCATAATTGTACCTATCACCATAAGATAAATCCTCAACATTTTTTGTTGGGGATTTTTTTATTCAGTAAACCCAGTTAAAATATTATTAGTTAACAACTTACTAACTACAAAAGGTATATTCATTTTATAGTTTTAAATAAAAAATGAGTGATAAGAGTAATGAAGAAATTTATGACGAGTTCTATGATGCTGTAAACATGACTCCGAGTGAACTAGAACAATGGTTAGATACCGACAAATCAAAAAGTGTAGGTCAAGATAGTGGTGATGGAGAATCAAAAGGTCATAAGTCTGGACGTAAGATTATAACTATCAAAAACAAGAAAAAGGACGACCTCAATCAAAATGACTACGAGCACATGAATAAAGTGATAGGATATATTCACAGGCACACAGCTCAAAAACCAGACAGCGATATAAAAGAAAGCGACTGGAGATACAGTCTTAAAAATTGGGGACACGACCCTTGTAAAGAAATGAATTGTTAAGATTGTTCAGTAATAGTAGTATTTTAGTGGTTGAAAATCTACCATTATGAAACCTCTATTACGAAATATTATAGCATTACCAGCGGGAATAATCGCTGGTGGATTACTCAACAGCGGTATCGTCTTTATAGGTAACGCAGTTTTTCCCACAGGAATCGATCCTAATGATTATGAAGCCTATGCACAAGTCATTCCTACTCTATCGATGGAATACTTCATCTTCCCATTTTTGGCGCATGCTTTAGGAACCTTGTTTGGCGCATACATTGCTTCAAAAGTTGCTGTATCATACCAACTACTTTGGTCTTTATTAATTGGTGGGTTTTTCCTAGTTGGCGGTATTACCGCTATTTCAATGTTTGGAGGACCTACCTGGTTTATGATACTAGATTTAACAATTGCCTATATACCTATGGCTTATCTAGGCTATAAATTTGCATCCAAATAACTTTTATGAGTTTAGAGCACCTTAATCCTAAATCCTGGCAACGCAGGAAAAAACCTTCCTCACAAGAAGTTTTTGAGAAATTAAGAAAAGGAGATATAAGTGCTTTAAGTAGAGCAATAACTGGTGTTGAAAGTAAAGCTAGTGAGGATTATGCTTTCGCGAAAGCGTTACTACAACAAGCACTACCCTATTCAGGAAACTCCTTTAGATTAGGAATAACTGGCGTTCCAGGAGCAGGCAAATCAACATTTATAGAATCTCTAGGAATTCATTTAATCAAATTAGGCTTTAAGGTAGCTGTACTAGCTATTGATCCCAGTAGTAGTGTTTCCAAGGGAAGCATACTAGGAGACAAAACTAGAATGGAACAATTGGTTAAAAGTGAATTTGCTTATATAAGACCTAGTCCAGCAGGCGAAACTCTAGGTGGCGTGGCAAGAAAAACCAGAGAAGCCATCTTGCTGTGTGAGGCGGCAGGATTTGACTTTATTTTGGTAGAAACTGTTGGAGTCGGTCAAAGTGAAACTGCGGTTCACAGCATGACTGACTTTTTCCTTCTCCTTAAACTCGCAGGCGCTGGAGACGATTTACAAGGGATTAAACGAGGAATCATGGAAATGGCCGATGCTGTTATTATTAATAAAGCTGATGGTGATAATAAAAAAGCGGCTTTACATGCCAGAAGAGAGTTTCAAAATGCGTTGCATCTTATAAATCCTAAATCCCATCAATATCCAGTTAAGGTGCATTTATGTAGTGGATTGCACAATGAAGGCATTGAAGAAATTGCTCAAGAGATTGCATCATTTAGACAACATAGTAATCAAAACGGTAGTTTACTGGAACGTCGTAATTCACAAGAATTATACTGGTTACACCAAACTATAGAAGACAGATTAAAAGAAGCATTCTATTCAAGATCTGAAATAGTAAATCAAATTAAAGAGATAGAAACTTCTGTTGTTAACCGTAAAATATCGGCATTTGATGCAGCCGACAGATTACTTTCTCTCTAACTGACAATTAGTATCAACAACAAGCAGGCAGCAGTAATGCTTATAGATGAAAATATAAGTTGCACCCAATTTTTGTAAATTCTAGATAGGTGCTGATTTGCAAAAAGAAAGAGAAAAACTGGTAACAACCACAAACTATATTGGTATTCTTGAACTATTATCTGGGCATATTCCATAGTGACTGATTGCATTTTAAAAACAAAATACAGTACTATAAAAAAATAGAACAATACTTGTGTTGCTCCATATCTCGCAAATCTTGAAATTCTTCTATCGATATGATTAATATGGGAAGTAAGCCATAGATAGACGGTAATTAGATAACCTAGACAAAAACTTAACCCAGATAAAGCATATAGTATTGAACTATCTTTTTGCCTATCTATGATAAAACCATCGTATATACGGTAATCATTATTGAAACTTAAAAAAGAATCTATATAAAAAAATAAGTAAAAACCATAAAATAGAATAAGCCCTACAACAAAACCTATCAAGATGGAAAAATAAAACCTAGTTCTACCAATACTGTGTATTGTAAAACTAGGTCTTGAATATTTAAATGTTTTTTCAAACACTGACTGTATTAATAAAAGTCTACTGAGCCTGTTGAAATGTCATACATACCACCAACTAATAAAACATCTTCATCTTCTACAAGTTCTCTGATTACCTCACTTTTTTTAAGGATGTTTTCAATCGTCATCAATACGTTTTGTTTAGCGACAGCATTTACAAAATCAATATTTTTAGAGGTACGTTGGTCTTCTTCTTTTGGCTCCTTTACAGCCTCAACGGCTGGTTCTAATTTATTAATCAATGTGGTAAGGTTACCCATACGTGCATGATCACAAGCACCTTTAATGGCACCACATGCAGTATGACCTAATACTAAAATAACTTTGGTCCCAGCAAGTTTAGTAGCAAACTCCATACTTCCCAAAATATCTTCATTAACAAAGTTTCCTGCAATTCTTACACTAAATAAATCTCCAATCCCTTGATCAAAAATATGCTCGGCGCTTACCCTACTGTCTATACAATGAAGTACAGTAGCAAATGGGAATTGTCCAGTGCTAGTTGATTGTATTTGTTCGTTGAAATTTCGTGAAATTTGTTGTTGCCCAACAAATCTTTGATTTCCTTCTTTTAATTCCTTTAAAGCGGCTTGCGGAGTCATCGCCGCTTGTGTTTCTTTATTTTGTGTAATCATCATTAATAATTAAGCTGATTGTAATTTTTTTCGTTTAAAAAACTCGATAAAACTATCGGGATTTTCTACCGTACCTCTTTGTGAGTATAGTTTTATGTAGATGTTTCTATTTTTAGCTTTTGTCCCAAAATCCTCTAAAATTTCGATAACATCGTGATCTAGATAAACTGTATTACGCACGTCTATCTCTAGGAAGGTATCTTCTGGTATGCTATCTAATTCTTTTAAAATAGTTGCTTTATTGAAGAAAGTCACTTCTTCAGCAAAAGTCATTTTTATCTTATGCTGGTTGTCCACCTCAGCTTCTTTTTTATGTAGAAAATGACTGTTCTTAAAACTTTGATATAGAGTAAACACTATTCCTATGGCCAGCCCTACTCCTACTCCTGCAAGGAAGTTAAAATATAAAACTATCACAGTTGCGATAAAGGGTATAAACTGTCTCCATCCTGCTTTCCACATTGCTGCAAAAGTTTTTGGATTAGCAAGTTTATATCCTACTATTAATAATATAGCTGCAAGAACCGAATTAGGGATCATGTTAAGTATGGTAGGGATTGATATAACTGATATCAAAAGGAAGAAACCATGGATTATTGCACTCATTTTAGTACGTCCACCACTTTGAACATTGGCACTACTGCGCACAATAACTTGAGTAATAGGCAATCCTCCTATTAAAGAAGAAAGTACGTTACCAGTTCCTTGAGCCAGTAATTCTCTGTTAGTTGGTGTAACTCGTTTTTGAGGATCTAGTTTATCAGTAGCTTCCACACACAATAAAGTTTCAAGACTAGCTACAAGTGCAATCGTAAAGGCAGTTATCCAAACTGAAAAATTACCTAAATCACTAAAATCAGGAAAAGTAAATTGACCAAAAAAGTCATCCATACTGGATGGCACAGGAACATTTACTAGGTGTTCATTGGCAATACCATATACGGTATTATCTTGAGTAAAATAATAGTATAATATTCCTACTACCACGGCTACCAAAGGGCCTTGAATTAAGTGGAACACTTTAGACTTTTTAACTAACACGTTACTCCATAACAACAAAATTGCCAATGAAATTACAGCTATTATAGTTGCACCAGGACTGATAAATTCACCAATCTTTCCTATTTCAGAAAAAGTGGTTTCTCCGTCTAATTGAAAAAACATCCAATCTCCTTGAGGATCTTTATCTAACCCGAAAAAATGTGGGATTTGTTTAGTGAAAATAATAATACCAATACCTACTAGCATCCCTTTAATCACACTACTAGGAAAGTAGTATCCTATAACACCTAGCCGTACAACTCCAAAAACTATTTGGATAACACCAGCTATCACTGCTGCGGCTAGAAAGGTTTCATATCCTAATTCACTAATAGATGCCAATACAATTGCAGCAAGCCCAGCTGCTGGACCGCTTACTCCAATTTGAGAACCACTAAGAGCTCCAACTACTATTCCTCCTATAATACCAGCTATTATTCCCGCAAAAGGCGGTGCACCGCTGGCTAGCGCTATTCCTAAACAAAGTGGTAGTGCAACAAAAAACACTACGATACTTGCAGGTAAATCTGATTTTAAATTTTGTAAATACTTGGTTGTAGACATAATACGTTTTTTTTACATGCCTGAGCATGGGTAATACTAAATAAAGGGTAGAAATATTACGCGATGACTGGCGGCGGCAATTGGATTTGCCTGATGGGAGAATCCCAATTAAATGCATTATGATGACTAATCGAGCTTTTCACCTTGTAAGATGGTATCGAAATGGATAAGATAGAATAAAATAAAAGTGGTAGTTGGTTTTCTTTCTCTATCTCGTTAAGAGAAATTTGTTCAGAATCTAATTCGATATCAATATCATAAACTAGTTCTGATTTACTTACTTGATCCATTAAAGTAGGAATAACAGGTAATGAGATCAAAGCTAAAGCTAAGATCACCGCACCTATCATATATAGTCTTCCTAACTGCATATGGGGTAAATATAAACTATTTTTATAACTACTATTAACATATTTAATAGAACAATATAGGGCATAAAAAAAGCCACCTTAAAGGTGGCTTAGATATTTATTAATCAGATTACTTACTTCAAAGTAACACCTAATTTTGCTGCTACTGCTGGTGTAAGATTAACAGACTCATCTGCAAACAACACTGCACTTGCATTTACGACAAGTTTAAAACCTTTTTCTTTGGCAACGGCCTCTATTGCATCATTAACCCTTTCTAGAATTGGGTCTAACAACTCTTGACGTTTAAGACCTAGTGTTCTTTCTGCACTTTGAGCACTACTTTCTAATTCCTTTTGTAATGCATCTGCTTGTGAAGCATACTGTTTCATTTGTTCTTCCGTAACTCCAGGAGCACTTGCTTTATATTGTAAATCGGCTAATTTTTGTTTTGCATTTGCCTCTGCTTTTTGCAAGTCGCTGCCTAAACTTTTATTCAATTTTTGAATTTCTGCATTTGCCGCTTGCATCTCAGTCATTGAAGCTAGTAGATAATCAGAATTCACATAGGCAGTCTGTGCCATTGCCATTGAACCTATTAAAAAGAATAATAAAAATACTTTTTTCATTTGTAGTTATTTAAGGTTTGCAAGATAAACAACATGTCACACCTTGCATATTATTTCACTCAGACATTTCAATTATGATGCCGTAAATATAACCTGCTGAAATAGTGATTATTACGCTTTCGCGAAAGCGTAATAAGTACTCTCCTTAACATTAATTAACCTATTACTATAATGGAAAACGGCTCAAAAGATGTCGTTACCTTTTCTTGCGACGGCGATTGGCATTCTTATCGCCACGTGTTTTGGGCTTTTTATACTTAGCCGCCATTTTGCGACGGTAACTACCACCTTGATTTGTTTTTTTGTTTTTATCCTTTTTTTCATGGAAAGCGGCACCACGCTCTTCTTCTTCTACTTTATTAGGATTGAAAATTTCTCTGACCTTGGGTTTTTCTTCAGGAGTTTTTTGTTTTGACACTTCAACTTCATCAGGAAAGGCAACTTCTGGAATAGAATAATCCATAAGTTGTTCAATAGCTTGTTTTGATTCTATCTCCTTTTCAGTGTAGAATAAAATAGAATTACCAGCATTTTGAGCCCTACCAGTACGTCCTATACGATGCATGTAGTTTTCAGGAAATGCAGGTACATCGATATTAATAACGTGTGAAATTCCCTCAATATCCAGTCCACGTGCCATTACATCTGTAGCTACAAGAATACGACAATCACCGTTTGTAAATGCCTCAATAGATCGCAAACGATAATTTTGTGTTTTGTTGGAATGAATAACTGCTACTTCATTACCGTAGTGAGGTAGGATGACCTCATGCAACCTATCGGCACTACGTTTATTATCTACAAAAACCAGTACTTTACTATAAACCTCGTGATCACTTATAAGATGCATGAGTACATTTACCTTAGTATAAAAGTTAGGTACTGCTATACATTGTTGATTTATGTTATCCAGCCTTGTTCCAGAAACTGCTACAGACACCTTGGTAGGGTTGTAAAAATAGTCCTCGATAAAGGCTTCTATTTGATCAGTCATTGTTGCAGAATACATGATATTCTGTCTTTTATTAGGTAAATGATCAAAGATATTGGTAAGTTGAAATCTAAACCCTAAATCCAACATCACATCTACCTCATCGATAACCACCTTTTTGCAATGTTTAAAACTTATAGATTGATGTACTATAAGATCATACAACCTTCCTGGAGTTGCTACTACAATATCAACACCATTTGCCAGAGCTTTCTTTTGCGTGTTAATATTAGTGCCTCCATAAACTCCTTGAACCCTTAGCTTCATTTGCGCTGAATAGGATTTAATATTATCCACTACCTGCACTACTAATTCACGGGTAGGCACGAGCACCAAGATTCTAGGATCATCGATTTGTGCATAGGGTAAAGAATTAAGTAAGGGAAGCATGTAAGCAAGAGTTTTCCCTGTACCCGTTTGGGCAATACCTATAACATCACGTCCTGATGCTACCACTGAATAGGACTTTTCCTGTATAGGAGTCATGGTTTGAAAACCTAGGTCTTCTATACTTTTACGCAGCGGTGTTCTAAGTTCTAATTCAGTAAAGGTATTCATGGTTTATTGCTTTCTAGAGTGCAAAGGTAAATTAATCTATTTGACCACTATTATTTAGTCATGCAGTCAAATAGTTAATCGTAATTTATAATTCCTATTAATCAACTTTTAAATTCATTAATAGTTGGGTTTCATAGGAATATTTACATTTGTTCAGGAACATCGATTCCTAGCAGTGAACAAGCGTCCTTGATTACTAACGCTGTTTTGTAACACAACAACAGTCTAAACTGTTTTAAATCGGCATTTTCCTCTTCAACAATCTTAGGGACATTTTGATAGAAAGAATTAAATTCTCGTACTAGCTCATACGTATAATTGGCAATACTAGCCGGATTTAATTTTGTAGCAGCATTGTGGATCACATCAGGGAATTGCTCAATTGTTTTAATGATTGCAATATCCTTGTCGGTGATATCTAGATCACTATTAGCATTTAACTTAGTAGAATCAAATTGAGCCTTCTTTAAAATAGATTTAATCCTAGCATGTGCATATTGAATAAAAGGACCTGTGTTTCCTTGAAAATCAACAGACTCTTCAGGGTTAAACATCATGTTCTTAACTGGGTCAATTTTAAGCATGAAGTACTTGAGAGCGCCTAGTCCTATAATTTTGAAAAGGTCTTCTTGTTCCTGTGCAGAAAGTCCATCAAGTTTACCTTGTTCAAGAGCTATTTTACGGGCAGTAGCTGTCATCTCTTCCATTAAATCATCGGCATCTACAACGGTTCCTTCACGTGACTTCATTTTACCTGATGGTAATTCAACCATTCCATAACTAAGGTGATGCAGGTTTTCGGCCCAATCATACCCCAGTTTCTTTAAGATTAAAAACAAGACTTTGAAATGATAATCTTGCTCATTTCCTACTGTATAAACCATAGCGTTTATAGGGTGATCCTTAACACGCTGAATAGCAGTACCTATATCCTGAGTCATATAAACGGCAGTACCATCACTACGTAGTACTAGCTTTTCATCCAATCCTTCATCTGATAAATCAATCCAAACTGAACCATCATCTTTCTTAAAGAAAACGCCTTTTTGCAAACCTTCTTCAATGATGTCTTTACCCAGTAAATAGGTATTACTCTCATAGTAAAGACTATCAAAGCTTACTCCTAGATTATTATAAGTCACCTCAAACCCATCATAAACCCAGCCATTCATTTTTTCCCAAAGAGCAACTGTTTCTGGATCACCAGCTTCCCATTTCCTTAGCATTTCTTGTGCTTTAAGTAAGGATGGAGCTTGTTTTTCTGCCTCTTTAGGATCTATACCTTCATTAATGAGTTGAGCTATTTCTTCCTTGTATTGTTTATCAAACTTTACATAATAATTCCCAACTAGTTTATCACCTTTTAATCCCGTACTTTCTGGAGTTTCTCCATTTCCCTGTTCTTGCCAGGCAAGCATGGATTTACATATATGGATACCTCTATCGTTTATTATTTGTGTTTTATTCACACGTCTACCCGATGCTTCTAGAATTTGCGCAACACTATAACCTAATAAGTTATTTCTTATATGACCTAGGTGTAGTGGTTTATTCGTATTAGGTGAACTATATTCAACCATAATACCTGGTGAGGAATCATCAACTGGAGTAAAACCGTACTTAGAATTACTTAGCATTTCATTGAAAGCGATAATAAAGACAGCGTTTGTCAAGGTTACATTCAAAAATCCTTTGATTACCTCGTAGCTACCGATGAGCTCGGTATTTTCTTGTAAGTACGCTCCTATTTGTTCACCTATGACTGCTGGATTACCTTTAATTTGACGCAACATTGGAAAAACCATAATGGTAAAATGGCCATTTTGATCTTTGCGAGTTAGAGTTACCTCAACTTTTTCTAGATCAACTTGAAACAACTCTTTAACTGCTGTTTTAGTAACATTTTCCAACTGATGGATCACAGACATAGTATAGTAATTTAGGCCTGCAAAGGTAGTATTTCTAAACAGATAATGGAATAGAAAAAAGACTTGTGAACTAGGGTATTATAGACAAGATACTAGGGTTATTAAATATTTCTATTTAATTGTTACGCTTTCGCGAAAGCATAAAACCTCAAACATTATTTCATTCTTAAAAAAACACAGCTACCTAAATGTCTTTTATTAATATCTATTGAAAGGATTAATCAATAAAACAGACTCAATTAAAAACAATATGCTGTACAACGTCTCCTATAACAAGCCTGAAATTCAACGTAAACTACGACAGGAAGTTGGTGTACCGCTTTCCTTAAAAGAGCGCTGGAAATTAAGAGGTTCTGGATCACCTAAACTGAACATCACAAGTTGCAGCATTCATATTCACAATCTACTCGTGCTTGACAATAATGCCAATATTTGTAATGTAGAAATACTCGAAAAAGGAATTATTGTGAGATTTAGATCGCTTTTGGAGACTTTTGCCTTACCCATTCCTTTTTATAAACTAAGTATCTATAAAGGTGAAGCCGATGTCTATTCTATTTATAGAGATAATTATTTCATTAAAGTAAAGGCTAATCATAAGAGCATTCACAAATTTTTTCAAAAAGTATTGCAACGCAAGGAAGAGCAAGGCTACACTTTTATTGACGATTTGTAGTACTATATTTGAATCATGAAACGTTTTTATTTATACTGTTTAATGATTGCGTTATTCTCGTTTTATTCTTGTAATGAGAATGATAGTCAGGACAACTACAATGAACCCACAATCTTTTATAAAGGTATGGACTTATCCTTTCTAGAAGAACTAGAACAATCAGGATTGCAATTTAAGGACGAGAATAGTAATGTCATATCAAACAATTATGCATACTTATCTAGCAAAGGCGTTAATCTCGTAAGAATTAGATTGTGGTTAAATAATCCAAACGGATTATACGACCTAGACCATCTAAAAAGACAAGCTTTACGCGCCCAAGAAAACGGCATGGAATTTTTACTGGACTTTCACTATTCCAGCACATGGGCAGATCCAGGTTCACAGCGCATACCCAGTAATTGGAGTAATTATAGTCATCAAGAATTAACAGTCGCAATAGAAAACTATAGTAAAAATGTTTTACAAGAATTAAACGATCAAGGTACGTTACCAAAATTTGTTCAAATAGGAAATGAGACTGATAATGGCTTTTTATGGCCTATTGGAAAGATATACGACAGTGGTAATGAAAATTGGAATAATTACATTGATCTAACTAAAGCTGCAATTAATGGTGTTAAAAGAGTATCTCCTACTTCAAAAATTATTATTCACAAGGCAGATATTGCAACTAGCGAGTACTTTTTTCAGCAGCTTACAGATAGAAACGTTGAATTTGATGTTATAGGATTGAGTTATTATCCGTGGTGGCAAACTACTAATCTGGATGACATTGAACAAAAATTAGAGGAATTAGCACAAAGTTTTAATCAAGAAATATTGCTAGTAGAAACTGCCTATCCTTTTACCTTAAACTGGAATGATAATAAGAACAATATAGTAGGACTTCAAAATCAACTTATCCCAGAATACGGCGCCACACCATCAGGACAGCGTAATTATTTATTGCGTATTCATAATACAATTAAAAAGCTTCCTAAAAATAAAGGAATAGGTTTTTGTTACTGGGCACCTGACTGGGTTGCAGTAGCACCTGGTGTTTCTACTAGCACACAGGGAAGCAGTTGGGAAAATTTAGCCTTATTTAATTTTGAAAATCGAGTGACACCTGCCATTGAGATATACGCGATTGAATAATCGTTTTGATATGTAACATATTGTGACGTTCTTGCACTAACCATTCAAATCAAAAGAACATCAATTATGTTATTAAGCCTTAAAAATGTTTCTAAAACTTATAAAAACGGTGTAAAAGCACTGGATAATGTAAGTATTGATATTCACGCTGGAATGTTTGGATTACTAGGTCCTAATGGAGCTGGAAAATCTTCATTAATGCGTACTATCGCCACCTTACAAGCACCAGATGGAGGTTCTATTCATCTAGATGATTTAGATATTCTTAATAACAAAATTGAATTTAGAAAAACCCTGGGATATCTACCTCAAGAATTTGGGGTATATCCTAAAATGAGCGCTCACGATCTATTACATTATTTTGCCCAACTTAAAGGAATTTCAAACAGTTCAGAAAGAAATGCAATTGTAGACAAAGCTCTTGAAGTTACCAATTTAAGTGATGTAAGACATAAACATGTAGCTGGGTATTCTGGAGGAATGAAACAAAGGTTTGGAATTGCTCAACTTTTACTCAACGATCCTAAATTAATAATAGTTGATGAACCTACAGCTGGTCTAGATCCTGCAGAACGTCATAGATTCTTAAATGTCTTAAGAGAGATAGGAACAAATCATATTGTAATTTTTTCTACACACATTGTTGATGATGTGAAAGAATTGTGTACTGATATGGCCATTTTAAATGGTGGTAAAATTCTTGCACAAAACACACCGAAAAACCTGGTTAAGGCATTATCGGGAACCATATGGAAAACCACGGTAACCAAGGATCAATTACCTACTTATGAAGCGTCTTATAATATAATTTCATCCAGTTTTGATGAAGATAGCAATCTGGTAATTAGAGTAATGAACGATACACAACCAGCTCCAGAATTTATCGCTACTGATGCGTCTTTGGAAGATGTGTATTTCACAACATTAAAACAGGAACAACAAATAGAATTAAACTCATAATCATGTTTAGTACTATTTTTTTACACGAGCTTAGAACCTGGTTTAAGAAACCACTGTTCTATATTTATACTGGGGTTATCTTTCTATTAAGCTTATTAATTACCGCACTTACCGTTGGAGTATTTGATAGTGACTCTGTAACCGTTACTTCTCCTTTTTATCTAAACAGTGCAGTAGGAGTTTATAGTTTAATAAGTGGTGGTATGTTAATCACTTATTTACTTATCCCTAGTATTATAGGAGGAACTATCCAACGTGATTTTAGCAGTAACATGCACCACGTACTTTATTCCTACCCCTTAAATAAAGTAAGCTATTTATTAGCAAAATTCAGTGCTGGGATGCTACTCACACTATTAATTATTCTTGCAAGTATGCTGGCCGTTACAATTGGCTTTTACTTACCTGGAGCAAACGAAGATTTGATAGGACCTTTCTCACTCATGAATTACATTCAACCATTTTTAGTAATGGTAATACCTAATGTATTTTTCTATGGAGCCATCGTTTTTGCTATAACTACCTACTTCAGAAATATCAATTTAGGTTTCATGAGTGTGCTCATCTTGATTATCTGTCAATTTGCTGCTGCTCGTTCATTAGATTCTGTAGATGATACCTTTTGGATAGAACTTCTAGAACCTACTGGAGAAAGTGCTATTGGACAAAGAATTAAATACTGGACACCAGATGAGCAAGGCAGTAAATTATTACCTACCGATGGTACTGTATTGTATAATCGATTATTGTGGTTAGGGTTTTCCGTTGTTCTATTCCTTTCTGTAATCGTTGGTTTTAGATTTTCTCAACATGCTATTTCGGTAGGAAGAAAGAAGAAATCATCACGAGTAATCAAACGTAATTTTGGAACTGTTCAAGATATTACCTTACCTAAGGTAAGTCAAAACTTCAGCTTTTTTAATCAATTGAAAACAGCTTGGACAATATCAAAATCAGACATTAAATACATTGTAACAGGATGGCCATTTATTATTATAGCGGTAATTGCTTTTGCCTTTTCACTTCTTACTATGTTAGTAAGCGGTCAAGTGTATGGTACAGACATCTTGCCAAAAACCTGGTTGATGTTACAAATCCCTGCAGGAATATTTAGCACATTTACCTATCTATTAATATACCTGTACACTGGCTTCATAATGGACCGTTCCAAAACGGCTCACATGTTACAATTAGTAGACACCACTCCTACTAAAAATTGGGTTTTCCAATTATCACGAGTATTCTCTATGAGTATAATGGTGTTTTCTCTATTTGTTATAGTGATGTTAAGTGGTATCATCATACAAACCGTAAATGGTTTTAATGATTATCAAATAGACCTTTATTTGTTTGATTTGTTCATGATTAAATTTTGGGAATTTTTACCATGGATATTGATGTCAATTTTAATTCACACTTTGATTAAAAATAAATGGTTAGGACTTATGACCTTGCTAGTAATTGCCTTAGGAGTACCATTTGCCATGGAGGCTATAGGAGTTGAACAAGCTCAATTTATTTTTAACCAAGGAACCGGCGCTCCTAGTCCTTCAGATATGAATGGTTATGGAGATAGTATCTGGCGCTACTTCACATTTAGAGGTTACTGGATTGCATTAGGTATAGCGCTATTTGGTGTTAGTTTATTATTCTTTAGACGTGGAATGAGTATAGGTGCAAGTGAGAGGATTGCTTTCGCGAAAGCGAGATTAAAAACACCTATCATCACACTACTTAGTGTAGGATTAATAATATTTATAGGAATAGGAAGCTACATTTGGAAAGTTAACAACATTGATAATGAAAGAACTACAGGAAAAGAACGTGAACTACTGGCAGTAAATAAAGAAAAGGAATTAAGTAAATATTTAAACGTTCCCCAACCTAGAATTACTGATGTTAAGGCGTTTGTTGATATTTATCCAGAAACTAGAGACTTTAAAGCTAGAGCAGAAATGCTTATGGTCAACAAGTCCAGCGCCGTTATTGATACACTGCACGTTAATATCAACGACACACTTACTACAATTGAAACAGATCGTAAAATTGAAGTGGTTTATGACAATGAGGACTATGGCTATCGCATGTATAGGATAACGCCACCCTTGCAACCTGGAGATACGCTAGAGTTTAATGTAGCAACTTACAACAAAGAAAACACCTTCTTTGAAAAAAACTCACCTGTTGTTGAGAATGGAACTTTCATGAATAATTTCGTTTTTCCATCCATTGGATACAATGATCAAGGAGAGATCCGAAATATTCAAATTCGCAAAAAGTATGAATTACCTCCAAAAGATCGCTGGCCTGACGCGACTAAACCAGGTGTGCGAGACAATAATTACATAGGCGGAAACAGCGATTGGATAAACTTTGAAGCTACATTAAGTACAAGTCCAGATCAAATTGCCATATCACCAGGTTATCTAACTAAAGAGTGGGAAGAAAATAACCGTAAGTACTACTATTATAAAATGGATAGTAAAATGGTGAATTTTTACAATTTTATGAGTGGTAGATATGAAGTCATGCGCGACGAGCACGACGGCATTAAACTGGAAATCTATTACCATAAAGATCATGATTACAATATCGATCGTATGATGGCTGGCCTTAAAGCCGGACTAGATTATTATAATGACAATTTTACACCTTATCAACACAGGCAAGTACGCATCATTGAATTCCCAAGAAATTTTGGAACGTTTGCACAGGCGTTTGCAAATACGATACCTTTTAGTGAAGGAATAGGTTTCATTGCCGATGTTGATGGAAGTGACAAGGATGCAGTAGATTACCCTTTTAGTGTTACCGCACACGAACTTGCTCATCAATGGTGGGCACACCAGGTAATTGGAGCCTATGCAAAAGGTGCTACATTACTCTCAGAAAGTTTATCAGAATACAGTTCATTAAAAGTTCTAGAGAAATCTAGAGGAAAAGAACAAATGAGGTCTTTTCTTAAAGATGCTATGGATAAATACCTTTTAGGAAGAACTGTAGAGTCCATTGGAGAAAACCCATTGATGTATAATGAAAACCAACAGTATATTCATTATCAAAAAGGATCCTTAGTCCTTTATGCAATGAGCGATTATTTAGGCGAGAAACCATTTAATAACGTCATTAAACAATTTGCAGAGAAATATCAGTTCCAAGGTCCACCATACCCAACAGCTATTGAATTTGTAGATGATATAAGAGCCGCAACTCCTGACTCGTTACAATATCTTATTAAGGATATGTTTGAAACGATAACTTTGTATGATAATGATGCAAAAAAAGCTACGTATACAAAACTTGATGATGGTCGTTATCAAGTAGAATTTACTGGATACATAACTAAGTATAGATCGGACAAAAAAGGAAAAAGTGTTTATAAAAACACGGTAGGTGATAGCCTTTCATACACTCCTGAAGGAAAGAAAAAAGCCTTAAAATCACTACCTTTAGCTGATTATATAGATGTTGGTGTTTTTGGAGAAAAGGATGATGAAACAGGAATAAATAAGGTTCTTTATCTCAAAAAACATAAAATTGTAGCTATTGAAAATAAATTCTCAATTATCGTAGATGAAAAACCTGTAGAGGTTGGAATTGATCCGTTCAACATATTGATAGACCGTAACTCTAACGACAATAGAACAGCGGTTAAAGAAAAGGAATAGATTTTTTTTGCGAATTAAAAAATAGAAAAGCCTTACTTTAAAATATTTAAGTAAGGCTTTCTTTATTGAGTAAAAACCATTGTAATCCTATAATCGATATCGAGTTGTTTATAGCTCCGTCTCGTAATAGTTGTTTAATTTCAGACAAAGGTATTTTGGTTAACAAAATATCTTCCTTTTCTGATGCTTCACCACCACCTTGAAAAATCTTATCATGAGAAGAAACTTGAGAAAAATATAAATGTATTTGTTCTGAACAACCACCTGGTGATGGAAAATAAGAACAAATTTTTTCAATATTTTTTAATGAATAGCCTATTTCTTCTTCTACTTCCCTTTTTATTCCTTCAACAGGATCTTCATTAAACCCTAAGCTACCAGCTACTAATTCCATCATAAAAGCTTCACCTCTTCTTGCACTGGGATACCTAAATTGTTTAGTAAATAAAAAGGATTTTGTGTCTTGTTCATAAAGTAATATTGCTACACTATCTCCTCGTTCTAGGGATTCCCTTGTAACTTCCAGTTGCTCATTACCGTGCCAAGTATCATGTTTTATCTGGGCTTTTATAACTTTAAGAAAACCATCATAAACAGTTTCTTCCTTGATTATCTCAAAGTTATTTGCAGTATCGTCTTTCATTATAAATCAAGTATCATTTGAACGGGACAAGAGTAATGTCCTGTATTACCCATGGGCTCATTGAGTAATTTAAAACCCATATGCTTGTAAAGACCTTGAGCTTCAAACATATTATCCATGGTTTCAAGATACATTTTTGAATAAGCTAATTCTTTAGCAGTTTTGATACATAATTGTATAAGCTCCTTGCCATATCCCTTTCCACGTGCTTTAGGCAAAAAATACATCTTTTGAAGTTCACAGATATTCTGCTCTTGATTATCTAGTGGTCCTACACCACCGCAACCTACAATTTCATTATCCAATTCTATAACGTAATAAACACGTCTAGGCAACTGAAAGTGCTCATACATGGATTGGGTTGCTTTATCACTATATGCAGTCCCCTCTTTAGGAGCTCCATATTCAAGTATAGTTTGTTGGATAATATTCTTAACAACTGTATTATCCTCCGGTAGAATAGGTCTAATCATCATAATTTCAAAAGTACATCTAGTAACTATTATTAGTTTGCTATTGAGTCTAAATTTAACCCAGCCTTGTGATTTAAATCTTACTTTTGCTGGAATCATGAACAAAGACGAATTATATATGCAACGCTGTTTGCAGTTAGCTCAAAATGGACTGGGTACTACTTATCCTAATCCATTAGTAGGAAGCGTCATTGTATATGAGAATAAAATCATTAGTGAAGGCTGGCATCAAAAAGCAGGAAAACCCCATGCCGAGGTTAACGCCATTAATAATGCAATTAAAATATTAGGTGAGGAAAAGTTTGAAAAAATAGCTCCTAAGTGTAGTATATATGTAAATCTTGAACCTTGCTCACATACTGGTAAAACGCCACCATGTGCTTTGCTACTAGTAAGGTATAATTTTAAAGAAGTTATAGTAGGAACACTAGACCCACATGAAAAGGTAGCAGGAAGAGGAATAAAGATTCTTGAAGAAGCTGGTATTTCATGTAAAACAGGAATACTTGTAGACAAATGTAATGAAGTTAACAAGCGTTTTTTCTCGTTTCACAAGTATAAAAAACCATTTATTCTGCTTAAATGGGCACAAACTAACGATGGCTATATCGCTCCGGAATTTAAGACTAAGAAGCAACCTGTTTGGATTACAAATTCATACAGCTTACAAAGGGTGCATCAACAACGATCCACAGAAAACGCTATTTTAATAGGTGCGGGAACAGCGCTTGCAGACAATCCTAGTCTTACAACCAGAAATTGGAAAGGTACCCATCCCTTTAGATTTGTTCTTGCTAATAAAAAGGAGCTACCAAAAAATCTTAACGTTTTTCAATCACCTAATCCTGCTCAAATTTTAGACATTCCTTTGTCCGACATTAAGACAGTATTGAAAGAGTTATATAAAAAAGATATCCAATCGGTAATTGTAGAAGGTGGATCTAGGACTCTCCAAGCATTTATAAATGCAGGGCTGTGGGACGAAGCACATATTTACACGAGTGAAAATACGCTATTTCATTCTGGAGTAAAAGCACCAGAACTTGACAATCAACAATTACAAAATCATTTTAATATAAAAGGTGATACTTTAAGAATTTACCATCGTTTATGATTTATCTAGGATTAAGCATATTACTATCTAGTTTACTATATGTAATTTTTAAATTGTTTGATGTTTATAAAATAAACACCCTACAAGCTATAGTGGTAAATTATCTTGTAGCTTTTATAACAGGTATTATTTCAAGCAATGGGACTTACGATATAACAACTGTTTTAAAGTCAGACTGGTTGTTTCTAGCGATGTTCATGGGAATTCTTTTCATAACTATTTTCAATGTCATGGCCTTAACGGCACAGCGCAATGGCCTATCTGTTGCCAGTGTTGCCAGTAAAATGTCATTAGTTATACCTGTGATCGCAGGTTTCACAATATTTAATGAAGAGTGGAATATATTAAAAGCCATAGGTATAATAATCGCTCTAGCAGCAGTTTATTTTACCACAGTTAATAAGAAATCGCAGTCTAATATAGATTGGACTCCAAAAAAACTCCTATTACCACTAGCGCTATTTGTAGGAAGCGGTATAATTGATACAGTTCTCAAAATTTTACAAAACAACCATATGTCAAATAGTAATGAAGATGTTATAAGTGCCACAATTTTTTCTTTTGCATTTATAGCAGGATCTGCGGCTGTGATATATCGGTTAATTAATAAAAATGAGAAATTAGAATGGAAAAGTCTTGTCGGAGGAATTGTTCTAGGAATTCCTAACTTTTTCTCAATTGTGGTGATTTTAAAAGCACTCAATTCACCCGGTTTAGAGAGTACATTTGTTTACCCTATTAACCATGTAGGAACTGTAGTATTATCAACCATGTTTGGTTTATTTCTATTCAAAGAAAATCTGAAATCTAGAAACGTTCTAGGTATTATACTTGCTATAATTGCGATTGTTTTCATCGCTTTCGCGAAAGCGTAAATTCATGAGAGACACTTATAAAACGATAGCAAAAGAAACAACTGAAATCTTATTTAAGGACAAGGGCAGTAAATTCTACGCTCGTGCATTTCCTATCCAGAATCCAGATGAAGTTTCACCTATCATTGATGCTTTGAAGAAAAAATATCCGAAGGCAAATCATCATTGTTATGCCTGGAAGATTGGTCCTGGAGAAAACAATTATAGGGCAAATGACGATGGAGAACCCAATCATAGTGCAGGTGATCCCATTCTAGGTCAAATTAATTCAAATGAATTAAGCGACGTTCTAGTTGTAGTCACTAGGATATTCGGAGGAACAAAATTAGGTGTGAGCGGATTAATAAATGCTTATAAAGAGTCTAGTGCTTTGGCCATTGAGCAGGCTACAATTATAACAAGAACCATCACTTCTCAAGTGAAAATTGACTTTGAATACGCTCAAATGAGTCAAGTTATGAGGTATATTGAAGAGCAAGGACTCACTATGGCCTTGCAGGATTTTACCGCCAGCTGTTCTATAACTATAGATGTTCCTCTCAACAATGTTGAAAAAGTAGTCAAAGACATTAATCAAATGTACCCAATTAAGGCAAAGGCTCTAGAAGACTAGACATTATGGAGCAAGCCAGTGACCAGCCCAATTATCTTTGCGTTTATATAAAGCTCTTAAGTGATTAGGACGTTTAAGTTTGAGATACTCTATTTCACTAATTTCAAATCGTAGCGGTAGGAAAAAGCTTTTATCGCGTGATACGTATTCTACATGATCAGGATTATCAATAGGCGTACCTGGTGATGGGATTGAGGTATAATCCTTTATACTTTTTGAAGTAACCTTTTGAAACAATCGTTTAACTTCTTTGGGACTATTAATTTCAATCAATCTACCATTACACCTTAATTGAAAAAGTTTTTTAGAATTGTAAAATAAAAAACAAGCCTGATCATTTGATTTTATATGTTCTACTTTAATAGATCTTGAATCGGTAAAAACAATTAATTCCTTCTTTTCGACATCAATCTCTCTTAAAACAACAGTTCTAGACCTAGGTATTCCATTTTTGTCTACAGTTGTTAAAACGGGATATTTAAAATCATGTTTGGATTTTGAGGTTGCTAATTGCAATTCATCGATTAGACTTTCAAAATATTCAGGAAGCATACTTTTGATAAGTTAGTAGATTTTAAAACAATTTCTTACAAGCTTCTAGAAATTCCGGAATTGGTTTTCTAGGTCTAAACGAGTTTGCATCAGTAAAAACAAGAGTTAAGTTTGCCGATGCATGTAAAACATCATTTTGATCAATTATTTCGTAGTAAAATTCAACACGCGTTGTAGGAATATTCTTAATGGTGGTTTTGACGAAAATTTCATCGTTTAATCTAATTGGTTTTCTGTAAGTTATATCGATATTGTAAACTGGTAGTAGTACTCCATTTTTTTCCATTTCATCATAAGAGAAACCTAAAGTGTCCAACCAGGACATTCTACCTAACTCTAAATATATCAAATAATTAGCGTGATGAACCACACCCATTTGATCAGTTTCGGCATATCGAGGTGTTATCGGAATAATTGTACTTTTCATATAATTTTCATATCTTATCCAAAGTTAAAAAACCAGTGAGCCCATGCTACTTTTTTTTAATTTATCAAATGGTTTTTTAGTTTTTTTAAGGTTTTTTATACACATATTTGTACTCGATTAGGGACTGAAATATACCAACCTTTATTCATCCCAAGTTCGCATCAATTTTAACTATAAAAATACGACTTTTATGACACTGACAGCAGAATCGGTTTGGGACAATTGTCTACTTTTTATTCAGGACAATATTGCGCCCGAGGCTTATAAAACGTGGTTTCAGCCCATTAAGCCTGTAAAATTAACTGATAATGCTTTACATCTTCAGGTACCTAGTCGTTTTTTCTATGAATGGTTAGAAGAACATTATATAGACTTACTTAAAACTGCTCTTACTAAAGAATTAGGGTCCGATGCAAAATTAATCTATGCGATACGCATGGAGAACCCTGCAAAAGGAATGGAAGCTTTTACCGAAAAAATACCTAGTAGTAAGCGCAACTTTACCGAGTCTCAAAATGTAGATGCTCCAGTAAAAACTAAAAGCCCAGAACTTAAAAATCCATTTATTATTCCTGGAATAAGAAATGTTCAAGTTGAATCCCAACTTAACCCTTCTTATAACTTTGATAGCTTTCTTGAAGGAGAATCAAATAGACTGGCTCGTAACGCAGGTATGGCTGTAGCTAACAAACCTGGAGGAACTAGTTTTAATCCGTTATTAATTTTTGGAGGAGTAGGATTGGGTAAAACTCACTTGGCACATGCTATAGGTGTAGGTATTAAGGAAAACTACCCAGATAAAACTGTACTCTATATAAGCGCAGAAAGATTCATACAACAGTACACTGAATCTATACGTAAGAATACAAGAAATGATTTTATTCATTTCTATCAACTTATAGATGTTCTTATTGTAGACGATATCCAATTTTTCTCTGGAAAGGCTGGTACTCAAGATGTTTTCTTCCATATTTTCAATCATTTACATCAAAACGGTAAACAAGTAATTCTTACAAGTGATAAGAAGCCTGTTGATATGCAGGATATTGAACAACGTTTACTTTCCCGTTTTAAATGGGGACTTAGTGCAGAGCTTAATCATCCGGATTATGAAACGAGAGTTTCCATAATCCAAAACAAATTATACAGAGATGGTGTAGAAATGGATGATAATATCGTTCATTATCTAGCGGAAAATATAAAAACAAATATTAGAGAATTAGAAGGAGCAATAATTTCTTTAATTGCACATTCTTCTTTTAACCGTAAGGATATCACCATCGACCTAGCTCGTAAAATTGTTGAGAATTACGTTAAGAATACAAAGAGAGAAGTATCAATTGATCAAATCCAAAAAGTAGTAAGTGATTACTTTCAGATGGATATAGATACACTTCAATCAAAAACCCGTAAGAGACACATTGTTCAGGCAAGACAACTAGCTATGTATTTTGCAAAAAAAATGACCAAAGCTTCTCTAGCTAGTATAGGTTCTCAAATAGGAAAAAGAGATCATGCTACGGTATTACATGCTTGTAAAACCGTTGAGAACTTAGCATCTACTGACAAGCAGTTCAATAAATATGTGCAAGACTTACAAAAAAAGCTAGCAGACTAACATGTCAGATAAACAGCGCATATTAATGGTATGTTTGGGCAACATTTGTCGCTCTCCTCTTGCAGAAGGAATCATGAGGTCAAAATTAAACTTTACAAAATTTGAAGTGGATAGCGCTGGTACCTATGGCGGTCATGTGGGAGAACAACCCGATAATAGATCAATTGAGGTAGCTAGAAAAAACGGACTGGACATTACTAATCAAAAATGTAGAAAACTTACTGTTGACGATTTTGATAGGTTTGATTACATCTATGTGATGGATGATTCAAACTTTCGTGATGTTACCGCTCTTGCTCCTACTCCAGAACATGCCAATAAAGTTGTCAAAATCCTTGATGAGCTTTTTCCAGGAGAAGGACTTGACGTACCAGATCCTTATTACGGTGGTCAACAAGGTTTTGAAAATGTATACAAAATGCTTGATCAAGCGACCGATGTAATAGCAAAGAAACTGCAGGGCTAGTCTAAACTCCTATTTAAACATACTTATTTATACACTGTTGTACTTGGTTTAAATAACCAGCACCAAATAGGTTTAGATGAACCAATAGATAATACAATTGATATAATGGTACTCTTTCCTCCCAACCTGGTAAAGGCGTACGTACCTCATGATACATCCAGTAGAACTTATTAGAAAATCCACCAAATAGTTTCATCATTGCAATATCCATTTCTGCATGGCCAAAATGAGCAGCAGGATCAATTAAAACTGGCTGTCCATTTGAAGTAAAAATCACATTACCATTCCATAAATCGCCGTGAATAAGAGCAGGTTTTTGCGATGGGATTAGACGTTCCATTTTTTTAAACAACCCTTCTATCCCTTTTAATTCAAAACCATTATTAACAGCTAGTTCAAATTGCGGGACCAATCGCTGGTGTAAAAAGAATTGTGTACCGCTTTCAGTTTGTAAATTATATTGAGGCAGACTTCCTATATAATTATCCTCATCTAATCCAAATAACTCATCAGTGCAATCGTGCAAAGCAGCTAATTGTATCGCAAGGTTTGATTCATCCTTTTTATTTAGAGCATCTGGAGCAATATATTCTAATAGTAGATACTGATATGTAGCACTCTCGCCTTGAGCGATAACTAAGGGAACTCTTATTGTACCAGACTTTCTAAGCAGTTGTAACCCATCATTTTCCCGCTTGAGCATTTTAGGAAATTGAATCTTATCATTATACTTTAAAACATATTGAATAGCCCCTTGATCAATGAGCATGACCTCATTTATATCTCCACCAGAAAGTTTTGAGGCTTTACGTACCCTAAACGGCAATAGTGCTCTTATTTCTAAGGGTACAAGAGCGGTAGATGCAGCTTCCATGATTACTTCAATGCATCTAATTTTCTAGCGATATCATCTGCCTTTTTGAAAGCGGCATCGCTAGCCGCACGATTTGTAGTAGATAGTTTATGGTATTCTTTCATCAATCGTGCATATTCCTGTTGAAGCTTCTCTTTTTCTGTCTTCTTATTGAATAAACCAAACATAATCTTATTGTAATATAACAAAGTTAGTTTGAATATAGATTTAATGGATATTTGATTGGTTAATTAAATGACTAGGTATTTATAGAAAAGTTCCTAAAAGAATCAACGAAATTTCCAAAACAAATAGTGAACAATCTTGGAGCCTATTTTTGAACTTTTCACGTAGTGATTTGCTTGCTTTTTTGTCAAAAGTTTTTCTAGCCTAGCTATATTTCCTTTTTGAGATACTAAGGTTGAGAACAAACCTACCTGAGTTTTATAATCATTCGACTCCTTGATCATCCTTTTGATAAAGAGTGCTTCTCCACCATTACACCATAACTCATCGGCAGTTCCCGAGAAGTTGTGTTTTTTTTCACCTCCTAAATTTTTAGCTTTTCTTTGAAAGGCCTTCATGGCTTCCTGCTCACTACTGAAAAATGGTGGATTACAAATCGTGAAATCTAAATACTCTCCTTTTTGAATAATATTTTTGAAGATACTTCCTCGATCGGATTGTAGTCTTATATCTATTGAAGGGACTGTTTTGGTATTCGCTTTCGCGAAAGCGTAACTTTTCTCACTAACCTCTGATCCAATCATATTAAAATTGTAGCAACTTGCTCCCAATAAACTATAAATGGCTGTAGCTCCACAACCTATATCAAGTCCCTTTGCACCAGCTTTAACCTCATCTGCGATGTGATGTATATAGTCTACACGACTAGGAACTGGTGCTAGCAAATATCCATGAGGATATTCGATAGGTGTTATACCATAATACTGTACTAACAAAGCATTGTTTAGAGCCTTTAAAGCTAATGGATCATTAAAGTTTATAGATGGTTTATCCTGAAACTGGACTTTAAACTTGGATAAAGGTGGATATGCTTTAATTAGTTCATTAAAGGGATAATCTTCTTGATGAATATTGTTAGGATGCATGCAGAAGTGCCTGTTCTATTGATTTCTTTTTTTGGATTTTACCGGTATTAGTTTCAACTAAAGTCGGCAAAAAGTAAATAGCCCTAGGAATTTCAAACTTATCTAAACCGTTAAAATCAATATCAAAAGGAGATTCGCTTTCTACAATTAATACTACCTGTTCACCAAGATCATTATCAGGTAAACTACCTATGAAAAAACGGTTGGAGATTTGACTGGATAATTTATCCTCAATTTTTGATGGGTGTAACTTTACACCACCAGAATTAATAACGTCATCTAGTCTACCTAGCAATTCAAATTTCTGCTCATTATGCAATAAAACAAGATCATTGGTAGTAAGTAAATCAGGTGATACTTGTGGAGCATCTATTACCAGTGTTTGATCCTTACTTAATGAAAAAGTAGTTTTACCTAATGCTGTATAGCAAGCTTCATATTGTGGGTACAATTGTCTAATCGCTACGTGGCTGCATGTTTCGGTCATACCGTAAGATTGATAAACTCTACTGTGCTTGCCTTGTAGTTGTCCCACAAGGGTTGCAGTTACCGGACTACCGCCTAATAACGTGACACGACTTTTATGAATATTGTCCAATGACTGTGACAATTGAAAAGGAGTCATTGCCGTAAAATCATAGCGCTTCTCAGCCTTTTTTAAGGGCTGACTTGTAGGCTCAACACAATCCAAATGCCAGCCATGTTGAATTGCTCTTATAAACATCATTTTACCAGCAATGTATTGTAATGGCAGGCAACACAACACTTGTTTTCCTGGTATAAGATCAAAATAATTAGCAGTTATAGCTGCACTGTTTAAAAAGAATTGTTTATTAATTTTAAGAGATTTTGGATGTCCAGTAGAACCACTGGTATTAACCGTGAGAACTTCAAAATCATCAAGCCAGTTAAGCAAAAAGTCTCCCACCTCTTTTTCCCAGGCGTCACCTTCCTTCACATAGCTATAGGCAACTATCATTAGACCTTCGTGATCTAATGAGCGACCATTTAATTTAAAACTCGGGTGTACTTTGGGGATCATTTGTTCCTTCTTTTTCAAAAAATTCTTTTCTATCCAGTACGCGACCGAATAGTTTTTCTTTCCAATTTTTCCAGTTGTAAATTTTACCTAAGATAATTAATAAAATAGGGTATCCAATAAAAATAGATAAGGTATCGGTCCACGCAAAAGTAGGTTCGGACATATCTATAAATACAGAATCGGTTTGTATGGCTGTCCATGTACTTGTCATGAGCAATGCGGCTGTGATATTATTGGCCGCGTGAAAACCTAGTGCCAGCTCTAACCCTTCATCGAGCAAAGTCATCGCTCCTAAGAGTAGACCTGTACCTATATAAAAAACCATAACAACTGGTCCTAATGTTTCTACTTCAGGATTTGCGGCATGCATTAATCCAAATAATACAGAGGTAACAATCCACGATATAGCACGACTCTTAGTAGCTATACCTAATCCTTGTAACAATTGACCTCTAAATAAATATTCCTCAAAACTAGTTTGAAATGGAAACATTAATAACGACAAAATCACAAGAGGAATAAACTTATCCCATTGAAGGTTATAGACATAATCTTCTGGAGCATTGAGAGCTGTCATGAAAATCATACCACCTTGAAAAACAGCCCAAATAAAGAACATGGTAAATATGCGTTTCCAATCAATCCTTGAACGAGAAGTGGTAAAACTGGTCAAAGATTGACCATTGATGAACTTTACCCAAATAAAGACAATAATCAATCCGATTACAAAAACCATTAAGTTGATGGCCAAAAATGGTAATGTACCCATTTGATCAATCATAGTTTGCATGATCTCGCTAGTAGACTCACCAGATTCATCTAAAAATGCTTTGGTAGCAAAATAGTTGAAAGTCATTAATAAAATAAAACCTACTGGTAGAATAAAAGCATTCCAAATGCCTAACTTTCCTTTGTAACCTTGTTCTATATACATTTTATAAATTTAAATAGTTGGTGTTCCAATTTGTTGTATTGTTACACCATAATTCTCCTTTTTTAATTTCCAAAGGTGCATCAATATTATTTGTAAAAAGTCCACCAGTACCTAAACCTTGCGGCATTGTTACACCTAAAGTATATGTAAACTGTGCAATAGCATTTAAACCTAGGTTAGATTCTAGAGCGCTGGTCATCCACCAGTCAATATTTCGCTCTTCAGCTATATTGATCCACTCGCGACAGCTTTGAAATCCTCCAACTAGAGCTGGTTTTAAAATAATAAATTGAGGACGTATTAAATCCAAACAATTTTGCTTTTCTTCCGTTGTATGCAACCCAATTAATTCCTCGTCAAGGGCAATAGGAACTGGCGTATTTTGACAAAGTTGGGCCATTGCTTCATATTGACCAGGCTTTATAGGTTGTTCAATACTATGTACATCATACACGGACAATCGATTTAATTTTTCCATGGCGTTTTCAATTGAAAAAGCTCCATTAGCATCTACTCTGATTATCATCTCATTAGCAGAAAAACGTGATCTTATCACTTGTAATAAGTGTAGCTCTTTTTCAAAATCTATGGCACCTATTTTCAACTTAATACAAGAGAAACCAGTTTGCATTTTTTCTTCTAACTGGTCTAGCATAAACTCTTGGTCACCCATCCATATCAATCCGTTAATAGAAATGCTATCTGCACCTTGAGTAAAAACACTAGGAAACAACTCAAAACAGTCTGTACTTTGAAAAGATTTTAATGCGGTTTCATAACCAAATCTAATAGAAGGCCATTCCAATAATTCCTCAAGTATGATGGATGGTTTTAAATGAATATGATCGCACAACCATTCTAATTTTTGTTCAAAACCTGGTTTATCATCATAGGACAACCCACGAAACATATTAATCTCTCCTATTCCTTTTTTATTTTCATTTTCAAGAATTAAGAACCAAGTATCCTTGGTTTTAAGAATACCTCGTGAAGTTCCCGCAGGACTTTTAAATTCTAGGGTGTGTTTATGAATACGTGCTTTCAATTTTTAAATATCTAATTTAAATTAGTCCAAGAAAAGTACCTATTTTCTTTTGACAGTCCATTCAAAATTAAATAAGCTCACCTGCACACCATCTTCATTTAATCCTTGAGCTTGCATCCATACGGTTTGACCTTCTCCAGTTTCTACCGTTTTTTCAATTGCTTCTTTAATTTTTAAACCATCGTTACAAGTAAAAGTAATTTTTCCTGTGGCTTTTTTTGTGAAAGTTGCGTTATTGTTAGCCACAAGCATACTTACTTTGGCATTGCTTTCTTGAATATAAGACATAACAAGTGCACCCGTAGAAAGCTCGGCCGCCATAGCTTGGACGGCAAAATACATAGACTTAAAAGGATTTTGATTAAACCATCTGTGTTTCACTCCTACTACACAACTTTGCTTGTCGATTTCTTTAACCCTAACTCCTGTCCACCAACAACTAGGTAGCTTGAAAAAGGTGAACGTATTAATTTTTGAAGGAGTAATCATAATTTTAACATTTCCCACAAATGTAAGGAAAGAGCTTGTATTTATTGCGCTTTCGCGAAAGCGTACATTAAAAAAACACAGTGCAATTAAAAATATATGGTACTTTGTATTGCATAATACTATCTTTTAGATATATATTTGCATAAGAAATTAATATGCTATGGAAAAATCAATCGAGAAAAACCACAGGAACATAGCCACGGGTATTCATTTACTCACCTTTGGCAAATGGCTATTTCCATTGGGCAATTTCATCCTGCCCATGCTACTTTGGATGATAAACTCAAAGAAGTCTCCTTTTATAGACTTTAATGGTAAGCAGGCCATTAATTTTCAATTAAGCATGACGTTATACACATTTGCTCTTGCATTTTTAGGTGGTAGCGTTATAATAGGTTCCATTGTATCTGGTGGTCCTAGCTTATGGGAAGCGATGGACGGTAATGATTTCCCGTTTTTTAATAATATGGGAACTTTTAACCTTATAGTATCTAGCGGTATTATATGTGGTACAGGAATTCTATTTCTAGCCATATTGGATCTAGTTTGCAGTATAAAAGCAGCAGTTAAATCTCAAGAAGGTGAACTGTACCAGTATCCTTTAACCATTAATTTTCTTTCTACTCAAATTGAGCAGGAAGAGATTAAAAAATAAAATTATATGAAGATAGAAAACACAAAAGCGCAAATGCGCAAGGGCGTACTTGAGTACTGCATTCTTTCTATCCTTAAAGAGGACGATGCTTATGTTGCAGAAATATTAGAAACTCTTAAGGATGCAAAAATGCTGGTAGTTGAAGGAACGATTTATCCACTATTAACCAGACTTAAAAATGCTGGTCTCCTATCTTATAGATGGGAGGAATCAACAAGTGGACCACCACGTAAGTATTATGGACTTACTGAAACAGGAAAAATATTTTTAGAAGAATTAACCGGTACCTGGGAAGACTTAAAAAACGCTGTAAATATGGTTACCAACTCAAAAACTAAGAAATCATGAACAAAACAATTAATATAAATCTTGCTGGGCTGTTTTTTCATATAGATGAGGACGCCTACAACCGTTTACAACGCTATTTGAGCGCGGTAAGAAGATCTTTTAGTGGCACCAGTGGCGCCGATGAAATAATGCGTGATATAGAATCTAGAATCGCAGAACTTTTCATGGAAAAAAGAGCCAATGATCAACAAGTTATCTCTATCAATCATGTAGAAGACGTGATTGAAATAATGGGACAACCAGAAGATTATGAAGTTGATGAAGAAATCTTTGAAGATCCAAAACGCAAACACAGATCTGCTGGACCTAGTAAACAGCTTTTTAGAGACACGCAAAATGGTTATATAGGTGGTGTAAGCTCTGGGTTATCCTATTACTTCAACATAGATGCAATATGGGTACGTATTTTATGGGTACTACTTGCCTTTTTCAGTGCAGGATGGATCGTTCTTGTATACGTAATTATGTGGATCTTTGTACCTGATGCAGTGACTACGGCACAGCGTCTTACCATGCAAGGTAAAGAAGTGAATATATCTAATATTGAAGAGCAAAATTCATTTGAAAATTTTAGTACAGTAGCCGATGAAAAGACCGACGCCGGCTACCGTGTGGTAGGTCAAAAAGGTAAACGTGGTACCGTAAAATTCTTTGGAGCTCTGGGTAGAATTATTAAAGGATTCTTTAAGGCCATAGTCAAATTGATTGGACTATGTATTTTCCTAGCAGCATCAATAGGTATAATTGCTTTATTGATATCACTAGTAACCGCAGGAAGTATCTCTATAGACGGTATGCAAGCAGCCGATATTTTGGACATAGGTATTCCTGCCGATGTTAATATTTGGTGGGCAACACTTGCTGTATTCTTTCTTGTAGGAATCCCACTATTAGTATTAGCCATTTTAGGACTTAAGCTTTTAGTATCTAACTTGCGCAGTATAGGTACCACCGCTAAGGTTGCACTTGCAGGTATCTGGATAGCATCAGTAATAGGAATGGTATTCATAACCACAAAAATTGCTAGTAGCCAAGCCATTAAAGCATCTATTGCTAAACAAGAGAAGTTTACCGTGGCACCACAAAAAACCTTATTTCTTGACGTTATTGAAACAGACTTTACCGATCAAGTACGCATTAACGCAAACAATGTAAAAATTGTTTATGACGATGAAGGACCAAAAGTTCTGTCGCGCGATGTACGTGTAGCAGTAACCTCTACAACAGACTCGGTTGCGAGCATTACCCTTAATTACAAGGCGGCAGGATCAACCATGGACGAGGCTAAAGAAAATGCTAATAATATTATCTATAAATATGAGCTTACTGATAGCACGTTAACTCTTGATAATTATTTCGCTTTACGCGAAAACAAAAGGCTTAACCAGCAACGGGTAGATGCAATTATCGCCTTACCAGAAGGCACAATATTCAATTGGGATGATGATTTTATTCACCGCTATCGCAATGGTATCAGTAACGATGCCTTTGATTTATACGATAATGAAAAAACTTATCAAGTGAAAAATGGTAAAGCTATTTGTCTAGACTGTCCTGTGATCAATGAAGAAAAAAAAGTAACAACTCAAAATAATGAAGTAGTCAATGATAGCGTTACTTCAAAGACTTTAAACGATCCAGAAGTCAACGAATGGCAATACCAAGACTAATGATTTAATGAAAAAGAAAAATCGTTGTTGTACTATGTTTTGTGATTGTAACGTAGTATTTGAGAACCGCTTCATTTAATTGGAGCGGTTTTTGTTTACTTTTGAATCATAATATGAACTATATGAAAAATATACTCCTAATACTAGTGATGATAACGGCTACAGTAAGCCTAGCACAAGATCTAGAAAAAGTAAAAGGTAATCGTGAAGTAACAACTGAAATTAGTCCGATTGAAATATTCGAATCTCTTGAAATAAATTCGGATTATGAGGTAGAAATCGTTCCAGGCGCTGCCACACAAATTGAAATCACTACAGATTCAAACTTGCACCAATATTTACAACCAGTTATAGAGAACGGTAAATTAATGATAAATACAACTGCAAGAATTCGTTCAAAAAAAGAAATGAAATTTAGAATCATTTATGGGCCTGAACTTAATAAGATTCATGTGACAGATGATGGCGAGTTGACAAGTGTAACCGCTTTAAACTTTGAAAACTTAATTTTGAATGTAGACAACGATGCCGAGGTTTATATGACTGCAAACGTTAAAAATCTAGAACTCAATGCCGATGATAGTACAAAGTTAGAACTCAACCTATCTGGAGATCAAGCCAAAATTAATTTTAAAGGCAACGCAAACATTAAAGCCCTATTCAATTACAATTTTCTAGAATATAACATGAAAGACCGCGCTGATGCACGTATTGAAGGTGACATCAAAAATGGAGAACTTACTATTCAAGAAAGAGCAGAGTTAGAAGGTAAAAACCTAGTTGTCAACAATCTTAAACTAAGTAGTTCAAATAGTTCAAGAGTTGAAATTAACGCTACCGATGACATAATAATTAGCGCTAGTAACAGTACAGAAATCACGCTTTACGGTTCGCCCGATATCAAGATTGAAGAATTCTCTGGTAAAGCAATACTTAAGAAATCATAGATAGCATTACTGCAACAAATAAAAAATGCGTTTGAGAGTTCAAACGCATTTTTTATTATAAACTAAGTTGAGAAACTATTCTACGTGATAATCACCAGCAATAGTTTCCTCCACTACACCAACCTCAGCAAGATAACGTTCTGCATCTAGAGCTGCCATACAACCAGTACCAGCTGCTGTAATCGCTTGACGATAAATCTTATCTTGAACATCACCACTAGCAAATACTCCTGGAATATTGGTTTTAGTTGTACCAGGCTCAGTGATTAAATAACCATCTTCACCCATATCTAGTTGGCCTTTAAAAATATCTGTATTTGGCTTGTGCCCTATTGCGATAAACAAACCGGTAATAGCTATTTCATGCTTATCATTAGTCTGATTATTCACAATGCGCAATCCTTCTACGACTTGATCACCCAGCACCTCATCTACCTCACTGTTGTAAAGCACAGTTATATTTTCTTTACTATTTACTCTATGTTGCATCGCTTTTGAGGCGCGCATGTAGTCTTTACGTACTAGCATTGTCACACTCTTACAAATATTAGCTAGGTAGGTAGCCTCTTCTGCAGCAGTGTCTCCAGCGCCTACTATGGCAACATCTTGATTGCGATAGAAAAATCCATCACAAACTGCACAAGCACTTACTCCACCACCGCGCAATCTTTGTTCACTAGGTAGCCCTAGATATTTGGCGCTTGCTCCAGTTGATATAATAATAGTATTTGCCTGTACTTTAGTCTTACCATCGATAATTGCAGTATGCATACCACCTTCTTCACTAGCAAAATGAACTTCAGTAACCATTCCTAAACGAACCTCGGTACCGAAACGTTCAGCTTGTTTCTGTAAATCTACCATCATAGATGGTCCATCAATTCCTTCAGGGTAACCAGGAAAGTTATCTACTTCAGTTGTTGTGGTAAGTTGTCCACCTGGTTCCATACCTGTATAAACAACCGGTTTCATATCGGCACGAGCTGCATATATTGCCGCTGTGTATCCAGCAGGACCAGAACCTATAATTAGGCATTTTATTCTTTCAACAGTTTCAGACATAGTTCATATTATTTACAACAAATGTAACTTTAAAAAGGCGTTTATCAGAACTTGCTTTATTGTTATTTATTATCCATTTATTAAGGTTCTCTTTAGCTACATTATTAATCAAATTTCTTACGGCGCTGCTTCTATATATTGGATAAGGAAAGCTACATATTACGCTTTCGCGAAAGCGTGATATACAATTACCCATTTAATAGTATATTGCGACGTAACTACCTAAAAACTGAATAACGTTTATGGAAAGCCAAAACATCAATCAAGAAGACGAAAAAATTATTGAAAACAGAGAATTAAGCATTTTTGAAGCACTTATTCCTGTTATTGCGCTTGTGCTCATGCTAGCTGTAAACGTGTACTTGTACGGTGATAATTCACTAGGTGGTAGTAATCAATTTGTTCTTTTACTAGGAGCTGCCGTTGCAGGAATTGTGGGCTCCTTTAATGGAGTGAGTTATAAGAAAATGGTTGAAGAAGTAGCACAGAATATAAAATCTACTACTGGAGCCATTTTAATATTATTAATGGTAGGTGCTCTTGCCGGTACATGGCTATTGAGTGGTATTATCCCTACTATGATTTATTACGGACTGGACTTGCTTAATCCATCTATATTCTTAACTGCTTGCGTTATTATTTGTGCGGTTATTTCCATTTCTACTGGTAGTAGCTGGACCACGAGTGCCACAGTTGGTATCGCCTTAATTGGAATTGCAGGCGCTCTAGATATAAGTGCTGGGATGACAGCTGGTGCTGTTCTCAGTGGTGCTTACTTTGGCGATAAGTTAAGTCCATTAAGCGACACCACTAACCTTGCCCCAGCTATGGCAGGAACCGACTTATTTACTCATATTAAGTACATGACTTATACGACTGTTCCTACCATATTAGTCACTTTGTTCGTCTTTATGTTTATAGGATTTACAATAGATAGTGCTGGCGATGTGGATGTAAGCGAGTATCAAGCAGCGATTGATGCTACGTTTAATACTTCGGCGTGGTTATTCCTAGTTCCCATTATCGTTATTGCGATGATTGTTAAAAAGGTATCACCGCTTATTGCTTTACTTCTAGGAACTTTGCTCGCTGGTGTATTTGCTTTAATCTTTCAAAACCACATCGTTTATGAAAACGGTTTAAAATATCAAATTACAGAAATTCAAGACGAATTTAAATCCTATGTGGAATGGGATAACACAAGTAGCAATAATTTTCAAAATCCAGGTACTTATACACTACAACCTGTTGAAGATAGCGATGTGGTATTAAGTGAACCTGTTGTATTTAATTTGCCCAGCGGTGGTGAAAATGATTCCTTTACTACTAATAAAACAGTAACCATACTCAAGGATGACGTTGAACTAGGTACACTAGAGCTATCTGCAGTGCCTACTGGATATGCTGCTACAGCTTATTTTGCTATTATGGATGCAATTACAGTTTCTACCAGTGTAGATCCAATTACCAACAATACTAAAATCAAGGATAAGTTGACTGGACTATTTGAAGGAAAAGGTATGGAAAGTATGCTAGGTACCATTTGGTTGATTGTTTGTGCAATGGTATTTGGTGGAGTAATGGACGCTATAGGAGCATTGGCTAGAATTAGTCGCGCATTGCTTCATTTATTCGATTCTGTATTCGGATTATTTGCTAGTACTGTTGTGAGTTGTCTTGCTATTAATGTAACTGCAAGTGATCAATATCTAGCTCTTGTCGTACCTGGAAAAATGTATGCCAAAGCCTACAAGGACAAAGGACTGGCACCAGAAAACCTATCACGTACTCTTGAAGATTCTGGAACTGTTACAAGTGTACTTATCCCATGGAACACTTGCGGTGCGTACCAAAGCTCAACCTTAGGAGTTGATGTTAAAGACTATTTTGTGTATGCCATTTTTAACTGGTTATCTCCTTTTATGACCTTACTATTTGCGGCTTTTAGAATTAAAATCCGTCAATTAACTGGCAAACAACCTACCTTAGATACCATTGGTGAAGATTAAAAAAAAACCTACACATTTGTGTAGGTTTTTTTGTTTAATTACGTTTTGGACCTTTACGATTTTTATTACGATTAGAACGTGAAGAATTATTCTTGTTCCTATTTGAAGAACTGCGCTTGCTGTTGTTCTTACGACCTCGCTTCTGTGGTTTAGGCTTTTCAGTAGGCGCATTAGGATCTGGTTCATAACCTTCTATAATTTCAAAATCGAATCGTTGATCTAGGAGTTTTTCAATTCCCTTTACATAAGAAACCTCATCACCAGCTACTAGAGAAATTGCCTGTCCACTAGCGCCTGCTCTACCTGTACGACCTATCCTATGAACATAATCTTCGGGCACATTAGGCAGCTCATAATTGATCACATAAGGTAATAATGGGATATCTAATCCACGAGCAGCAATATCAGTTGCCACTAAAACTCTAACACTAGAGTCTTTAAATCCAGCTAGCGCTCTTGTACGAGCACCTTGACTTTTGTTACCATGTATAGCAGCTGCAGTTACTTTGGATTTGTTCAATTTTTCAGCAAGTCTGTTTGCTCTATGTTTAGTACGAGTAAATACCAAAACCTGTGACCAATTTCCTTCGGTTATCATATTGATTAACACGTCTTGCTTTTGTTTTGTATCAACTCTATACATGAGTTGATCTACTTTTTCGGCAGTAGTATTTTCTGGAGTTGCTTCTACTAACACTGGATTATTGAGGAAACTTGCTGCTAGTTTTTTTATTTCTTTTGAAAATGTAGCTGAGAATAATAAGTTTTGCCTTTTTACTGGCAGCAAGGCTAGTATACGTTTTATGTCTCTTAGAAATCCCATATCCAACATACGATCAGCCTCATCTAGAACTAAGGTTTCTACTTGATTAAGTTTTAAGAAGCCTTGATTATTAAGATCGATCAATCGTCCTGGAGTTGCAACAAGAACATCAACACCTTTTTTAAGTAAATCAACTTGAGGATTCTGATTAACTCCGCCAAAAATAACAGCACTACGTACGTTTAAAAACTCACTGTACTCTCTTACATTATCATATACTTGAGCAGCAAGTTCTCTTGTTGGAGTTAAAATAAGAGCTCGCACTGGTCTATTTTTTGCTTTAGATTCTCCTAATCTATGTAGCAATGGAAGTGTAAATCCAGCAGTTTTTCCGGTACCAGTTTGTGCACTGGCTAGAACATCCTTTCCTTGTAATACTTGTGGTATAGCTTTTTCCTGAATGGGAGAAGGCTGTGAGTATCCTTTTTTGTCGATCGCTTTCAACAAGGCAGCAGATAAGCCTAAATCTTTAAATAACATATAGGGTAATTACCATTGATATCATTAAAATGGATATCAACTTTAGAATAACTGCAAAGGTAGTCTATTATAACTGTTAGAATTTCACCTTTAAAAAAATAAGTTACAGTTATTATTTTGATTTAACACCATAAGGAAACTCTATAATCATATATTGATATAAGATAAAAAAAATCACGCTTTCGCGAAAGCGTAACTTAAATTTGTCTCATCAAAAATCAATTAATTTTTAAATATAAAAAATGGCATTTGTAGGTAAACAATTTCCAAACATCGACGTTGACGCGATGAACGAAATGGGAGACACTTTTAAATTAAATGTACTTGAAGAGGCAAAGAATAAAGGAAAAAAAGTTCTTTTATTTTGGTACCCAAAAGACTTCACTTTTGTTTGTCCAACCGAATTACATGCATTCCAAGAGGCTCTAGGAGAATTTGAAAAAAGAAACACTGTAGTTATTGGTGCTTCATGTGATACTCCAGAGGTACACTTTGCTTGGTTAAACACTCCAAAAGATGATGGTGGTATTGAAGGTGTAACATACCCAATCCTTGCAGATTCAAATCGTAATCTTTCTGGTACATTAGACATTCTAGATGTTGAAGTAGAATATAATGAGGATCTAGATGATCACGTACTTGTAGGTGATAATGTAACATATAGAGCTACTTACCTTATCGACGAAGAAGGAACAGTATTCCATGAAGGAATCAATCACATGCCTGTAGGTCGTAATGTAAATGAGTTTTTACGTTTAATCGATGCTTACTCTCACGTACAGAAAAACGGTGAAGTATGTCCTGCGAACTGGGAAGAAGGTAAAACAGCGATGACTGCAAACCGTAAAGGAACTGCAGAATACTTTTCTCAAAACTAAAAATTAAAAACAAGCGCTTGTAATTACAAAAGTGAATACAAGCGCTTTTAAAAAATTGTTATGCAAACTTTAGATCAAGATAATTTACAAGAAATTGTAGGTAACAACGACAAGGTTGTTGTGCAGTATATGGCGAGCTGGTGCGGAAACTGCAGGTTAATGAAACCAAAATTCAAAAAACTATCTGCCGAGAATGAAGACACTGTTTTTATACTAGTTGATGCAGAAAAGTTTCCTGAATCAAGAAAATTAGCTACCGTAGACAACTTGCCTACCTTTGCTACTTTTAAAGGTGGAAGTTTTGTAAACCAAGTACAAACGAACAAATTTGAAAACCTTAAAGACCTAGTAAATGAAGTTACCAGTAATTAGACATTTACAAAAAGGAACTACTCCAGAACAGCTAGAAGCTACACTGGAAGTGTTAGAACATTTTTCTGAACATCGATCAGTAACAAATGAGGAAATGGATGTGGTAGGTGAACTTATCACTAATATATGTGGAGCACTTGAGGTCCATGCTAATGTAGCACAAGGAATGTCAGGTGTTGAAGCTGCCAATGCCTTTGCCGAAAAAGTTATGGGTTCTATAGATCAATAATAAAAAGCACCTAAAGCAAGGTGCTTTTTTTATTTACTTAATACGCATGTAAGTTGCGGTGACAAAATCTGCTTGAGAGTGTCCTTCTTCACCTAGAATAGCAGATGATTCAGCATCCTTTTGAAGTAACACTAAATCGCCGTTGATATCATTGCCTAAGGCTGTTTTCTTTGTCCTAGAGCCATTTACGAATATTAAGGGTATCACGTAACTACCTTTTCTTATAACAAAAAGTTTATCTTTTAATTTTCCTTTGAGTATTAATGAATCTTGAGGGATTTTATTTTCATAAAGTACAGCTTTAATCCTGTTATCACCTTCCATTTTAAGTCCTACCGTACTTAAAGTTGAGCCTATCTGATTTTTTGAATTGTCATGAAAACACAGATCTTTCCATAAGCTGTTTTGTGTATCGCCTGGAACCCTATTTTGATATTCTGCTTCAAACGTATTTTTATTGAAATACATGATATCAGTTGATGTGCGCTTACTTAATTCCTGAGTGGAATAACATGATGATATAAAGGCAATAAGAAGAACTAGAGTAATTTTTTAATCATGGGTTTTTGGTTTTAAAAGAAGTATCAAAGATGATGCCCAAAATCATGGCTAATTGTATCTTTATAAAAATTATTTATCATGAAAAGATTCTCTTTAATCTTTGCTTTACTACTAGTAATTAGTAGCTGTAAAACACTTCAAGATATCGCCAACAACTTACCACAAGGAGGCGCTTTATCCCAAGCCGAAATTGGAAACGGACTAAGAGCTGCACTAGATCAAGGAATTGATAAAGAAGTAACTAAACTCATGCAGAAGGATGGGTTTTACAGGAATGAAGCAGTCAAAATTTTATTACCAGATGAACTGCAAAAAGTAGATAAAGGCTTGCGTAAAATAGGTTTAAGCTCCATAGCAGATGAAGGTTTGAAGTTATTAAATCGTGCTGCCGAAGATGCTACTAAAGAAGCCTTACCCATCTTCACCAATGCGGTAAAGGAAATTACTTTTAACGATGCTAAAAACATACTATTAGGTGATGATAGGGCTGCTACCAGTTATCTTGAAGCTAAAACAACTGAGGAGTTAAGAGCAAAGTTTAGTCCGGTAATTCAAAATAATTTAGGCAAGGTAGGAGCTACAGACTTATGGTCAAACGCGATTACCAAATACAACTCTTTACCACTTACTGATGATGTTAATCCAGATCTTACTCAATATGTAACTGAAAAAGCTCTAGAAGGAGTTTTCAAAATGATTGCACAAGAAGAACTACAAATAAGAAATAAAGTAAGTTCACGTAGTACTGACCTTTTAAAACGAGTATTTGCTTTGCAAGACTAGACTTAATAGTAATTTAACCCTAACATGTTACTGATTTTACATCACTTTTTAAGAATGAATATAATTTTACAGTATCAATGTTAAGGGAAAACATTTTTAAGGGGAAAGAAACCAGGTCTTAATTGATCTGGTTTTTTGTTTAGTCATCTTTTTAAGTTTCAAACAAAATATTAAGTTTTCCTTGTATACGTTTAACTTAATCGCAAGAGTACTGAATTACAATATTTTATAATATTGTTATATGGATTCAGGAAAGGAGATAGAACGAGTTAAAAAACAAATTGAGATAAAGGAAAAACATTATACTCAATTAATAAGTAAAGCATTCAAGGTTGCCCCAAAAGATCGTAAATGGAGTGAACGGCTGTGTTCCATTGCAAAAGAACTTAAAAACGACATACAGCAATTAAGAATTAAGTTGGAGCAGTATCAAGAAGTATAATCATAAAAAACTTATAACAATTACTCGCGTTAACAACAGTAATTTTTAACTAATCAATTTCTCCAACTAGTCGAATCCTCCTGTTATAATAATCCTCTAGCCTTAATCTCCAAGTACTTATTGATCGTGTTTATGGTAAGATGTTGAGGTTCCGTAAGGATCGTTTGAATACCAAATTTGTTTAATTCATTAACAATAAGCTTCTTTTCGTAAGCAAACTTTTGAGCTATTGTTTTGTCAAAGATTTCTTGTGTGGTAGTTGCTTCTTTATCTGTAAGCTCCCTTAGTTCAGTATTTTCAAAGAAGATTACAACAAGCAAGTGATTTTTTGCTATTGCCTGCAAATAAGGTAATTGTCGATACAACGCATCTAAGGTTTCAAAGTTGGTATAAAGTAATAATAAACTGCGTTGGGTAATTGACCTTTTGATATCTATATAAAGACGAGAAAAATCACTTTCCTTAAAATCAGTATCCAAGTTATACAAGGTTTCCAAAATCAAGTTCATTTGTGAGGCTTTTTTTTGAGCCATCACTTGATTATCTACCTTATTTGAAAAGGAAAACATGCCAGCTTTATCTCCTTTCTTAAGTGCAATATTTGATATTACTAAAGTAGCATTAAGAGCGTAATCTACTAATTTGAGCCCTTCGAAAGGCATTTTCATGACTCTACCTTTATCGATAACAGAATATACAGGTTGTGCTTTTTCGTCCTGATATTGATTTACCATTAATTGACTGCGTTTTGCACTAGCTTTCCAATTAATATTTCTCACATCATCGCCATTCACATACTCTTTAATTTGTTCAAACTCCATCGTATGTCCTATTCTCCTTATTTTCTTCATCCCAAAATCAATAAGTCGATTGCTAAAAGCCATCAACTCATACTTACGCATTTGTAAAAATGAAGGATAACAAGGTATCATTACTTCTTGATTGAACACATATCTTCTACTAACGAGTCCCAATATGGTGTGCACGTGAATATTAAGGCCACCGTAATAATACTCACCGCGATCAACCGGTCTTACTGTATACGTATAGTCTGTAGAATTTCCATTTTTTAAAAATCCTTTTATCTCAAAATCCCTTTTTTGAAATTGGATAGGCAATTCATCTATTACTCTTATATGAACAGGAAATGTATACTGATTAGTTACTTTAATTTGAACTGGATTGTCGTCACTATTGGATAGTTTATCAGGAACTGCTCTCAACGCGATAACTCCTGATTTATTAAGATACAAAGAGAGTATATCAATAATTGTAAGACCTATTAAACAATAAAAAGCAAAGATGATATAGTCCAGCCATCTGGTAAAGAAAAAGCTTATTACAAAAGCGATTACTAGACCAGCTAGGATAAAAAACAATCGTTGCCTTAGAAAGAAATTTTTATAAAATCGTTTCACTATCTAGGGATCTCAATGCTGTCTATGATTTGTTCAACCACCTTATCTGTGGTAAAACCTTCCATTTCTCTTTCAGGAGTCAAAATAATACGATGCCTCAATACCGATTTTGATATATACTTGATATCGTCTGGTGTAACAAAATCACGCCCCATTATTGCTGCATATGCTTTTGATCCATTCATAATAGCAATACTTGCTCTAGGAGAAGCTCCTAAATACAGGTTAGGGTTTTCTCGTGTGTTCAGTGTTATTTGAGCTATATACCTGATAAGGTTATCCTCGATTATGATTTTTTTGATCGTATTTTGATACTCAGTTATTTTATCTGCCGTGAGTACAGGCTCTATTAAAGATTCAGGATCCTTATCAACTCGATTATGATTACCTAGTAGTATACTTATCTCATCTTGAAGATTAGGGTAATTCACATTGATCTTGAAAAGGAATCTGTCCAATTGCGCCTCTGGCAATCTATAGGTTCCTTCTTGTTCAACGGGATTTTGAGTAGCAAATACTAAAAATGGCGCATTTAAACTATACTCTTTACCATCTATAGTAACTTGACGTTCTGCCATGGCTTCAAATAACGCTGCCTGTGTTTTAGCAGGTGCTCGGTTTATTTCATCAATCAAAATAATGTTGGAAAATATCGGACCTGGCTTGAATTCAAATTCGTTATTTTTCATCGAGAACACACTAGTACCTAAAATATCACTTGGCATTAAATCGGGTGTAAATTGAATTCTCGAAAAGTTTACTCTCATCGTTTTGGCTAATAACTTAGCCGTTACAGTTTTTGCTACTCCTGGAACTCCTTCTATCAAGGAATGCCCGTTGGCTAGAATAGAAACAATAAGTAAATCGATCATTTCTTCCTGCCCGATGATTACTTTACGCAGTTCAGCTTTAATTCTATTAATTGCCTGAGCTACTTCTCCTAGATCTAATCGGTTTGAAAAGGTAGCTGTTTGTGATGGTTCCGCTTTCGCGAAAGCGTTATCCAAACGATCTACGTGCTGTTCAACAGGTTGTGATCCAGATGAAGAATCGTTAGGTAATTGTGGTGATTGATAATCTTCCATATGTTTATTTTAAGAAAGCGTCTATTTGGTCGTTAAGTTGCTTTAATTCGTATTTATTGTGAACTCCTTTACTCATAAGATATCCAAGGAATTGAACAAATTGAGTGGTTTCTTCCAGTGATTTACCTGTTTTCACAGATAGTTTTTTAATAAATTGTTGATCTAATTTATCTGTCGGAATGTAATAATGTGAACGCACGTGCTCTAGAAAAAAACGTATTTTTTTTGACACAATCGAGCTGTAATCAGACTTCTCTAAATACATATTACTTATAGTCCTAGTGAAACTAAGTGTGCTGTTTTCTAATGGCTCTACTACAGGAACAGCTCGTTGTTCACGTTTTGATTTAAAAAGAAAATATAGCAGTATACTTCCTAGCGCTAGATACCAGGCCCATCGCAGGTGAACGTTACTTAATATAAACCTCAATGGACTTTCAATTATTCGTTTACCAGCCTTGCCATAGTCGTCAAAGAAAACAGGTCCGTCGTTCATGTAGGACATTACCTCGGCGATGTATTGTTCTTTACCATCTTGTAACATGTAGTAATTGGTAAAAGCAATTGGATTAAGGTGATGGTATATGGCCCCATCGCCTACTTTAGTCTCAATAAAATTTGCTTGCGGAATTTCTCTCTCTTTACTTACTATTTTACTGTCTTCAAGTACTTTGGTAAAGGTACTGTCTGATTCGTTTTCTGAATTTTCAATAAATTTTTTGAGATATCCTTTTATAGGTTCAAAGGGAAGAACCTCTCCTAATACTTGTGTTCGGGTAGTATCATAACTCACAAAATATCTATAACTACTACCCTTTTTATAAATGTAACTGCGGTTTTTAAAGGACTGGTTGTTTAACCGAACTCTTACCGTATCCTCTTCATAATAAGCATAAGTTTCGTTAGATTCAATGTTTAAAGTATCGGCAAGCGCTCCAAAAACGCTTTTTGTAGAAATAAAAATTTTATTTCCGCGACTTGCAAATTCTAAAAGGTCATCAACCTCAGCATTATCAAATCCTAAATACTCATTAATAAACAGGTAATTAGAATTTGTAACTGAGTCATTTTCTTTTAAAAACTGAACAGGATCCTTATCGATTGCTTGAACTTTTTCATTGACAAATAAGTCATCTAACTGATCATAAAACACATAACTACCGAAAGGTATTTTATCATAACTTGTATAACTAGGCTTCCAGTTTAATGGTGGTGGTGCAGCTGTTTCTATTACTAAAACCGCAAGGACTAGCAGACCAAAAAGAATGAGTAATCTTTTACTTTTTTTATCCATTAAGCACTTGCTTTTTTAAGTAAATTAAAATCCTCTAAAGCCTTTTCATAATTAGATTGATCTATAGAAAACTCTCCGTACCACACGTAATCATACCAATTTGAAACTCTTTTAAAATAAGTTTTCTTTTCTTGATCTTGGATCTCCCGGTAGTACTCTGAATTGGTTTTTTGAAAATCCCATTCAATAATACCTCTCTCACTTAGCATTTTAAGTGCTAGTAAATATTGGTATCTAATTGCGCTGCGGTAATCTGCTGCTGCAATACTATCTTTTATTAATGTGTTAAAATCAATATGTGTAATATGTGTATCTTCTAGAGAAACGCTGGGCCCATCAGAAGATCGAGATTTACCCAATAGAGATGATGGTTTTTCTGTACCTAAAAAGCGAATAGAAAAATATAATACTACACCTATTATAAGTGCATAAAAAGTATATTCTATAATTTTTGCTGTTAAAGGTGATATTTCAAAACCAAAGAGATCCCGTAAACCTTCCAAAACCCACGACAAAAATCGTCGGAATATATTGGAGTCGCTACCTTGAACTCGTTGGTATTCAAACTCGGCACTATCGTAAATTTTTGATAGCTCTTCCTTATAATATTTAGGTTTAATCTCCCGATTGTCGTAATTGCGATCTAATGTGTCTACAATTTTATTAGGCTGTAATTCGATATCTTTAATAATATCTTGTATATCCTGACCGTAAACTAGGCAAGAATTAATCAATGCTAATATGACAAAGATCAGTTTTCTCATACGCTTAATTCATCTAAACGTTCCACACGGGTTTTAAGATAAACATTGTATTTGGACTCGTGTAAATTGAGGTAAATAAACCCAAAAATGAACATGGAAATAAAAGTTACTAATATACCCGATATACTATTGAGACCATAAAAAAGAAAGCTTAGAGCTTCAATGAAAAAATCATTTTGTAGTTCAATGTTATCCAGGTTTGAATTCATAGAATAGAATCCAATTAACATAGCAGGCAATATTTGGAAAAGAATACTAAGTATGTATAAAACTACAAGAGCTACAAACGAAGTAAAAAATGCTTTCCAAAATTTAAAAAATAAGAGTTGCCAACCTCGACCCATGGCATCAGTCATGCTTATCTCATCGGTATACGCATAACAAAAAACACTTAAGCCTATCCAAGTAAAGTAAGTGATAATTAATCCGGCAAAGGCAAAAAGTCCTAGTATTGGTATGAAAATCATTATAACTCCTACAATAGCAACAGGTATCACACAAATTGCCCCTAAAAACAGAATTACAAAACTGCCTAACATTTTTCCTAAGGCTCTTTTGAATACTAGTTTCTTTTCGGGTGTACCGCCTTGCTCCTCATATAGTTTCATGTAAGAGCCAGCCAAAGATGAATTTAAAATATAGATTAAAGCGGTAAGTACATAGGTTGCAAGTGTCCCTATTAAGGTAACAGCATTATTTTGCTGAGCATTTTCTAGTAAATAACCATCCAAATTTCCTGTAGAAATAGCCACGATACTGGAAATACCAGCATCTACAATGTAATTAGTAAGAAACAGTAAAATGATTAAAACAAAATTGTAGGTGATAAATACACTGAACAATGATTTAGATTCTGCCTTTAAAAAATCCACAAAGGCTGTAAGTATCCCGCTAAAATCCCTGTTAATTCTGGGTTCTATGTAAGTGTTGCTCATTTTTTCTTTTTACAAATTGTGGGTAAAAACCATAATACCAAATAATAATAGCTGCACTTATTGCGATGATAATCCAATTTAACACAGGTGGCATAAATGCATATCTCGTTATAAAACCTTCTATAAATCCTGCTGTTATAAATAAGGGTATTGTACTTATGACTACCTTGAGTCCTGCTTTGGCTGCAACAATAAACGACCTACGACGTTCGTAAGTACCAGGAAATAAAATACCATTACCTAGTATAATTCCTGCTGCTCCACAAACTACTATTACTGATAATTCTATTGTACCGTGTAACATTATCACTCGCCATGAATCAAGACTGACTCCTTCTTGATAAAACATCGTAAAGAATGCTCCTACCATAATACCATTAGTGAGAATGACATACAATGCACCCAGAGAAGTAAGTAAACCCAAAGCAAAACATAACATTCCAACTCTAATGTTATTAATGGTGATTCCTAAAAACATAGAGCCTTCTCCACTATTTTGATAAATGGCAGTTGGGTTACCGTTTTCTATATTTTCCAAAGTTTGATTCACATACGCATCTGATAGTATTAATCTTACAAAACTATCGTCATTAAGCGCACTAATTGTCCCGATGAAAATTGCTATTAAAAAGGCTCCTACAGCGTATAAGAACTCCTTTTGATAACCAGAAAAGAATAGAGGAAAATCGTGAAAGAAGAATTTAATAATAGAATTTCTACTTTCTTTTTTGTTTTTATAGATTTTCTGATGGGCTTGACTAGCTAGTGAATTTAAATATTTAAGAGTACTGGAATTAGGGTAATAGGTTTGAGCATAAGCCAAGTCGTTGGTTAATTGAATATACAAATTGGAAAGATGATCGGGTGTTAATGAAACTTTTGCGTCCATAGCCCTTTCAAACTCAATCCATTTTTCCTTATTTTGCTTGACAAAAGCTGCCTCGCGCATAGCTTATAATTTTTACAGCTATAAACTTATTAAAGTATGTCTAACACTGCAATAAATACAGCACAAAATGTGAATATAGAATACGTATACGCCGGATTAGGCAAACGTATTTTAGCATTTATTATCGATGCACTGGTGCTATTTGCATATATAATTATACTCACTTTTACCGTTTACCGCGCTATTAGTGTGTTAGACGGAGACAACGATATAGGTGCATATGAGCTTTCCATGATCCCCATTTTTATATATAGCCTTATAATGCATATTATCTTTAATGGTCGCACGGTCGGAAAATTTATAATGGGCATTAAAGTAGTTAAAGAGGATGGTTCTCCTGCAAGATGGAGCGATTTTATTGTTAGATGGATTGTAAGATTGGTTGATTTATGGCTTTTTATGTTCACAGTAGGTACTGTTTCAATTCTCCTAACTGATAAACAGCAACGATTAGGTGACATGATGGCTAAAACAATTGTTATAAACACCAGAAAATCAGTCAACATTTCTCATACAATTCTACAAGAAGTAGATGAAGGGTATCAACCTATTTTTCTCAATGCACACTTGCTATCTGATATTCAGGCAAATGAAATAAAAGAAATCTACAGACTAGCTGGTCAAAGTCGTGATTACAACGTTTTACATCAGCTTCGTTTAAAAATTGAAAGCATACTTCAAATTAAAAGCGACCTCAAAGATGGACAATTCGTACGTACTGTATTAAAAGATTATTTTCACTTAACATCAAAATAATGACGGTTGTTGAAATTGTAGACATTCTAGGAACCGTCGCGTTTGCCATATCTGGTGCAAGTGCAGCAATGCGACGCAAACTAGATCCCTTCGGCGTAATTATCGTTTCCTTTGCAACTGCAGCTGGTGGCGGTACAATTAGAGATGTACTTGTAGGAATTGAACCCGTATCATGGATGACAAATCCCAATTTAATCTACACGATTTTAATCAGCGTGTTCATATCATTTTTATTTAGAAGATACCTAGTTAAAATAAGCAAAACCTTATTCCTCTTTGATGCTATTGGTATAGGTTTATACACTGTTGTAGGTGTAGAAATAGGAATAACTGCAGGTTTGCCGCCTCTTATTTGTGTTACCTTAGGATGTATAACCGCGTGTTTTGGTGGAGTTCTTAGAGACGTATTACTTAATAAAATACCAGTTCTCTTCCGTCGTAATATATACGCAACAGCCTGTATTATAGGAGGATTTATGTATTTTGGACTTAAAAAATTAGGAGTTCCAGCAGCTTGGACTTTTCCTAGCGCTGCTATTACTGTTATACTTATCAGGTTACTAGCGGTTACTTATAAAATTGAGCTACCTAGTCCTTATAAGGTAAAATCTTAATCTTGACTTGCTCTAAAAAGCACATCTTTTTCTTTTTTAGATAAACTATCATAACCAGATTCCTTTATCTTATCTAAAATAGCGTCAATCTCTGATTGATTGGGCTTTTGAGAGTTTTTGACTTTGTTTTTACTGCGGTACACAGTTTTCATTTTACTTGATTTTGGCTTACTAGAAGATCTATCGAACCAACCTTTTATGGTATCTATTACGACTGCAATAGGTTCCATGATCATGTTACCTTGTTTCGCTTTCGCGGAAGCGTATAAACCAACGGCTGCACCTGCCAGATGAGCAAGAGATCCACCACGATTGTAACCAGAAGTAACACCTATTAGTTCAATTGCCAGTAAGGCATATCCTATATATTTTAATTTAAAAGTAAAGCTGAGTACTCGTATATCTTGTTCAGCAAAGTAATGAAAGATAAAAAAAAGTATCGCGTAAACTCCTGCACTTGCTCCTACAATCCCACCTTTATTAAAAAAATAAGGCGCAATCGAGGTGCCTAAAGTAAAGCTTAAAGCCCCAGCAAGGACTCCTAAAATAAAAAGAGCAATAAAATGCCTAGACTTAAATAGGTTCAAAAAATACCTGCCACCGTAATACAGACCGATTGCATTACCCACAAAATGTAAAATACTAGAATGAATAAACGCGTAAGAAATGGCACTCCAAGGTTGAAACAACGGTTGTTTCCATCCAGATGGATATACCAAATAGTTATAAGCAGGGACAGAAATCTTACCAATCAACCAAATTGATAGGCTTGAAATAAGTAATACCACAATGAGTTTACCCGATGTGTCAAACCCAGAATAACGTCTTTTAAAATCGTTGATAAAGTCCATCTTTTTAAAAATTAGTCGATACGATATTGATTCATATCATTACGTTTCCAGTACCATGCAATAATGAACCCTACAATCGCTCCACCTAAATGTGCTGCGTGACCCACATTTTGCTGTAAAGTGATAAAACCAAATGCTGATAACGTTTCATAAATCACGTAAATACCTATGAGGTATTTGGCTTTAATAGGAATCGGAATGAATAATATCATAAGTTCTATATTAGGGTACAGAAAAGCAAACGCAGCTAATACTCCAAATAAACAACCACTCGCTCCTACCATACCGCTCATCACCTTCCATCCATAAGGTTCTTGTCTTGTAAAGATTCCTTGTTCCACTTGTTCTACTGTATAACCACGGCTCAATCCTTCATTGATATAATCCATATATTCAAAATATTGAAAACCATAAGTCAAAGCAACTGCTCCAAGTCCTGCGCTTAAATAGAAGAATAAAAACCTGTTGCTACCCCAGCGTCGTTCTATGATTGGGCCAAATAATATAAGACCGTACATGTTAAAGAAAATATGTGTTAGACCATATTTACTATGCATGAACATGTGGGAAAAAATCTGCCATATTTGAAATTCTGGATCTTTAAAAAAGTAAAGTACCAACGAATCGTATAAAGCTGGTGCTACCCAACCAGTTCCTATAAAAACCACTACATTAAGTATAATTAAATTCTTAACTACTGGTGTAAGGTTACTAAATAGGTTATTAAACATATCTTATTGAAATTTTGAATCTAATGACTCGCTCGTCATGTTAATAAATATTTTTTTATGGTCGGGTGTAAGTTGTGGCTCGCTACATGAAAACAACTGATTAATAATCGTTTCCATTTCTTGAACACTTAAAATCGCTCCCGTTTTAATTGACATACTTTTAGATAACTGCCCAGCTAACTGCAAACTAAGTTGTGAAGTATCCTTTTCACTTGTAACCTTACTATCCAATACTGATTCTAGAACTGTTCTTACATCATTTTCATTGAGTTCTAAAGGTACTCCTTCAACCTCAACAACATTATCTTTTAGGGTTTTAAAAACAAATCCAGCTCCTTCAAGATGATTTTCAAGCTCCTTAAGCTGTAAAACTTCTTGTACTGCAAAATTCAGTTTAACAGGAAAAAGTAATTGCTGGCTTACAGCATGGTTTTTTGAAAGCTGTTTACTTAATTGCTCAAATAATATACGTTCATGAGCACGTTGCTGGTTCACTAACAAAAGACCACTTTTTAATGTACTTACAATGTACTTGCGTTGTAATTGAAAAATAGGTTTTTGTTGATGTTCCTCACGTTGAAATAATTGAGGATTTTCTTCCTGATGTATTGTTTCGTCAATCAACTCAGTTGATTGATTCATTCCAGAATATAATGATTCCCACACAGGAGCTTTTTCCTTTTTAAAACTAGTGAATCCAACATTACTATTGGAAACCTTAGATGCACCAGAGTCTTTAAATGGATTAAAATCAGGATTAACCTCTATTCGAGGTTTTTCAGCTTGTGATTGTCGTGCTACTTCATAGGGAACTTCATATTGTTGTTCTAGGTTAAAATCAATTCCTTGAACTGAAAATTGACCTAGAGCATGCTTTACACTAGCTCTAATAATAGCATACAAACTGTGTTCATCATCAAATTTCACTTCAGTCTTTGTAGGGTGAATATTAATATCAACACTATCTGCTGGGACAGTTAAAAACAAAAAATAACTAGGTATCGCTTTATCTTTTAATAACCCTTCAAAAGCACTTACTACTGCGTGATGAAAATAGCTATGTTTTATAAATCGGTCGTTCACAAAAAAGAACTGTAACCCACGAGATTTTCTTGCAAATTCGGGTTTACCTACAAAACCACTTATGTTAATCAACTCTGTTTCTTCTTCAACAGGAACCAGTTTTTCGTTTGATTTGGGTCCCATGATATTAACCACACGTTGTCTGAGAGTACTAGTAGGTAATTGAAAAAGAGAATTATCGTTATGATCAAATGAAAATTGTATACTGGGATGAGCCATGGCAACACGATGAAACTCATCAGTAATATTACGCAGCTCTACTTGATCAGATTTTAAAAATTTACGACGCGCGGGAATATTGAAAAACAAATTACGCACGCTTATCATGGTTCCTTTTGCAGTTACAGTAGGTTCTTGTGAGGTAACTTTGGATCCTTCAATCTTTAATAACGTTCCCAGGCTATCACTGTCCCTTTTTGTTTTTACTTCGACATGAGCCACCGCAGCTATAGATGCAAGAGCTTCACCTCTAAATCCCTTTGTATTTAAATTAAAAAGATCTTCGGCTGTTGTTATTTTTGATGTAGCATGTCTTTCAAATGCCATTCTTGCATCTGTCATGCTCATCCCTTTACCATTATCTATTACTTGAATTAAAGTTTTACCAGCATCTTTAACCATAAGTTTGATGGAGGTAGCACCTGCATCAATGGCATTTTCAAGAAGTTCTTTGACTACACTAGCGGGACGTTGTACAACCTCACCAGCTGCAATCTGGTTTGCCACGTGATCTGGCAATAGTTTAATGATATCAGACATGTATTGTTAAGACCTAAAAATGGAAAAATCAAAATCGATGAACCAAAGGAATAATAGTACAAGAACAGCTATGATAATAAGAATACGATTTTTAACAGCAACGTCCATACCGCTAGAATAATCATCTGCAGCTGCTTGAAACTTGCCTTTTATGCCTTTTGTTTTTTGTAAGGTTTTACGGTGCTCGTCAAACTTACCTTTTATTTCAAAGGGTCTTCCACCATCCTCATTTTTGTAATAACGAGGTTGATAATCGTACTTTTTATTTTTTCTGCGATGTAAAATTCCCATAATCGATGCTTTACAAATTTACAATATACTTTGTAAGCATGATACAAAGAGTGTGCCCTTAACTTGTTTTTAAATCAAGAGCTGATAAATAAATTAGAAAAAACCGATTATTGCTTTAATGCACTCCTATTTTGAGTACATCTTGTCTCGCAATTCTTTGATTTTTTTATCGTCCATATATTCCTCAAAGGTGGTATATCTATCAATTACTCCATTTGGAGTTAATTCGATAACTCTATTACCAACTGTTTGAGCAAATTGATGATCGTGAGTAGTCAATAGTACGGTTCCTTTAAAATTCTTTAGACTGTTATTAAAGGCTTGAATTGATTCAAGGTCCAAGTGGTTAGTAGGCTCATCAACCATAAGAACATTTGCCCTTTTCATCATCATTCTCGATAACATGCATCGTACTTTCTCTCCACCCGAAAGAACTCTTGCGCTTTTCAATGCTTCTTCACCAGAGAAGATCATTTTACCTAAAAATCCTCTTAGGAAAACTTCTTCGCGTTCTTCCTCGGTTTGAGCATATTGCCTCAACCAGTCAACTAGATTCATGTCGGTATCAAAGAACTCGGCATTATCAACAGGCAAGTAGCTTTGTGTAGTAGTCACACCCCACATAAATTTACCTGAATCTGCAGCTACTCTATCGTTAATAATATCATAGAATAAGGTAGTCGCACGACTATCTTTAGAGTACATGATAACCTTATCACCTTTAGCAAGATTGATATCGATATCCTTAAAAAGAACTTCTCCATCAATTGATCCAGATAGTTTTTCTACATTTAATATTTGATCACCAGCTTCTCTATCTCGATCAAATATTATAGCTGGATATCTTCTAGAAGAAGGTTTGATTTCTTCTATATTAAGCTTCTCGATCATCTTTTTACGAGAAGTAGCTTGTTTAGATTTTGCCACATTGGCACTAAAACGTGCAATAAACTCTTGTAGTTCTTTCTTTTTCTCTTCGGCTTTTTTATTGGCTTGTGCTCTTTGTCTAGCAGCAAGTTGTGATGATTCATACCAGAATGTATAATTACCACTGTATAAATTTATTTTACCGAAATCAATGTCGGCAATGTGAGTACACACACTATCTAAAAAGTGACGGTCGTGAGAAACTACAATAACCGTATTCTCATAATTTGCTAGGAAATTCTCTAACCACGAGATTGTTTCATAATCTAGGTCATTAGTAGGCTCATCCATAATCAAGACATCAGGATTACCAAACAAAGCTTGTGCTAGTAATACACGTACCTTGAGCTTACCATCCATATCCTGCATGAGAGTGTAATGATACTCTTCACCTATTCCTAAATTAGAGAGTAACGATGCAGCACTACTATCGGCATTCCAACCGTCCATTTCTTCAAATTCTACTTGAAGCTCTCCAATTTTTTCGGCATTTTCATCAGTATAATCGGCGTACAATGCATCAATTTGAGCCTTTAATTTATAAAGGACTTTATTTCCTTTAAGAACCGTTTCTAGCACTGTATCTTCATCATGAGCATTGTGATCCTGCTCCAGTACACTCATACGTTTACCAGACTCTAAATGTACGTGTCCACTTGTAGGCTCCATTTTTCCAGTAAGAATCCTCAAAAAGGTTGATTTACCAGCACCATTGGCACCGATAATCCCGTAGCAATTACTACCACCGAATTTTACATTTACCTCATCAAATAATATACGCTTACCGAACTGAACCGATAAATTAGAAACCGATAACATAATCTTGAATTTTAAGGCTGCAAAAATACTCATTCTATGTAGTTTGAGCATTACTTTCTTCAAGAGATTTAACAAGCTGTTAACGAGTAAGCCTATCTGTAACTACTTTATTTGTAATTACTGTGAATGAGTTGTGTATGAGTACGCTTTCGCGAAAGCAAAACATTTTTAAACTTTCTTGTTACCTATTACTCCTTTTAGTAACCATTACTTCTTGTGAGGAGAAACAACGAGATATCACCTATCTAGGAGGAAAAGTTGTCAACCCTAGAGCAGGATTTGTGATTATTCACAATTATTCAGATTTTAGGGATACGCTTGAATTAGATGAACAACAACGATTTTCATTTGTAAATAATAATTTTAAAACAGGATGGTACACTTTTCATCATGGAGACGAGTATCAATCTGTTTACATTAAAAAAGGTGACAGTTTAAAATGGAGATTTAATTCTAAATCCTTTGACGAAAGTCTTGCATTTACGGGTTCTAGAGCTAAAGAGAACAACTATTTAATAAACCTTTACATCGAGCTAGAACAGTTAAACGATCAAATTACCGCTAGATACAATCAACAACCTAAAGACTTTAAGAAGTATATAGACAGCATTATCAAAGCGCAAAAGAAGCGGTTACTCAAAGTCGCAAAAGTTCAAGAGTTTGATCCAAAATTTGTAGCCGATGCAGAAAAACTAATTGAATGGAACGGCTGGTCTAGATTAGAGCGTTACCCATACACGCACTTTGGTAAAACGGACTTTTTACAAGCAAAAGGACTACCTAGTAACTTTTTCGCTCATCGCAATTCTACTAATATAAACGACATTGATAACCAGAACATGTATACCTTTCCTTCCTATGTAAGGTCACTGGTAAGTAATCTTTCTCTTTATCAATGTTCTTTAGACAAAGGTAATGGCGCCGATGTACACTTAGGCTCACTGGACTACCGAAAGAAAAAATTAAAAGTTATTGATAGCATTTTTACAGTTGATGAACTGAAAGACATTTATGCTAGTGCAGAAGTGCGTAATTACATACGCAGTCATAAGGGTGATGAAACGGTACAATCAATGATCGATGTTTTTACAGAAATTTCATCAAATGACGAGCTAGTTGCACAAATAAATGGTCTAGCATCCACCTATATAAACTTGAGTCCTGGGAATGAGATTCCTAATTTTGAACTGTACAATACAGAAAAGAATGAAGTCAAAATTAATGAAGTCATTGATCGAATGAGTGTTCTTTTCTTTTGGAGCTATGAGGATGAAGACTATGCCATTAGAATTCATAATCAAATAAGAGATTTGCGTACTAAATATCCTGAAATCAAATTCATAGGTGTTAATATAGACAATCCGAATAGTGATTTATGGAATAAAGCAAATAAGAGGCTTGCATTTAATCCTAAACATGAATATCAAATCAGAGATCCGAAAACCATTAATAGCCAGCTTGCTTTAAGTAAGAAAAATCGCAGTATGGTAGTAAGCTCAAAAGGTATTATTATGGACCCCAATATTAATTTGTTTCATTATAAAATTGAAACCACCTTATTAGGTTACTTAAGCCGATAATGAAATTAAAAAAAACCCGAATCTAATGATTCGGGTTTTTTTATAGTTTCTTATTAAGAATTACCTTTCTTGTAATCAGCAAGAAATTTTTCTAATCCTATGTCGGTAAGAGGATGTTTAAGAAGCCCTTCAATTGAAGAAAGAGGACCTGTCATAACATCGGCTCCTATTTTTGCACAGTCAATAACGTGCATTGTATGTCTCACTGAAGCAGCTAGAATTTCAGTTTCAAACCCATAGTTATCATAGATATGTCTGATTTCTGATATTAAGTTAAGACCATCTGTGCTTATATCATCTAATCTTCCAATAAAAGGTGATACATATGTTGCACCAGCCTTGGCTGCAAGAATAGCTTGACCTGGAGAAAATACTAAGGTAACGTTTGTTTTGATCCCTTTGTCTGAAAAGTATTTACAAGCCTTTACACCGTCCTTAATCATAGGTAGTTTAACAACTATTTGATCATTAAGCGCAGCAAGTTTTTCACCTTCTTCTACCATACCTTTAAAATCAGTAGAAATAACCTCGGCACTTACGTGGCCATCTACTATATCACAAATTGCTTTGTAATGATTGATAATATTTTGTTCTCCAGTAATACCTTCCTTAGCCATAAGGGATGGATTAGTAGTTACGCCGTCAAGAACCCCTAAATCTTGAGCTTCAGCTATTTGATCTAGATTTGCAGTGTCAATAAAAAACTTCATTTGTGGTGTTTATTTGTTGTTGAATAAATAGGTTTACAAAAATGCTCAATACTTTATTAATACCCTATTTTTGAGGCAATTTTAATATTTTGTTTTTAACAACTTATGATCAAATCTAATATCCCTAATAAACTAGGTTTATTATTCATATTATTTCTACTAATTAATTGCAGTGGATATAAAAACATGGATAAATATGACCCTTTAGAGGTTGACCCTTCTACTCCACCTGGAACGATACAACTTACCGATAATTTATATATAGATAAAGTACCGGTCACAAATTTAATGTACAATGAATTTTTAGATCATCTGGAGAATTACTGGTCTTTAAAAAGGCATGAAGAACTAAAAGACCTTCCTAGTTATGGCGTGAAACCCGATAGCGTTTTTATTCCTTGGTCAGGTAACACTAGACTTTATATGGCAATGAGCCATGAAAATCCATTTGAGTTAATCAATAACAAACTTAATGTTGATAATTACACCAGCGCACCATGGTACCAATGGCATCCTGTTGTACAAATTAATAAAGAACAGGCTGAAATGTATTGTAAATGGCGTACAGATGTGGTAAATGCTGTCTATGCTATAAGAAGTAAAAATGCTCGCAAAAGAGATAGATTTCCTTCAAAAGTAACCTATAGGTTACCTACAATTGCCGAAATGAAGGCAGCTCAATACAAACTAGATAGAGAATATAAACTATTACGGTACAAAGAACAGATTTATGGATATAATGGGGATTTTCACGAATTCAAAAGAATGCAAGATGATGATCAATTATTCATATTTGAATTAAATGAATACGCACAAACCGGAGAATACAATCCTTTATTTAATTACGAACCAAATGTGTATCAAAAATCAGAATTTCAAAATGGATTTAGATGTATATGTGAAGTAGAATAATTTAAACTTATTCAATTTAAAAAGGTCAGGTTAACTACAGTAAAAGTTAGCCTGACCTTTTTTGTTAATATCTACATCTTTAAATAATTGAGAACAAAAATTAGACACTTCACCAAATCAAGAGTATTCGTGATGAAGCTCTTATTAAACGTAATATTAATACATTTCCTACTATTTATTTAACTAATATTAAATCAATAAGCAAGACATCTTCTTAACCTATATGCTACAAAGTGCTGATAAATAAGGAAAACTCAACCAAAACTTTACTTTTACACTAAAAAGTAAAACAATCATTTATGATAGTATTACTATCTTTTATAAAAGCATAACTGATATTTGTACCATCAAAAATTAAAAAAATGAAAAAGACACTTTTAAATCTGATTGCAATAGTGAGTTTCATAGCTCTTTACAATTGCCAAAATCCACAAAATGATTCAATGAATACAAATTCTGAGGACAATCAGAAAGAAGCATTGAACACAAACGCAGATCACGATCCATTACTTTATTCGGATGAATGTATTACAGAACGAGAAGTTATAGAGGCTCAAAAATTATGGGGTCAGGGAATTGTAAGAATAGGAAAAGTCTATACTGATCAAGGCGATTACTCTGGTGAAGCCGCAGACTTTATACAGGATATGTACGGTTACGACCTAAGTAGCGTTCTTTTTAAACCTACTCTAGCGTCGGATGACCAATTTAGATCAAGCTTTGATGCTGCCTTGTCTTATTTTGTTGCAGGTAATGAGGCTTACCCAGAGGACAAAGGATTTGCTATAAAGCCTTATAATAAAGTTACCTTTGATAATACTGGAATTATAAACAACAGTTGTAGAATGGCAATTGCTATGGGTAACTATTATTTTACAGACCTTCAAGGATCAACAACTAAAGTGGAGTATACATTTGCTTATGTAAAGGATAAAACAGGAAAACTAAGAATTGTAGCTCACCAGTCCTCTTTACCATATAATCCTAATTAATTTATACTTTTAAACAACCCGGTCACTACATGACTGGGTTGTTCTCAATATTTTCCTATGAAAAAATTTATCTTTCTATTAGTTTTACTACTCTCTTTCTCTACTTATGCACAAGGTCCCGATGAAGATCAACTAGGTGCTTGGTACATGTATTTCTGGAATACAGAATTTAAAGAATCGAATTGGGGTCTTCAAGGTGACTACCAATATCGTGACTGGAGAGGTCTAGGCGATCGAGAACAATTGTTATTAAGAACAGGAGTTACATATACCCCAAAGGATAGCGGTGTTAAACTTACCTTAGGATATGCCAATATTACAACGGGACGCTTTGGGACCGATATAGACGCGCCTGTTTCTGAAAATAGGATATATCAAGAGGCTTTGTTTAACCAATCTCTCTTCACCAGATTATTACTTACGCATCGCATAAGATATGAGCAGCGATGGGTAGAGAATCAAGATTTTAGAACGAGATATCGTTATAATCTATTTGTTAACATACCATGGAATAAGAAAACCCTAAGTAAAGGAGCCATTTATACAGCTTTTTACAATGAGATTTTTATAAATGGTGAACGTAAAATTGGAGATGGTCGTAGTGTGCAATTCTTTGACCGCAATCGTACCTACATAGGAATGGGTTATTCTTTCTCAAACAATCTTAGAGCACAAATTGGTTTCATGGAACAAACCACTGTAAATTGGCAAAAAGGTCAATTACAATTTAGTTTACATCATAGTTTCTAATTTCACATAAGGAACACCAGTCACCTCTAGTGTTCCTTTTTTTCTCATCTTGCCTATGAAATTGCTAAGGGAAAATTTTTATAAATATCTTATTTTTGGTTTTTAACCAACCTATAGAAGACTTCAAATTGCAAAATTTGTAGCCTTGAAAAACATGAAACCAACCTTTTTTACTCCTCTCTTTATTGTCCTTTTTTTTAACGTACAATTAATTCAATCTCAAAGTGAATTTTGTCAAAGATCAAAACGAGTTATTGATTTAATAGAACAACATCATTACAATCCACAATTCAACGAGAAAAACTGGAATCTTAGCGCGGCTACAATTTTGGTCAATCAACTTGACGAGGACCATATACTCCTAAGCTCAGAACAGTCTGAATTAATTCAAGATCATGCACAAGCAGATTTCAATTCTTTAATTAACCTAGATTGCATCAATACCAAGTTTTATGAAAACTTGATGCTACAATCCATAATCAAAAAGCACGATTTTCTTACGAGGTTTCTTACCACTAAACCAGATTACACATCGATTGAACAAGTCAAAAGAAGAAAAAATCTTGAGAACTATTGGATACCAAAAAATGAACTAGAAAATGTTTGGACAAAACAATTGAAATTATCCATTTTCTTTTCTCATTCAGCAAATTTTAAAGAGCTTGACATCGCTCTAGACAAATTCCCAGAACAAGAATCGGAGCACCGAATTAACGCAGTAAACGAATCTATTTGCCAGTTAGAATATTTAATCAATAATCCTGTAGAAATAAAACGTAAGATTGAAGCAAGTTTTCTTAATGCAATAGGCTTATCTCAGGATAAGCACACAAGATACTTTACTATCAATGAAAAGGAGTCTTTTGAAAAGGATGTTAGTCTTAATCAAGAAAGTTTTGGAATTTCTTTAAGGAAAGATGATAATCTGGCAAACAAGCTGGTAGTTGGCGAACTACTATCCACAGGTTTAAATGAAAAAACTGAGTTACCCGAAGAGAACGATGTAGTGGTTTCAATTAAAACAGAAGACGTCGAACTTGATTTTAACTGTTTATCAAACTCAGAAATAAATCAAAAAATCAACAGTGAGGCTCAAAAATCAATTACCCTAATTACACAAGATAAAGATGGTAACCAAAAAGAAACTACCATTAATAAAAGGGAACTACCTGTAATTTCAAATTTTCTAAGAGGTTACTTATTAAACGATAGATCCATAGGATATCTCAAAATCAACAGCTTTTATACAGATTTAGAAAAGCCTGATGGATTGGGAATGGCAAATGATGCTGCTGCCGAAATTTACAAGCTTATCCAATCAAATATCAAAGGATTGATAATTGATTTAAGATTCAATGGTGGTGGATCCTTAAAAGAAGCAGTAGACTTTGCAGGTCTATTCATCAATCGTGGTCCAGTATCGATAATTAATACTACCGATCAAGAGGAGCCCATAATCCTTAAGGATTTTAATCGAGGAGCTGCTTACAGTGGACCATTAGTGATCCTTGTAAATAAATACAGTGCCTCTGCATCAGAATTGTTTACTAATGTTATGAAAGACTATAATCGCGGTGTGATAGTAGGCTCAACAACTTACGGTAAATCTACAATGCAAGTTGTCCTACCTGTTAATGAGGATGAACCTAAGGACGGTTTCATGAAACTCACCACTGGAGCATTTTATAATATCTACGGCAAGTCACATAATGAGAAAGGAATTACTCCAGATGTAGCGTTGCCAGACGGAACAAATACAACAGCACATGCTACCAGTTTCACCCAACCGTTTGAAGTTCCCGATGTACAAGCAGCAAGTAGAATTCCCGTTAATGCTCCTTTAGGTTTAGATAACATCATTTCCTCATCAACAAAAAGAGCAATGAACAATGATGTTTTCAAAAAAATGAATCTTCAACGTGAAAAATTTGATCAACTATTTCATAAATCATTTGACCTCACATTGGAAAGTGTATTCAAACATTATCAAGAAATAACCTCATTAATTTCTGAACCAGAGATTTCCTATACTGATGCGTTGTTCACCGTTGAAGATCACGAAAGCACTACCGAAATATTAAAATACAATTCTATTGATCAGGAGTACAATGAAGAAATTAAATTACAACTATCTTCCGATCCTTACGTGCAAGAAAGCATTCACATATTGACCAACTTTAATAATTAACTATGAAAAAACTATTTGTAACCTTATTATTTCTTTTGAGTTTCGCTTTCGCGAAAGCGCAACAATTCGACGACATGGGAGAATACTTAAAATTTATGAATAAGGAATACCGTAGCATCTCCAAACGCAGTTGGAAACTTACCCAAGCAGTTGCCCATTCAAAGAGAGATAAAACCATCCAAAAAAGAAAACAGCAATTGATAAAAGCAATTAATAATTCTATGAACAGAATTAAAAAAGCTGAAACTGTAGGTGGAGATGAGTACAAAAATGAAACTTTAAAAATCATGCAATTCAGGATTGATATCATGAATGAAGAATTTGAAAAAGTAATTGATCTGGAAAAAATAGCTCAAGAATCTTATGATGCTATGGAAGCTTATATCCTAGCGCAAGAAGCTCTTGATGAAAAAAGTGCCGAAGTTGAACTACAATACGAAAAGGCGGTAAAAGAATTTGGAAATAAAAACAACATAAACTTTACCGATGAAGAATCTGAGTTAGGGAATAAAATGCGCAAGGCAGGTGAAGTATTTGATTATAAAAACGACCTTTTCCTAATTTACTTTAAAGTTAAAATAAACGAGATCTATCTATTTGAATCTTTAGAAAAACAAGATGTAAATGGCTTACAACAAAATGCCAATGCTCTTAAAACAGAAGCTCTTGCCGGTATTGAGAAATTAAAAACCTACAAGGGTTTCAATAATGACAAATCATTGATTCTTGCGATAAATAAATCGTTTAAGAACTACGTTAAAATGGCCGATACTTACATTGCTCCTATTACTGATTTTCTTATTTATCAAAAAGACTTTGAAAAGTTAAAGACAACCTTAGATAAAACTAGTCCTAACAAAAGGACAAAGAAAATGGTAGACGATTTTAATAAAAAAGTTGATGAAGTAAATAAAAAGCTTAAACTTTATAATAAGGCTCAAAGCGGCCTTGTGAATAATGCAAATAAGTTTAATACTAGCATCGCCAACTCTTTTGATAACTTTGTGCAAAAGCATATACCTAAAGACTAGTCTATAGATAGTCTTTCATATCATTAAGATTACTAATTATTATGAGTATACTTTATTTATTTCTTGGTTTAATTGCACTTATTGTAGGTGGTGAATTCTTGGTAAGGTCTTCAGTTGGACTTTCCTTAAAGCTAAATCTATCAAGAATGATAATAGGATTAACGGTAGTGTCATTTGCCACTAGCGCTCCAGAACTCATAGTAAGTGTGCAGGCAGCTCTCAATGGATCTCCAGGTTTATCACTAGGAAACGTTATAGGATCCAATGTAGCAAACATAGGATTAGTATTAGGAGTTACAGCTCTTATTTCCAGTTTGACCATAGAAAAAGATTTCTTTAAATTTAATTGGCCCTGGATGGTTCTTTTTAGCATTTTACTTTATTTGTGCCTTTACACTGGAAATATACTGGAACGATGGGAAGGACTTCTATTATTAGGACTTATCGTATTATTCTTAGTTCTTTTAATAAGAAGAGCAACTAAAGGTAATAGAGATTCTCAGGAAATGGATGAAGAATTGCAAGAAAGTCAATGGTGGAAAATCATTGTTTTCTTAACTATTGGTGGACTGGCTTTATGGAAAGGCTCTGAATGGTTAGTTACTGGTGCAATTGACATCGCTGAAAAATTAGAAATACCTAAAAGCATAATAGGCATAAGCATGGTAGCTGTAGGTACTAGTGTTCCAGAACTTGCTGCATCCATCATTGCTGCTCTCAAAAAAGAGAAAGCAATCTCGCTAGGTAATCTTATCGGTTCAAATATTTTCAATATAGGTTCAGTGTTAGGTATTACAGCTTTAATTACTCCTATTAATGTCCCAGAAGATGCTCCCAGTTTAATGTCCAATGATATATTTTGGATGTTAGGCTTTGCACTTATTCTTTTACCACTAGCTTATTTACCTAAGTGGTTTACTCTTACAAGAATTAAGGGAATAGTTTTATTATCCCTTTATGTATTATTTATTTACCTTGCCTACCAATCCCTATAAAAAATAGGGTTACCACAATAAAATAACGTTTTGTTAATAACACACCCCTAATTTTTTAGGGGTGTGTTATATTATTATAGTATTTTTGCGCTGTATTTTTTATTAAATCTATTAAAATGTCCACTTTAAGATTTCAAGCGATCAAAGAAACTTTGAATCGCAAACCAGTTCAAGTTAATGAACCAGCAAGACGTAGCGAGATTTTTGGAAAGCATGTTTTCAATAAGGCTGCTATGAGACAGCACCTTACTAAAGAAGCTTTTAAAAGTGTTTTAGACGCAATGACTAACGGTTCTAAAATAAGCCGTGAGGTAGCAGACCACATATCTACAGGTATGAAGGAATGGGCTATACAAAATGGTGCTACGCATTACACACACTGGTTTCAACCATTAACTGGTGCAACTGCTGAGAAACACGACGCCTTTTTTGAATTGGAAATGGATGGTGAAGTGATTGAAAAATTCGGTGGTGGACAATTAGTACAGCAAGAACCAGATGCATCATCGTTTCCAAATGGTGGTATTCGTAATACATTTGAAGCTCGTGGATATACAGCTTGGGATCCTACATCTCCTGCATTTATCATGGGTACCACTTTATGTATCCCTACAGTATTTGTAGCTTATACGGGTGAAGCTCTGGATTACAAAACACCTTTACTTAGATCGTTACAAACGATAGACCAAGCAGCTACGGACGTTTGTAAATATTTTGATAAGAACGTATCTAAGGTTACTGCAACTTTAGGATGGGAACAAGAATATTTCTTAATCGATAGTGCTCTTGCAAATTCACGCCCAGATCTAGTTCTAGCTGGTAGAACTCTTTTAGGTCATGCAAGTGCCAAAGGACAACAATTAGACGATCATTACTTTGGATCTATTCCTTCAAGAGTGATGAATTTTATGCGTGATCTTGAAACTGAATGTATGCTTTTAGGTATACCTGTAAAAACACGTCATAATGAAGTAGCTCCTAATCAATTTGAATTAGCACCTATTTTTGAAGAAGCAAATCTAGCAGTAGATCACAATTCGCTTCTAATGGACGTGATGAGAAAAGTAAGTGCTCGCCACAGTTTTACAGTTCTTTTCCATGAAAAACCTTTCGCAGGTGTAAACGGTAGCGGAAAACACAATAACTGGTCTCTTGCTACAAATACAGGTGTAAACTTATTATCACCAGGTAAGACACCTATGAAAAACTTGCAGTTCTTAACTTTCTTTATAAACACCATCAAGGCAGTTTATAAACATGAAGAACTTATTAGAGCAACGATTGCTAGTGCTTCTAACGATCACAGATTGGGTGCAAATGAAGCACCACCTGCTATTATATCAGTATTCATCGGTTCTCAATTAACTAACGTTTTAGACGAGCTTGAAAAAGTTACTGATGGTAAACTTTCTCCTCAAGAAAAAACAGACCTTAAACTTAATGTTGTAGGCAAAATACCAGAAGTAATATTAGACAACACTGATCGTAACCGAACTTCACCATTTGCATTCACAGGAAATAAATTTGAATTGCGAGCCGTAGGATCAACTGCAAACTGTGCAAATCCAATGACAGTACTTAATGCTATCGTTGCAGACCAGCTTATCGAATTTAAACAAGAAGTTGACTCTTTAATTAAAGATAAAAAACTTAAGAAAGATGAGGCTATCTTTAATGTATTAAGAGAATACATTAAAGACTCTAAAAAGATTAGATTCGAAGGTGATGGATATGGTGATGCATGGGAGAAAGAAGCTAAAAAGCGTGGTTTAAGTAATAATAAAACTACTCCTACTGCCTTAAAAGCAAAAGTCTCAAAACAGTCACTTGAGCTGTTTGAAAGACTAAATATCATGAGCAAAGTGGAAAGTGAAGCTAGATATGAAATCGAGGTAGAAGAATATGCAATGCGCATTCAAATAGAAGGTAGACTTCTAGGCGATATTGCACGCAACCACGTAATTCCTACTGCTATAAAGTATCAAAACACCTTAATTGAAAACGTTCAAGGTTTAAAAGAAATTTACGGTAAGGACTTCAAGAAGATTGCTAAAGAGCAAATGAACATTATCGAATCAATTTCAGAACACATTGAAAAAATCAATGCGGGAATTACCGACATGACCGATGCTCGTAAAAAAGCAAATAACGAAAAGAATGCTGAAAAAACGGCCGCAGCTTACTGCGATAATGTAAAGCCATTCTTTGACGTTATACGTTATCACTGTGATAAATTAGAGTTATTGGTGGACGACGAGATCTGGCCTTTAACTAAATACAGAGAATTATTATTTACTAGATAATAATTCTTTAATAACTCTAAAAGCCCCAGAAAATTTCTGGGGCTTTTTTATAAAAGTTATATAAGGTAGTGGTATCATATTTCTCTTAATAATTGTTTTATATCTATCAAATTACTTGAAGATCTCATACTAAAAAACAACCTAACTAATAGTACCTTTGCAACATGAGTCAAGATGTTTCTAAAAGATACGCACAGCGTGGTGTAAGCGCAGGTAAAGAAGACGTTCACAATGCTATTAAGAATGTCGACAAAGGATTATTCCCAAAAGCTTTTTGTAAAATAGTACCCGATCATTTAACGGGATCAAATGATCATTGCCTTATCATGCACGCAGACGGCGCTGGCACAAAATCCAGCCTAGCCTACATGTATTGGAAAGAGACTGGAGACATCACTGTATGGAAAGGTATTGCACAAGATGCTCTTATAATGAATGTTGATGATTTATTATGTGTAGGTGCAACCGATAATATTTTACTGTCTAGTACTATCGGTAGAAACAAAAACAACATACCTGGCGAAGTCATAAGCGCTATTATCAACGGTACAGAGGAACTCATTAAAGACCTTAAAAAACACGGCGTAGAAATTATCTCTACTGGTGGTGAAACAGCAGATGTAGGCGACCTAGTACGTACCATTATCGTGGATTCTACAGTAACAGCACGCATGAATCGCAAGGATGTTATTGACAACGCAAATATTAAACCTGGAGACGTCATAGTAGGTTTAGCGAGTTTCGGTCAGGCCACCTATGAAAGTGAATACAATGGTGGTATGGGATCAAACGGACTTACTAGTGCAAGACACGATGTTTTTAATAAAACTCTAGCATCAAAATTTAAGGAAAGTTACGATCCTGCAGTTCCTGAAGATTTAGTTTACAGTGGCAGTAAACAACTTACCGATCAAGTAGCAAACAGTCCATTGGACGCAGGGAAATTGGTGTTATCACCTACTAGAACCTACGCTCCTATTATCAAAAAAATTCTTAGCGATGTAAATAAATCCTCCATTCACGGGATGGTACACTGCAGCGGTGGCGCTCAAACTAAAATTTTACATTTTGTAGACAACGTACATGTCATAAAAGACAATATGTTCCAATTGCCACCATTATTCAAAATGATTCAAGAAGAGTCTGGCACAGATTGGAAAGAAATGTACCAGGTCTTCAATATGGGACATCGTATGGAACTGTATGTAGATAAGGATATCGCACAACAAATCATTGAAATTTCCCAATCCTTTAATGTGGATGCTCAAATTATTGGACGAGTTGAAGCAGCAGATAAGAAAAAACTTACCATAAAAAGTGAGTTTGGAACTTTTGAGTATTAAATATTACGCTTTCGCGAAAGCGTAATAACTACAACTAGAGCGAATTTTGATTATTTTCGCAAGACTTGAGATAGACCATGATAGATAAATTAAACATAGTAAAAAATCGTTTTGACGAGGTAAATGATTTGATCATTCAACCTGATGTAATCGCAGATCAAAAACGATATGTACAACTTACTAAAGAATATAAAGACCTCAAAAAATTGATGGACAAGCGCGAGGAATACATGACCCTTGTAGCAAATCTAGATGAGGCAAAAGAAATTCTTGCCGATGGAAGTGATCCAGATATGGTAGAAATGGCTCAAATGCAACATGATGAAGCAAAAGAGGCTATTCCTGGACTTGAAGAAGAAATACGCATGATGCTTATTCCTAAAGATCCTGAAGATGCCAAGAATGCAGTAATGGAAATAAGAGCAGGAACAGGTGGTGATGAAGCTAGTATTTTTGCAGGTGACCTATACCGCATGTACGAGAAATACTGCTCTAGCAAAGGCTGGAGTACTAGTGTTATGGATGTGAGTGAAGGTACAAGTGGTGGTTATAAAGAAATCATTTTTGAAGTAAATGGTGAGGACGTATATGGAACTCTTAAGTTTGAAGCTGGTGTACATCGTGTACAACGAGTACCACAAACTGAAACACAAGGTAGGGTTCATACAAGTGCTGCAACCGTAATGGTATTACCAGAGGCTGAGGAGTTTGATGTAGAACTAGATATGACTGAGGTTCGTATTGAGCGTACTACCTCAACAGGACCTGGTGGACAATCGGTAAACACTACATACAGTGCCATTAAATTACACCACGAACCTACTGGAATGATTGTAAGCTGTCAGGATCAAAAATCCTCACATAAAAACCTAGAAAAAGCTTTGAAGGTATTGAGATCTAGGCTTTATGAAATGGAACTTGCAAAGAAAATGGAAGCCGACTCTGAACGCCGTAAAAGTATGGTAAGTAGCGGTGACCGTAGTGCAAAAATTAGAACCTATAATTATCCACAAGGACGTGTGACCGATCATAGAATTAATTTGACGCTTTATGATCTTGATAACATCATCAACGGTGATATTCAAAAAATTATTGACGAATTACAATTAGTTGATAATACAGAAAAAATGAAAATGAGTGAGGATGGGCTATAACCCATCCTTTACTTTTTTTAACACAATGCTTTCTACCAAGGCAAATCAATTCAACAGACTTTATCAAAAACCATAACTAATGACTCTAGAGCAACTTACCAACGAAATTCACAAAAAGAAATCATTCCTATGTATAGGGTTGGATGTTGATTTAGATAAAATCCCACCGCATTTATTAGAAAAAGAAGATCCTATTTTTGAATTTTCTAAGGCGATAATAGACGCAACACATGATTTATGTGTAGCCTATAAACCAAATACTGCATTCTTTGAAGCCTATGGTGTAAAAGGTTGGCAAGCTTTACAAAAAACAATTAATTATCTTAATGAAAACTATCCTAATCACTTTACGATTGCCGATGCTAAACGTGGAGATATTGGGAATACCTCAACAAGATATGCCAAAGCTTTTTTCGAAGATCTAGAATTTGATAGTGTTACTATTGCACCCTATATGGGTAAAGATTCTATTGAACCATTTTTACAGTTCGATAATAAATACGCAATTCTCCTTGCTCTTACTTCAAATGAGGGAGCTTTTGATTTTCAAACTAAGCAAGTTGATGGTGTGCCGTTGTATCAACAAGTACTACAGACTGCCTCTCAATACGATAATAGTGATAGATTAATGTATGTTGTAGGAGCTACCAAAGCTGAGTTCCTTACCGATATTAGAAAAATCATTCCAAATTCGTTCCTACTTGTACCAGGTGTAGGTGCACAAGGTGGTTCTATTGAAGATGTCGTTAAATATGGAAAGTCTTCAAATGTAGGATTGCTTATAAACAGCTCCAGAGGAATAATATACGCGTCTTCAAATGAGGATTTTGAAAAAGCTGCCCGCGATAAAGCGCAGCAACTACAATTGCAAATGGCTAATCTGTTGTAGTTAATTTATCTATTTACGATTTTTAACCACTTACCACTCTCATCAACTTTAAGAAGGTAAATCCCTTTAGATAAAGCCGTTAAAACTATTCTGCCAGAATTTTCAGCATCTATTAACAGCTGTCCTTGAATAGAGTATATTTGAATTTTGGGGTATAATTCTTTATCTAAATAAAGGTGTTGATTCACTACGTGCCATTTAACTTCCTTGGTAGATTGATCTAGTTGAGAAAGAGTTTGAAAAAGTAAGCCAAAATCAGGAATACCATACCCCAGAAGATTATCGGGCGAGTTAGATTGACTAGCATTTTGTTCTAGTGCACTCCTTATTTGCTGTGGAGTCAAATTAGGAAATGCCTCTAGTAAACAAGCTACGCCACCAGCTAGTAATGGACTACTAAAACTTGTACCGTTTGCAGTTCTTAAATTATCACTGTGATCTATTATAGCCGTATTACCACCTTGAGCGGCTAGATCTGGTTTTATTCGATTATCAAATGAAGGGCCTATACTCGAAAACACCGTACGTTGACTACTAGCGTCAACAGCACCTACTGCGATTGCACCTTGTGCATCAGCAGGAGAAGAAATATAGGGATGATTAGTCGAATTTCCTGAGTTTCCAGCGCTTGTAATCACCAACATTCCTTTTTCAAAAGCTACGTTTGCACCACGTGAAGCAAAGCTAGTTTGACCATCCATATCATTATAGGTCAAGCTTTCTGAAGCGTTATCAAATGTCAGATAACCTAATGAAGTATTAATCACATCTACTCCTAGAGAATCAGCACGTTCGGCAGCTGCTACCCAATAGGATAATTCTGCTGGCGTTTCTTGAGCTGCTTCCTCAGTTCTAAAAAGCCAATAGCTTGCATTAGGAGCGGCTCCTTCAAATTGACCAGTTATATGACCAGCCATTGTACTTAATACCCAAGTACCGTGAAAATGATCATCAGCATATGTAGCGTTTCTATCTACAAAGTCATAACCTCCTAAAATACCATTCTGACCTCTTAATTGTGAAAAACCAGACATACTATCTACATTAGGGAAACCAGAATCCATCACCGCAACATGTACACCATCTCCTGTGTAATCTTGATTGTGCAAATTATCCAATCCCATCATTACTATTTGATTTGAGGCGTTCCCATAATTAAAGGGAGCACTGGACATACGAGTAAATTTATCTTGAGATGTGGATAAAATACTTTTTGATGGATCTGCAAACTCTACTCTATCAACAAAACTCAAATTTTCTAAAGCTCTTAAGTCTAACTCGGCACCAGTAACGTGTACGCAATTAAACCATTTTGATTGAGCCTTATATGAAATACCCGTAGCATTTTTAATTGCTGCTACATATTGTTGATTTACAGGTACATCTCGTTGATCAATTACAATTCCATGTCTAGCTTTACGTGCTATGGCCCTAGCTGTTAATATGGTAGATGGGTTGTTAATGGAGCTAGTAACATTAGGCTTATCAGTAAAATACACCCAAGCGTGCCATTCTTGGGCATCTAGCCCATAGCTTATTAAAAATAAGATTAACAACCATTTTTTCATATTATGCTATTACTCCAGATCCTATACATTCTGAATCTAAGTACCAAGCTACGAATTGTCCTGCAGATATAGCACTTTGCTCATTATCAAAGATAACGTACAATCCGTTTTCTTTTCTATACAAAATCGCAGGTTCTAATTCTTGCCTGTAACGTATGCGAGCCATCACCGGCATACTATCGCCTACTGCTATTTCTAGGTCCTGTCTTATCCAGTGCGTTTCATTCTCTTTTACAAACAAACCGCGACGGTACAAACCTGGATGACTTTTACTTTGACCTACATATATAGTATTAGTTTCTACATCTGTTTCAATCACAAACAAAGGTTCTTGAGTTCCTCCTACTCCTAGACCTCTACGCTGTCCACGAGTAAAAAAATGAGCTCCTTGATGTGAACCAACTATTTTACCATCGGTTTTTTGATAGGTACGCTTTCGCGAAAGCGTAACTACATCAACCTCATCGTCACTATCGAGAGTGGTAACAGGCACCTGCGACTTTTGCAAGCTCACACTTGCTGGCACCTCTACGATATCTCCTACTTTAGGTTTGAGTTGTTGTTGTAGAAAATCTGGTAAACGCACTTTACCAATAAAGCAAAGTCCTTGAGAATCTTTTTTACCAGCCGTAATCAAGTCTTGGGCGGCTGCTATTTCACGAACTTCGGGCTTTTGCAGGTGACCAATTGGAAAAAGAGTACGTGCTAGTTGTTCCTGAGATACTTGACAAAGGAAATAGCTTTGGTCTTTATTAGGATCGGCACCGGCGACTAAGTGGTGAATTTCTTTACCATCTAGCATACTAGTCCTTTTTTGACAGTAATGACCAGTTGCTACAAAATCGGCTCCTAACTCTAGAGCTATATCTAAAAAGACATCAAATTTGATTTCACGATTACAAAGCACATCTGGGTTAGGCGTACGACCAGCTGCGTACTCGTCAAACATATAATTTACAATGCGCTCTTTGTACTGCTCACTTAAATCTACCGTTTGAAAAGGTATTCCTAACTTTTGCGCTACTAGCATAGCGTCATTTGAATCTTCCAACCAAGGACATTCATCACTTATAGTCACAGAATCATCGTGCCAATTCTTCATGAATAAACCAATTACTTCGTGACCTTGTTCCTTTAACAAGTGTGCAGCGACGCTACTATCTACGCCACCACTAAGTCCTACTACTACTTTTGCCATGATGCAAAAATAATGCAACTATTTGTGCAGTTCTCATTCTAGTATCTTTTCTCTTTATAGTGGTTCAATTTGATTCTATTATAATTTGTTTAATCTTTTTAACAGATAATTAAACAAATAACGAAAACCTTTTCGTTTCTTTGAAATGAAATAAAAAACAATACTCATGAAAAGCTTAAACCTTAAATCATTGCTATTTAGCTTTCTTGCTATAGCTTCACTTACCTTAACCTCTTGTGACGATGATGACGATAACATCATTGACTCAAATAACAGTGCTTACGACCTAACTGTTTCAAACTCAAACTTCACATCATTAAGAGCTGCCCTAGAAAGAACTGGTCTAGATGCAACTCTAGATGGTAATGGTACTTTTACCGTATTTGCTCCAACTGATACGGCGTTTGCTACTTTTTTAAGTGCTAATGGATTTGCAAGTCTAGATGCGGTACCAACAGATGTATTAAGAAACGTACTTCTTAATCATGTTTTAGGATCGGTTAATAGAAGTGGTGATCTAGTTGATGGTTACGTAAAAACATCGGCGACTGATGCTAGTGGTAATAATCTAGATGCTTATATCGATGCATCAGCATTTACCGTAAATAATGCAGCTATTGACACTGCTCAAGTAAATATAGAAGTTGATAATGGTGTGGTGCACGTAATGGATGCAGTTATTCCTTTACCTACAGTTGCTGATCTTGCTGTTTACAATCCAGCTTTCGGTAACTTAGTTACAGCAGTTTCACAAGAAGGTTTAGTTGCGGCATTATCTGCTACAGATGCTAGTGCAACTCCTGCTCCACCATTCACTGTTTTTGCTCCTACAAACGATGCTTTCCAAGCGTTAATTGATGCAGATCCTAATGATGGACTTAATAATATTAATGATGTATTAGCATTAAATAACTTGAGTGATATTCTATTGTATCATGTAGTATCTGGCGCAGCTGTAAGAGCTGAGGCAATCATGGATGGTGATGTTGTAGATCCAATAACAATGGGAACATTTACTATCAATACTACAAATGGAGTAGTAATTACAGATGGAACTAATACTGAAACTAACGTAATTGTTACTAACGTAACAGGTATTAACGGTGTAGTACACGCAATTGATTTTGTACTAAGACCATAGAAGATATTTAAAACCTTGGTTGGTAGATTGAAAGGGTCGGTGATTGCTTAATCACTGGCCTTTTCTCATTTAAGGGTTAATTGAGTATATTTACTTTACATGAATGAAGGTGACTATTTAAAAACTAAGGAAAAAATTCATCATAAGTGTATGATGCTTATAGGTGAACAAATTGATAGATTGACTAAACAGCTATCAGATTTACAAGACGCAAAAAACAACGAAACCAAAAGTAGCGCAGGCGATAAATATGAGACTGGCCGTGCTATGATTCATAATCAAGAAAATCTTATTGATTCACAATTGGTTACTAGTAAACGTTTACTCAATGAACTTTTACAAATAGATCCTTTTAAAAAGCAGGATGTAGTTACCACTGGATCTTTAGTCATTTTACATAACGGGATCTTCTACATAAGCGCTGGTCTAGGCGCGGTAATGGTAGATGAGCAACGCTATTTTGCATTGAGTTTAAAATCTCCTCTAGGAGTCGCAATAAGAAATAAGAAATCTGGTGAACCTTATCATTTTCAAGATAAAGATTTTATTATTTTAAATGTGTTTTAATGAAGAGTATTAAAGATCAATTAAAGACTATAGCAACAGAGCTGGATAAAGGTAATTTAGTTGCGGCAAGTGTTTCAAAAAAAGGCACCTACTGGCACCTTGATCATAGTTTAAGAGTAATTGAAGGCGTTCTAGAAACTCTTATCACCAGCAAACCAGAAGACTTTTCCCCTAGAATTAATTTTTGGAAAAAAATAATATTGCTCACTGGATACATTCCAAGAGGTAAAGGTAAGGCTCCAAAACAAGTTGTTCCCTTGCCAGAGATTTCAAAAGACGACTTATTGAAAAGACTAGAATCAATACAAGTCTTGTTGTCAAAAAGTGAAAACACTCACAAGAAAGCTCATTTTAATCATCCACTATTTAAAGATTTAAATAAGAAACAAACTTTAAGATTTTTGCGTATTCATACTCATCATCATCTGAAAATAATAGCTGATATTAATAAAAGAGCAATTTAATTTACCTCAATCTTATTTATTGACAATCCTTTGTTATGCAATGCTTTTTTTAATCTTTTCAATGATTCGGGTTGTATAATTTCAGTATCTATGACAATTTGAGAACTTTTAGAGATAACAGTAATCTCATTTGCAAACTCCTTAACCTGATTAACATCTTTAAATTGTACTTCTTTACCAAATAGAGTATTCTTTTTTATACTTGTTTCTGTAAGGGTCAAATACTATTTGTATACCTCGTATTTATGGTATGCAAACATTAATATACCAACAATAAATTCACCCAAACCTATACTAAACCAGCTTATATCCTTAGCGTCATCAAAAATCAATGAGATTATAAATAGAACTAATCCCAATCCCATAAACAATAGCGCAATCATTCGATTGTTATATAAAACTGATGGTTTATAATAGATTTTTATACGGTTTTCCATATAGAATTAAAGTGATTTAATTTTATAACTAGCTATCTTCAAAAGTTGTTTTAATATGTGGTTTACTAATTTCAATAATAGTAAATACACACAGTAAAATACCCAGAACTCCTGTAAGTGCATTTAATACTGCCATAACTATAATAAAGGTATATCCTTTTCTTTTTTTAAGATTATTAGAGGCTTTTATAGTTAAGATCCCAAATACAATACAAATTACTAATCCAATAATACCAACAGCTGTAAAAATAATTCCCGGATTAAAAGGAGTTTCTTGATTTTCTATTGGAATAAAAGTCATAAAACTTCCTAATCCTATATAAATCAAAAACAATAAGGACAATAGTAAGTTTAAGATTCCCTTTACTAAAAACAAGGTACTGAATAAATTAACCTGATCCTGTTGTTGGCTAGGTCTATAATTTTGCGGTTGGTTGGAACCATGCGCTGTTTGTGTTCCTGATTGATGCATTTTTTATTTTATCAGTATTAAATCATTTAAATATGTTACAAACCAGCTAAGATTAAACTCTCAAGCAAAAGTTAATTATAGCACTTCACTACCTTTGCAACATGTCACAAGAGGAAGGAATAAGAATAAATAAGTATCTCAGTGAACAAGGGTTTTGTTCACGACGTGCAGCCGATAAATTAATCGAACAGCAACGCATTACTATTAATGGTCAAGTACCTGAAATGGGAACAAAAGTACTGCCTGGTGATGAAGTTGCCGTTGATGGTGAAAAAGTAAGTAGTAAAAAAGAAAAACCAGTTTATATAGCATTACACAAGCCGGTAGGAATTGTTTGTACGACAGATACTCGTGTAGAAAAGGATAATATTATTGACTATATAAATTATCCTACTCGTATTTTTCCTATAGGTAGATTAGATAAAATGAGTGAAGGGCTTATTTTTTTGACTAACGATGGCGACATTGTAAATAAGATTTTAAGAGCTCGTAACGGTCATGAAAAAGAGTATATAGTTCATGTAAATCACACGATAACCGACCGTTTTATAAAAAGAATGGCAAGTGGTGTTCCCATCCTTGATACGGTTACCAGAGAATGCGAAGTAGAACAATTAGGAAAAAAAGCTTTAGAATTGTTCTCACGCAAGGACTCAATAGACAAATACGCCGTATGTGTGAATATTTGGGTATAGAGTTACTAAGCTTAAAAGAATACGAATCATGAACGTGAGTCTGGATATTCCTGTGGGACAATATCGCGACCTAACTAAAGAAGAATTATCTGAAATAAGACGACTTACCGCAGGTAGTACTAAGACGTTCGAATAATAAAAAATCAAAACCAGCTTAATTGCTGGTTTTGATTTTTATATATCTCTCCTATTTACTGTTTAATCAACTTGTGTTGATGTTTCTGGCCGTTATGCTCTATTTCGATGAAATACATTCCTGCACTTAACTCCTCAATATTAACTGTTGTATGCTGGTTATTTAGCTTTCGCGAAAGCGTGACCTTTCCACTAACATCATATATACGCATTAAACCATTATCCAAAGAACGTTCCCAAGATACCGTTATTTGTTTAGTTGCAGGATTAGGGAACACAGTGAACTGTGGTTGATCTACTTGAGGTTCACTTAAAGGAACTGTAAAGGTTGACGTAAAAGTGTTTGTAATTATAGGAGGATTAAAGTCAAAGTAAATCTCTGCAGTATTAGGAATAACCGTCCCATTTGTCCAGCCGGATTGTGGTTTGATTTTGAAGTAAACATAACCATTACTTCCAACTGGGTTTGACAATGAATCTGGCAGCATTATGTTGTCAAATCTCCAAGTCACATCCTTTTCAACACGCTGCATAGAATAATGATGACTGGATGATATCATTTCAAGTGATTCCCAATCTAATTGAGCATCTAGCTCATCTTCTATTCTAACATTTATTGCACTAGCTGTTCCTGTATTTTGAAATCTAACCGTATAATAAAAGTAATCGTCGTTTGTAAATTCTTGTAGATTGATTGTCGGTCCTCTACTTTCCATTTTATCATTAGGGTCATAACTACCGATCACGACTTGATTACTACTTATTACATTGTTATTAGGCGTGAGATCATTGGCAACAGGTGTAATACTTGCGTCATTAGATAAAATGTCTCCTAAATTCACGGTTGGAATAACAGGTACTTGCATTGCTACTTCAAAAGTTCGATACTCAAAAGGCAACAAATTTGAATAGTTAAGATTTATTTGATTACCCGTAACTGTAGCATTAGGATCACTCACTGAAATAATTGTATTTAAGGGATCAACATCTACTTGTACTTGTCCTACGGAAACAGGTAATGGACCTAAATTACCATAAACAATAGTTTCAGTGTAAGTAAATCCAGGTCTAGGTTGTTGATTAGGAATAATATAAATAGCTACATCTTCATAACTATTAACTGCACTTATTAAGAAATCACGAGTTGTTAAACCACTACCATTTGGTATGGTTTGATTAGTATAAGAAGCTGGAGCTACTGTATATGACGTATTATAGGCTGAAAAAATATCGTAAGTAAGATCATAACTATTCGTAGGATCTATGTCATATATTTCAAATTCTCCATCGGGTGTAGCAATGTTCATCATAGATCCATTAGAGTTCAATTCCCACCCAAACGTTCCAAGAGGAAAAGGAACATCTGTGCTATCTACTACTCCATTTGCATTTACATCAAGTATTGATCTCATTTGTATCCCATCACAACTTACGGTTGCCGTTGAACTTGAGGCTATTTCAAATTTTAAAAACCCAGGTTGTTGCGTGAAATTACTGGCCAGTAATAAATAGAATTCCCCAGCTTGAGCATTTGGAATTGTAGCAATTTCTGGCATTGCTAGGCTAAAACTAGAATCAATTAGATCATTTGCTGTTAATGAACCACAGTTTTGAGTAGGATTTGTAAACGGCCCATAAATTGCAAAATCAATATCTAATCCTTGACCATTGAAGGTAGGTGAAGTATTTTGATACAGTTCAAGTGTAAGAGAGCCACTAGTTTCAATAGGAATGTAATACCAAGATGGATTTCTAGGACCCGATGATTGTGAAAATGGATAATAATTACCAGCTTCGGCAAAAATATTTCCGAATACATTAGGTTGCGCTTGCCCTAGTTGGTTACACAAGGCCACAGCATCACTACATCTATAAGCAGAATTACAATTTGCATTGGCAATTAATTCAATAGGATATACAACATCGCAACCTGATGGAATTAATTCTCTGATAAAAATATCAATAGAAGCCGATGATGCTATACCAGCAACAGTATAGGAGCTTGGTGTAGCAATTGGGTTCATTTGATTTTGAGCGTCATTTAAACTTAAATAAAATTCAACACTATTTGAAGAGGACAAAAGGGATGAACTCTCTGTTAGATCAAAGTCAATGACACCATCAAGATCGTCATCGCATTCCACTAAGTCAGGAAGGTTATGATTATTATCTATTAAAGTGGGAGCTACTGAAAGATTAAAAAAATCAACACCGTAATTTCCTGTAAGATTATCCTCTAATCTTACATATACTTGTTGATCGGTAGATACACAGTAATTATTTGTATTTGATATAGCATTTACATTTGACTGCGCATCTGACAGTGAATTGTGATAGGTTACAGTAAATGAACTTGATGATTGTCCTGCAAGAATTACACTATCATTTAAGGTCAAATCAAAGCAGCTTAAACCAGTTGTTGAGTCCAAACAATCGGTAAGATCAATTGGAGGATTAATTGCTAAACAATTGTTCGTTTGTGATACACTAACAGGAAATACAGAAAAACACAAACTAGGGTCATATTCTACTCGTACAAATATGGTATTTAGAGTATTAGAAGCTGTAAAACCAGCATGACTGCCAACTGCATTTATGGAAGCAACCGCATCTTGCTGAGATAAATGATAGGAAATATTGGCCGAGGCAACACCATTGGGTAAAGAATGTGATTGTACTTCCGTTAAAATGGCAAATGCATCATAATCAATTATTCCAGATCCAGTTCTATCACAACCTTCAATAGTAGGAAAAGTATAATTTTGCGGTTCGGGAACACCTATGACATTAAATGTCATAGAAGTATCAACTGTATTTACATCTATATTTTCAAAACGAACAAATATTAAATCAATAGAACTTGTACAATATGGTGAGGCTATTGGATTTAAATTATTATCTGCATCAACTTGTGAAAGATGGTAAGAGATAGAGTAATTAACTGGGTTTGAATTTGATAATATTAACGAGTCTTGTTGAGAAAGATCGAAGCAGCTGGTATTACTACCAGGAGTTAGGCATTCGAATAAATCAGGTAACGGAGAACTTGTAGCGTTACACAATCTAGGATAAACGGTTATGTTTTCAATAACCCAACAATCAGATTGAAAATTAGGATCACCATATTGCTTAAGAAAAATACTGGTACCATTTGGGCTTACGGGAATACTTGCATTTGAGGAAATGGGATTAATATCATTATCTGCATCTTGCTGAGATAAGAATATTTCTATCATAGGACTAGTTGAAGCTATGGCATTAATCTCATTAATTATATCAACACGTGAGGTTAAAAAGCCACTACCTGGATTTTGTGCACTACATACAGTTACTGCCTGAACTGTCGTAGGCAAAGGCGTTGGATATAAAATTACAAATACTGAAACCACATCAAAATTTCCGGTAGCAGTCTCAAATACCCTTGCAAAGTATTGAGAGTTTTGAATACTTACAGGAGTACTCGATGGGTTAGTAAAAAAATTAACTCCATTTGAAGCATCGGACATATTGTTGTAAAACGTAATCGTAAAATCAGATGGATTAAGTGATCCTAAAATATCGTTTTCTAAAGAGGTAAAATCAAATAATTCGACACCATCGTTAGATAGATCATCACAAATTTCTGCAGTAGCATCGTTTGCCCTTGTTTGAGCATAGCTCATACTGCATACTAATAAAAGTAAGGTAAGTAATTTTATTTTCATGGTTAAGCTTTTTGGTTTCAGAAAGTTACAACATTTTGTTTAATAAAAAACCTAATTATCAACACTTTAGTTAAAACCAATCTTTTAAAACATTAAAAGCATTTTTAAATAAAAGTGTTGTAAACTATCTTTCACTTATGAGTAAAGAGCGAGCAGAATTACAAAAAGCTGAAGCCATAGCAGCTGAACTTTTTGAAGAGATCATAAAAAGAAATCTGATTAAATCAGGAATTACAGAAAAAGAACTTAATAATAAAATTTATGATCTAGCCGAAGAAGTATTTAATATTAAAAAATACTGGCACAAAAGAATCGTAAGAGTTGGAGAAAACACCTTACATCCATACGATGAAAACCCACCTAATATTAGTGTGCAAAATGACGACATATTATTTTTAGATTTTGGACCTATCATTGAGGATTATGAAGCTGATTATGGGCGTACGTATGTACTAGGAAATGATCCCATTAAAAAGCAACTTGCTCAGGATACAGAGAAGTTGTGGCATATTGCCAATAATTTCTATAAATCAAATCTTGATGTAACCGGTTCACAGTTGTACAAATACTGTGTTGACCTTGCAGAAGGTTTTGGATGGCAATACGGTGGACCCATTGCCGGTCACCTTATAGGACATTTTCCACATGAGCAATTAGATAAAGAGGACAAAACGAACTACATACATCCAGAAAACCATACACCCATGTCATCTCTTGACCGTGCTGGAAGAAAAAGAGAATGGATTATAGAAATACACCTAATAGATAAATCAAAAAAGATCGGTGGATTCTTTGAACAACTAGCCGGATAGTAATCATAAAAAAGTCTGCCACTAGGCAGACTTAATTATTTTATTCATTAATATGAATAAAAGGGGAAAGCAAATTCTTAGACAATCTCTGCGGTTAAGCCAGCTTCAAGCAAGGCCGAACAGCGAGGTTTTAAATCATCGTATTCTCCTGTTTTTACTGAACACTTTCCTTTATAGTGAACAATAATGGAACATTGTTCTGCTTGCACAGGAGTGTGATCACATGTTGCTACTAACATATCAATCACGTGATCAAAAGTATTGACATCGTCGTTGTAAAGTACGATTTTCTTTTCTTCCTTTTCTAGAACATCAACCTTTTGTTTAGGTTGAATTAATTCTTTAACATCCATTTTCATAACCTCTCAAATATACCTTTTTTTCTTGCGCTATTTTAATGAGTATGCAAATTTAATTATTTATTAGCTTTTAAACCTACCCAATTATCTTTCTCTATATGAGTCTCATAAGTGAGTCCAACCTTACTACAAGCCTCATTGATTAAGGGTAAGTCCTGTGTATAGAAACCACTGAAAATAATGCTTCCTCCGTTTTTTAAACTTGCTGCATATTTGGGGATGTCTTGCAATAGTATGTTTCTATTAATATTTGCTATTATAAAATCATATTGCTTACCTGCCAGCTGCTCTGCACCACCCAATATGACATTAACTTTATCGGCATTATTGCGTTCAGTATTTTCTTGGGCATTTTCAAAACACCAGGTATCAATATCAATGGCATCTACAAGTGTTGCTCCTCTCATTTGAGCCAGTATGGCAAGAACTCCTGTCCCACTTCCCATATCCAATACTTTTTTACCAGCTAGTTCCTCTTTTAGTAAAAATTGTATCATCATGTAAGTGGTTTGATGATGTCCTGTCCCAAAACTCATTTTAGGTTCCATTACAATTTCATACTTGACCTCTTTACTTTCGTGAAATGGCGCTCTAATTAAGCATTGGTCGTTCACGAGAATCGGCGTGAAGTTTTTTTCCCATTCGGCATTCCAATTTGTAGGTGGTATATCTGCTTTCGCGAAAGCGATATCACAATAGTCACTGTTTATAAGATCTACTGTACTCAACACATTATCACTATCTAGATCTTTAAGAATGTAAGCTTTTACTCCAGATTGAGTATCAATAAAACTTTCAAAACCTGCGTCGCCTAATTGGGCACACAAAATATCGCTCCAAGGTTCTCGAGGAGTGACTGTGAAATCGTATTCTACGTAAATTTGATTTGTAATATTATTTGCCATATTTATAATGCCCTGTTATTGTAAATTTGAATAAACAATCTTCCAAGACCTGACCTGCTCCTATGTTATGAACGACAAGTGGATTACCAGTCTTAGAATCTTTTTTTGTGGATATTATTCCAATGTGAGTCATGTTATTTGTGAGTACCCATGTTACTACATCTCCAGGCAGGTAGTTTGATTTATCTTTTGAAATGGGAAGAGTAGTCCCGTTTCTTTCAAAAAATTTACCCAGATTAGGTACTCTGCGATGATCAATATTGGTATCTGGTTTTTTTAATCCCCATAATTGCGGATATTCTTTGAAGTTTTCCTTCATATCTTCATGGACTAGCTGCTGTAAATCTATACCTACCTTACGATAGGCTCGAATTACTACATCGGTACAAACTCCATATTGTGCAGGGATATCTCCATTAGGATATGGGATTGAAAAATAGCTTCCATTATAAGTCACCTCATCCTTTGTAAGCTGCTCTGCTGCTACGGCCAGATCAAATGAAAAATCTTGTTGTAAGTGGCAAACAGGTAAGGCTGATAGAAAAAATAAAATAAGTTTTAATTTAAATAGCATTTGCGATGTTTAGAAAGCTTTCTGCACTTAAGGAAGCTCCACCTACAAGTCCACCATCAACATCTGGTTTAGCAAATAGTTCTGCTGCGTTATTCGGTTTTACGCTACCACCGTATAAAATACTTGTATTTTGGGCAATTGAATCGTTGAATAAAGTGGACAATTCATTTCTCAAATGTGCGTGCATTTCTTGCGCTTGTTCTGGGGTTGCTGTTTCACCCGTTCCTATAGCCCAAACCGGTTCATAAGCAATTACGATTTGTGACATTTGCTCTTCAGTTAAGTCTTGTAGAGCTATTTTAACCTGGTTACCTACAAGGTCATAATGTTTATCTTCCTTACGTATCTCTAAATGTTCACCGCAACAAAATATCACTCTCATACCTTTATTGACACTGGCTTTAACTTTTTGAGCGATAAGCTCATTAGTTTCACCATATATATCGCGACGTTCAGAATGACCGATTATTACCGTTTTAATACCTATGCTTTGAAGCATATCTACAGAAGTTTCACCTGTAAATGCCCCTTTTTCTTGCTCACTTACATTTTGAGCAATCACTTCAATATCTGAATCTAGCGTACTATTAAAAGCATTATATAAAAATGGTGTTGAAGGTGCAATCATGAGCTCACAATTGAACTCCTTTACTAGACCTGTTTTTAGATCGGTTATTAATTTTTGTGTATCTGGAAGATCACAATTCATTTTCCAGTTGCCGGCTACAATTTGCTTTCTCATAGTTAAGTTTTTATGTCAGTTGTTATTAAGTGTCTAGTTTTACTCTAGGATCCAGTTTTATGTAGATCACATCTACTGCAATATTAATCAATATAAACAGGCTAGCAATGACTAGAACTGCTCCTGTGATTACGGGTAGGTCTTTTGTGTTTAATGCATCTACAATTTCTTTACCCAGACCGTTCCATCCAAAAATATATTCGACAAAAACAGCTCCTGCTAGTAAACTAGCAAACCAGCCACTTACCGCTGTAACTACTGGATTGAGTGCATTTTTAAAAGCATGACGCTTAATTACCTGGAGTGTTGTCAATCCTTTTGCATAAGCTGTTGTTATGTATTCTTGAGACAGTACTTCTAGTAAACTATTACGCATTAATTGTGTAATTACCGCAAGCGGACGTATACCTAACACCAAAGCTGGTAGCACAAGATTGCGTAATTTTAGATGAATTCCTTCTCCATAATCATCCATCTCGTACAAACTACCACTCATAGGAAGTCCTGTATATTCGTGCCACAAATACCCGAACAGGTAAGCTGCGATTATCGCACTAAAGAAACTGGGAATGCTCATACCCATGGTACTTATTACTTGAATAACCTTATCAATCCAAGAATCTCTATATAATGCAGATATTATTCCAAGGGCAAGACCTATGAATAAAGCGATTAAGATGGAAGCAATCGCAAGCACAATAGTATTAGGCAAAGTGTCACCTATCACCTCACTGACCTGTTTGCCTGTTTTTTGAAACGATTCTCTTAAATAAGGTGTTTTTATAACTACATGATATCCTCCTAATTTTACGATAGAAGATCCGCTGTATCTATCGTCCCAATGAGTAAAATCATCAGCATTGTCACTATGAAAACTTACTGGGCTCAAGTCGTTTATGAAATACAAATATTGTTTTCCTAGAGTTTGATCCAGTCCGTACTTTTTCTGTACTGCAGCTACCTGCTCCATAGTTTGATTTTCACCTAGCATCATTTGCGCAGGATCACCTGGCATCAAATAAAAAGAAAAAAAACTAGAGTCACAACTCCCCAAAGCGTAAAGAATGCATATCCTAGTTTTTTTAAAAGGTAACTTATCATAATTCTAATGACTCTAGATCATTCCAGTGAGATTTTGCAGTTATAATACCTCTATCTACAAGAATAACACCAGGTACTGATCGTACTATGGTTTTTAAAGCAGTTTCATCGGCAGTATAAAAAGTAGTTGAAAATTCATGTTTATTCATCACAATTTTCACATCATCCATACTAGATGCCGTAAGACCTATAACCTCATAACCAGCAGTCTCTGCCCTATCTATAAATTTATTCAATTTATTTAATCCTTCAACCTCTGCTTTGTTTAGGTTATAAGTGATGATCATCGCAACTTTAGGTTTGGTTAAAAAGTCACTAGTAAAATCTTCACCATTTTCATCCTCAATTTTAAAATCGTGAATTGGTGGTTCGTAACCTTTTTCAACCAGTTCCGTTTCATATCTAACTAATTCTCCATAGCCGCTAGGATAATCACCATTGGTAGTCACGACTTTCTCTGCACCATCGACATTAAAATACCATTTATATTCATAAACATCAGGTCTTGTAGGGTCTTCCTTCATGGCTTCTACCATATTGGTACCTACTTTATAAGCTCTAAAATCTAGAACCGGCAAGTGCATTAAAACGTAGTAAGCCAGAGCAAAACAACCAATAGTAGCGAGTAAAGTGATTATGCTTGATTTCGCTTTCGCGAAAGCGCTATACCAATAATCCTGTTTCACAAACAACACTATTATCATAATGAGTAAGATAACGTCCTTTGTAAATGATTCCCATGGTGTTAACGGAATAGCATCACCAAAACAACCGCAATCTGTCACTTTATTGAAGTAAGCGCTATAAAACGTGAGAAACGTAAAAAACACAATCATTAAAAGTAAAGACCATGCTGTAAACTTTTTTTGAAAACCTAAAAGAAGCATTACTCCAAGAACCACTTCAAAAATCACCACAAATATGGCTATAGGAAGTGCAAGTGGCTGTAAAAATTCAAGACCTAGAACCGCCGCACTGAAATATTCATCTAATTTATAACTGAACCCTAACGGATCGTTCAATTTTACAAGACCACTAAAGATGAATAATATTCCTACAAAAATTTGAAATATTCTAGCTATTATTTTCATGAAACAATGTTTGTTTCAAATATAACTAGCCTAGTTGTGGTAAAAAATATCTTGTTTAATTTTAGTATAAAATTATTGCAACTTGTGAATCTTTTTTGTCCCACGGTACATTTCATATTTAACTAATCTGGCATCTAGTTTACCATTATACAATTTGATTTTACGTGAAGGACGCAACCCAACATGTTTAATCGCCTCTAGATTTCCTGTGATGATCCAGGCTGTACTACCTTGGTAACGTTGTTTGAGCGTGTCACCTATTTGTTTATAAAACGTATCAATCTCAATACCTATACGTTCATCATAGGGTGGATTAAAAAGTAAGAAAGCTTTGGCTGTTTGATTATCTCTAAAAAAGTCTCCTTTTTCCAGTGATATGAAATCTTCAAGATTGGCATTTTTTACATTGTCCTTAGCTTTTTGAAGGGTATAGCCGTCGGCATCACGAGCTATAATTTTACCATCAAATTCACGCATTTTTTTAAGGCAGCTATCTTGGATTTTTTCAAAAAGGGCATTGTCATAATCCTTCCATTTTTCAAAACCGAATTCCATTCGATTAAGATTAGGAGCAATATTTGCGGCTATCATTGCCGCTTCTATAGCAATGGTACCGCTACCACACATAGGATCAATAAAAGTAGATCGTTGATCCCAATCACTTAATAAAATAATTCCTGCTGCAAGAGCTTCATTAATAGGTGCAATATTTGTTTTATCTCGATAGCCACGTTTGTACAAGGGCTCACCACTGGAGTCAATAGAAACATCTACCCGTTGATCGTTAATGTGCACGGATACTCTTAAATCTGGATGTTTGGTATCCACGTTTGGCCTAGTACCAGTTTTCCTACGAAATTGATCTACAATCGCATCTTTTGTTTTTAAAGCTACATACTGGCTATGATTAAAATATCTGGAGGCTATTGTGCCGTGAACAGAAATACTATCATCTTCATTAATATATTGAGACCAATCATGTTGATAGATACCGTCATACAAATCAACCTCATTACGAGCTTTGAAACTGTATACAGGTTTAAGAATACGAATAGCAGTACGCAACATCATGTTTGCCTTGTACATAAACCCTAAATCACCCGAGAATTGAACCATGCGCACACCTCGTTTAATATCCATTGCACCCAGCTGGCGTAATTCTTTCTCTAGAACTTCTTCCAGTCCAAAGAGTGTTTTGGCGATCATCTTAAAATTTTGGGACATCCTTAGGTATTTTAGCCTGCAAAATTACGCTATTTTTGCCGCCTATGAGAGCACAGAAACAAGAGTGGTACGCAAGCTGGTTTAACACGCCCTATTATCACATACTTTATGGTGATCGAGATTATGAAGAAGCAGGTGCTTTTATGAATAACCTAACCACTGCTCTTTCATTACAAGCAGATAGTCACATTATGGATCTTGCCTGTGGTCGTGGTCGTCACAGTTTGTTCCTTAACAAATTAGGATTCAAAGTTACTGGAGTTGATTTAAGTGAAAACAGTATTGACTTTGCTCGCAAACAATTAGAGCAAGATGCATCAGTAGATAGTAGTCGTATAACGTTTGACGTTCACAATATGACCTTGCCCTATCATGATAAATTTGATGCGATATTTAATTTATTTACCAGTTTTGGGTATTTTGATGAAGAACAGGATAACTTAAACACCATCAAATCGATAAAGAAAAATTTGAAAGATGGTGCCTATGCAGTCATTGACTTTATGAATGTACCTCATGTACTCAGGCATTTAGTTATTTCAAATTCCAAAACCATTCAAGGCATCACATTTCATATGAACCGACGTTTTGAAAACGGGTTTATCTATAAAGATATTGAGTTTACAGATGGTGGTAATAAGTACCATTTCACAGAAAGAGTGAGCGCATTGATGCTATCAGATTTTCAAAAATATTTTGATCAAGCTGGTCTTGAACTAATAGACATTTATGGTGATTATCAACTCCATCAATATGATAAGTTCAACAGTTCTAGACTTATCATGATTTTGAGAAAACAATAGCTCCTAATTTCTTGACATTCTTGCTCTTTAACATCTTTACTAGAGAGAATTTCCCTTGCGTAATATAACTTTAGCAATATGAAAGTGTTACTTACAGGCGCAAACGGTTACATAGGAGTGCGATTACTCTATGAGCTTCTTAAACAGGATCATGATGTGGTTTGTGCTGTGCGTAGCGCAAATAGACTTTCAGTACCTGAAGAAATCAAGGAACAAATACGTATTATCGAAGTAGATTTTCTCAAACCTGAGAAAAGTGATGCAATCCCAAAAGATATAGATGCTGCGTACTATCTAATTCATTCTATGACATCAAACACAGAAAATTTTGATGACCTAGAAGCTAGTAGTGCTCAAAATTTTCTCGAGGCTATTCACCCAACAAACTGTCAACAGATTATCTATTTATCAGGTATTGTTAATGAAGATAAACTGAGTAAACATCTGCTTTCGCGAAAGCGTGTAGAAGATATTCTTTACACTAGCAACATACCCGTGACTGTTTTAAGAGCTGGTATCATTGTAGGTAGTGGTAGTTCTTCTTTTGAAATCATAAGAGATCTATGTGAAAAATTACCAGTAATGATTACACCAAAATGGGTAAATACAAAAACACATCCTATCGCTATAAGAAATGTAATGAGTTACTTGACCTGTGTTTTGGGATGTGTAGAATGTTATAACAATAGTTACGATATAGGAGGAAAAGATATTCTTACCTATAAGGAAATGATGCTACAATATGCACAAAAACGCAAATTGAAAATATTCATTTTTACAGTGCCCGTGATGACACCTACTTTAAGCAGTTATTGGCTTTATTTTGTAACGAGTACATCTTATAAACTTGCTCAAAATTTAGTCAAGAGTATGACAATTGAAGTAGTTGCAAGACCAAACAATCTAGCAGAAAAATTCAACATTCAACTATTTACCTATAAAGAAGCTCTTGACATGGCATTTGCTAAAATTGAACAAAGTCAGGTAGTTAGTAGCTGGAAAGACAGCATGGTAAGTGGAAGATTCAAAAAGAATTTAAATAAATACAAGCAAGTTCCTAAATACGGTTGTTTGAAGGATGAACAAACTCACAAAACCGATAACGCCACTAAAGCTCTTGAACGTATTTGGAGTATAGGTGGAAAAAACGGTTATTACTACGCTACTTTCTTGTGGAAAATTAGAGGACTTGTAGACAAACTTTTTGGTGGTGTAGGGTTGCGTAGAGGACGTACTAATCCAGATAAGATTTATCCTGGAGATTCCTTAGACTTTTGGAGAGTTCTTGTCGCAGACAAGGATGAAAAACGTCTCCTATTATTTGCTGAAATGAAAGTTCCTGGTGAAGCCTGGTTGGAATTTGAAATTGATGAAAATAACATAGTGCATCAAACAGCTACCTTTAGACCAAAAGGTATTTGGGGTAGACTTTACTGGTACAGTATGCTACCCTTTCATTATTTCATATTTGCAGGAATGATCAAGCATATAGCAACTGGCAAATAATAACTTCAAACTACCGAGTACTCAACAGGTAGAAAATTCCTGACTTAAAGTAATAACCAGTTTAGAATTTATGCTAGGTGGTTATAAATATTAGACTTACAACCACCTGGAAAAATTTAATTTATTTAGGTAAGAAAACTTCGGCCATCATACAACGTACTGATCCACCGCCTAAGGTTTCTATAGTTTCAATAGAAGGATGTAAAATCTCATTATACGATTTCAGTTTTGTAATTTGAGATTCAGTAAGTGATGAATAAGCTTGATCACTCATTACAAGAAACCTTTCACCACTAGCATTATGAACTTGCATCATATTACCAGCAAAAGATTCTACTTGCTGCTCTGAAATGGTAATAACCTCTTTCCCATCTTCTTTGAGATGTTTAAGAACATTCTTACGCTCCTTTTTATCATCGATACAATCTAAACATATCACACAGTAATTCTCTCCTAGTGCCATCATTACATTGGTATGATAAATAGGCAATCGTTTACCGTCTACACTTTGATAGGCAGTAAAAATGACAGGTGTGTACTCAAAATCCTCGCAGAATTCAATAAGCAAATCCTCATCTGCTCTAGGTGAAATACTACAGTAAGCCTTACGATTTACACGATCTAACAACAAACTACCGGTACCTTCTAAAAACAGATCTTCCTCTTCGGCAGCAGTGTAGTCAACAACGTTTTGTATTGTAAAACCACTTTCTTCCAAACGATTAAGAACTTCTGGTCGTCGTTCTAATCGTCGATTTTCGGCAAACATAGGGTACAGTGCAATATCACCATTTTCATGTGTTGAAATCCAGTTATTTGGAAAAATAGAATCTGGAGTATCATATTTAGGATCATCGCTTATTTCAATTACTGTAATACCTTTTGATCTTAATAATGCTACAAAGCCATCAAATTCATTTTGTGCTTTCTCATTTTGGTTCTCTACTTGGACCTCATCATCTTGATAATAATTATTAACAGCGGTTTGTTCATTTAGTCTAAATTGAACAGGTCGTATCATGAAAACTGTGTCGGTAATTTGTCTCATTCTATTGTTTATTGTCTCAAACTGCTGGTGTAGCAGTTTTCGCGAAAGCGAACTAATTAAAATTAATCTCTAATTAAAGGAAGTGTTGAACACCTTAACAACCCTTCTTGTTTTGCTATTTCGGCATAGGGAACCTCTTCTACAATTATACCGTGACTGCGCAACCAGGCGTTTAGTCTTGTGAAATTTCGTTCAGAAATGACTACATCAGGAGCTATTGAAAAAATATTAGAATTCATATTGTACATTTCCTCCTTGTCAATCTCAAAACAATTCTTTTTCCCAAATAAATCTATTAGGAATTGGTATTCTGATTCTTCCAGAAACCCATTACGGTGAATGATGCATTTATCGTTACCGACTGGCTGAAAACAACAATCTAGGTGCAATGCGTTTTCCTTAGGATCTGTATTATGTTTTCTAAGATTAAAACTCACTACTTTTTTATTAGGAAATTGCTCTTTCATCCAATTAACAGCAGCGGTATTTGTGCGAGCAGTTATGTAGCTGGAATAGTCAGCTCCTCTATAAGTTCCTACAAATATATAGTCGTTATGAACCATAACATCACCACCTTCAATATGACATTGTTCTGGTGGCGTAAGTATGTTTTCAGGATTGATTTTGTCTAAAACATATTTAATAGCGTTGAGTTCTTGATCACGATCTGGTAGAATGTTTGCTTTAATAAATACATTATCAATAACAAAACCTATATCTCTAGTAAAAATCTGATTGTAATCTTCAATTACATGAGGCCGATAAACCTCAACATCATATTTATCAAAGACTTGTGCAACAGCTTCCATCTCTTTTTCCATATCCTCATTCTTTGGATATGTACCGGCAATTAGGTGCTCTCTAGACTTTGGGTCATAAGCTTCTTCTATTGTGGGAGCAGGACCGTTACTAGATGCAGATCCTAAAACTACAGCCCTTAATCTTGATGTCTCGTTTGGTACGTACAGGTTCAATTTATCCATGTGGCAAAAATAATGGTTTAAACTAGGAAATAGAGAACTAAAACGATTGAGAATTTAGATCCTTAACATCCTTTTTTACCAACTTATATGAGTGATACTTATAAACTACCTAGCTTTATACAAACATGAGTGAGTAAAAAGAAAAAACCCAGCTTAGTAAGCTGGGTTTCTTTACTTGTTATAAGATTTTTTAGCGATTTGAAATATCTACAAAATCTCTTTTTGTTTCACCTATATAAACCTGACGTGGTCTACCGATCGGTTCTTTACGAGCTCTCATTTCTTTCCATTGTGCAATCCATCCAGGTAATCTACCTAAGGCAAACATCACTGTAAACATTTCTACAGGGATACCCATAGCACGATAAATTATTCCTGAATAAAAATCTACGTTAGGATATAATTTTCTATCTACGAAATAAGGATCTTCTAGAGCCTCTTTTTCAAGACCTTTCGCTATTTCCAAAATAGGATCTTCTACTCCTAAATCACTCAACACCTCATCGGCCGCTTTTTTGATAATACGTGCACGAGGATCAAAGTTTTTATAAACTCTATGTCCGAATCCCATTAAACGGAATGGATCTTCTTTATCCTTAGCTTTGGCCATGTATTTTTTAGTATCTCCACCATCTTCTTTGATAGCTTCAAGCATTTCAAGCACTGCTTGATTTGCACCACCGTGAAGTGGTCCCCAAAGAGCACTAATGCCTGCTGAGATACTTGCAAATAGACCAGCATGAGATGAACCTACAATACGAACTGTACTTGTAGAACAGTTTTGCTCATGATCTGCATGTAGGATTAATAATTTATCAAGTGCGTTTACAACTGTAGGGTTAAGCTCATAATCAGAACTAGCTTTTTTGAACATCATCTTAAGGATGTTTTCCACATATCCTAAGTTATCATCACCGTAATCTAATGGCTGTCCATTTTTCTTACGTAGAGCCCAAGCTACCAGTACAGGAAACTTACCTAATAACTTCACAATAGCTTTATACATATCTTCATCGCTATCTACATTTACTGAAGAAGGATTAAATGCTATTAATGCACTTGTTAATGAAGATAATACACCCATAGGATGAGCAGACTTTGGAAAACCGTCAAGGATTTTCTTTACGTCTTCATCTACATGAGACTCTGCTTTAATATCAGCATAAAACTTATCTAACTGTTCTTTAGTTGGTAACTCACCAAAAATAAGTAGATATGCAACTTCTAGGAAATCGGCCTTTTCAGCAAGATCTTCAATTGAATAACCTCTGTATCTAAGTATACCTTCTTCACCATTTAAGAAAGTAATAGCACTCTCACAGCTTCCAGTATTCTTGTAACCAGGATCGATAGTGGTAACTCCACCAGTAGCTCCTCTTAGGGCTTTAATATCAATTGCTCTCTCGTTTTCTGTACCAGTGATGATAGGAAACTCATACTTCTCACCATCAATTTCTAATATTGCTTTATCTGACATTGTTTTATTGTGATTTTATGCCTACGAAAATACGGCAGGAAACTCATATTTAATACTCAATTTAAAAGAGATTGATAGAGTTTATAAAAAATTTAAGTAAAAACATAAACGTTCTTGAAAACGATGTAGTAAAAATGAACATAAATTAAAAGAGCGGTTAATAACCGCTCTTTAATACTGTAATTTGTTAACTACTATTCCTTCACCAACTTAGTGGCATAGGAGCCTAATTGGGAATCGATTGTCAGAATGTAGGTGCCAGAAGCTAATGAGCCTAAGTTGATACTTGAAATATCCCTGCCTAATCCATCTTTAGACAAAACAGCTTGCCCTAGCATATTGGTCACGTTTATTGATAAACTTTCTTGTTTCAGTATACTAGTTAATTCGATATTTAAAATGTCTTTGACTGGATTTGGATATAGGGATATCATTCCATCCAACGAAACATCTCCATTACTTAAAGTTACAGTTTCAAATTCAATATTGAACCTATTAGGGTTTTGAGATTGAACATTGCTATCTATATTAAAGTTAACATTATTAATTCCAGATTGCAGTGGAGTTCTTGACATTAAATAATTATCTACTAATACTGGTTGAACCTGATCTAGTTGCTGAATTTCAATTGAGAAAGTATAATCAGTTCCTCTTTGATTAAGGAAAGACAATGGATATACATTTCCAATTTGGGCACTGTTGTTTTTAGCAATTGCCAATGATTGACCAGCAACTATAATTCCTAAGGTTTCATCCTGATTAGTAAACTTGATTGCATCTTCGGCTGTTACGTTGTCATCAAAACTTGAATCAAACAGCATAATAGACTCATCAAGTAATTGCTGTGTATTAGAGTTAAGTAACTCTATTCTTACAAACGAACTAGTTGAAGAAGACCTGAAAACGTTAGAAAGATCTTCATTGACTGCTTTATGAGATTCTTTAAATGCTATATTACTTGGACCAGTAGCTAGCATAAAAATAGATTGACCTGGTCTTATTTTACTAGATGCATTACTTGATGGGATCACAAAATCTGAAGGACCAGAAACATCTACAGTCGAGTATCCACCACGGGCATTTAGGTTAGTATCCCAAACATAAACGAAATTAGGATTAATACCTGTTGTTCCTGTTTCAGCTATAAGATCCCTAACATCCACAATAGCTTGATATGGATTTGCAATCATAAGAAACTCTCCATTTGAAGTAGGGAAAGCTTGATTAAAATCTCCTATTTGAAGTTGACCTTCACTTACCAAAGTCGTTATCGTTGCTGGTGATGTATTTGAAGACAAATCTACAGAACGATCGCCGCGCACTAGTAAACGGAATGCCTTACCTATTTCTAACTGGTTGCTTAAGGTATTATCTTCTGCTACCCAAGCTTGATTCGTATTGTCAAAATAGAACATATTACTATTACCGGTAGATGTTGCGTCCAATCCATTGGCTCCACTTGTATTACCTGTAATATGCGTACCGATATTACTTTCAGACACTCCACCATTCTGGTAATTATTGTAAATTCCATTAGAAGTATTTACAGAACTAGCCATAAACCTAAATGCTCTTCTTGCAGGAAAATAATTTTCCACGGTAACGTTACCAGTAAAAATAGCTTGATTTGCATTATCCAACTGCCCTACCCTAGTCGCATCATTCTTGAATGTAAGGTTACCATTTGTAGTAATTGAGGAATTATTCGGATTCAAAACGTTATAAATATTCACGTTTGAATTCAAAAGAACTCCTGTAGTGTTTTGTACGGTCATATCATATAAATTAACATCACCTGAGCCACTTATAGTTTGTAAATTGGAAGAAGACATTTCGAGATTTCCGTTTGTTAAACCGGTTAAATTACCGTCAATTAACATATCTCCAGAAACTAATAAGTTATCAGCTAATTCTAGAGTTCCTCCTGATTGTACTGTTAAGTCTTTAATTTGTCCTGCTGCGCTCAAAGTTGCACTTCCATCTATAACAACGGCATTTAAAGACAAGGTTTCTAAATTAGGTTGAAAAGGACTCCAAGCTCCACCAGAGTATATTAAAGTAGGTTCACTGATTTCAATATTAAATACTTTCCCTTCAAGTACGGCTTGATCTGGAGTACGAGCTATGAAACCAAAACTATCATTATAAACAAGTTCCGTTGAAGTGTGCTCATAACTTATACGATCCTGATTGATATCTGACTGGGTAAACGTATCTCCTAAATTTAAGGCAGATCCTAATAGCAATATTCTTCCATGTTCTGGAATCGAAGTTATTACATAAGTCATATTAGCATTAGTAGTACCTGATTTTTGGGTACGCAATAACGTGTTTGAAATAATCGAAGTAGCGTTATAACCTAAAGTAAGTAAGTTATTTCGATTATTATCAATATCATTTACGTACTGCAATCTTCCACAAACAGTAACAGAGAATTCATTAAAGGTACCTCCTTGACTATCTGCTTCTCGGTCTGTAGCTAGTAAAACCCATTCACCTTGAGCACTACTACCGTTAAATCTTGAAAATGCTTGACCAGGAGTACGTACTCCTGTAATAGCACCTGTATATCCTGGATTACAACCAAAAGCTTCAGTACCCGAGTCGCTTACTGTGAGGTCAAAATTTCTTCCGGCTGCACATTCTCTATTGTAAACTTCAGAGAATCTTCCAGTAGGACTGCTTAACTGCATTTTTAAGTCTCCCGTATCACTATGAGTAGCATTCATATAAAAGGAAACCTGAGTTATCTCAATATCATCAGTTACTTGCACTCGCGCACTCACAGCATTATTACTATTAGTATTCCAAATGTTGTCATTATTTTCATAATACTCACTACCTATTCCTCCTGTTCCTCCATAAGTATTACAAACATCTTGAGCTGTTTGAAATGCAGAAATAGAATTTGCTGTACCTGTAGTACAATCATTAGATGGTGTTATCCTCCAAAAGTAGATTTTACTACTTTCTAATAAGGTCGGTTGGTATTGAGTAACATTAAATACTGCTGCCGATTCTACCACCGTAGAAAAATCAGATTGTTCAGAAATTTCAACTAAATAACCCGATGCACTTTCTAAATCGTCCCATACCAGTAAAGGATTAGCAACTTGATTACCAGCACCATTTATTGGAGAAGTCAAATTTACCTGTCCAACATTACCATCAAAAATCTTAAGAACCATCGGTTGAACTATTGTAGCAGAACTCGTAGTAGTAATTAGATCAAATTCATACCTTCCTGCATCTACACCAGCAGTATTAGATATTGTAGCTTGAATAGTTCCAGTTGCACTAGTTGATGCTGGAGTAAAGTTAACATTAAGATTTGCCGGCAAATTATTGGTAGAAAAAGTTGCAGTTTCGCTAAATCCTGGCGCAGGAACGTAATCAAATGAAAAAACTGCATCACTTGGAGAACATGAGGAAACTGTATCATTTGCCAAGTTCAATTCAAAAGTACCTTCTTTAATTTCAAAATTCTGATTAGATATATCAAAGAAATAATTATCAACAGCTTCTATCATGATTCTTGCCTGAGTGGTTTTAACACCAGTCGGAATATTCACTATTTGGGAACCATCATTATTTACATTAGAAGCTAATGTTATAGGATAGGTATAACCACCATCAGTTGATAAGAGAATATTTACTTGAGTAGCATAAGTTGTATTATTTGTACCTGCTTCATTCCATGTAATATTGACATTTTCGCCTTCATACCACAATTCTGATCCCGTGTTTGGTGAAGAAACACTAAACGCTGCAGAGGCTCCAACTGTAAGGGTAACACCTGCAAAATCTGATTGACCTCCATTAATGTTATTATCCCTAATCGTACAAAAGAATCTCATCTCTCGTTGTACATTTGGCAGTGTTTCCCATGTAGGATCAACATTATTTACTAAGTCATTTAGATTAGGAAAATATCTAGTCGGGCTTGTAGTTGGAAATAATGTTCTAAACACAGGTCCCCTATTGTTAGACGAAAGCGGTGGTTGTGTAGCTCCCGTATAACCGCCTGCATTATATCCGTTATCAAGTTGTTCCCAGTTATAAGTATAAGTTTCTCCAGGATCTGGAGCTTGTGTAGAAATCCCGGTTAATTTGAAAGGAGTGTTTCTAGGTATTGTTTTGTTAGTTAAAGAAACTGAATTAGGTGCGCTAGCGTTTAATCCATTTAAATCTTGTTCCAATTCACATGTATCAGAGCCTAATTCATTATGCATTTGAAATAAACTAATCAAATGAAAATATGCATCTGAATTATCTTGTACATTAGGCGCACAAATTCCAGCATAACCCATAATAGTAGAAGCACTTCCAGTTTCAACAGGTGCAGAAGATGGACTACCACCGAAACACCCGTTATAAAATGTGTGAGAAGCACCAAATTGGTGTCCAATCTCATGGCTCACATAATCAATATCAAAAGGGTCAAATTCTGGAGTAACGATACCCGTTACACCTTGGGCTTTACTTCCGCTACATCTTACAGCACTTGCTATTCCACCACCACCAGTTGAAAATACATGGCCTATATCATAAGCTGTACTTCCGATTCTTGAATTAATCGCATTAGTATTTGCCCCAATCATTTGACCACCACTATAATTATCATATGGGTCAGTACCAGCATTTGTAAAAACAATTGCAGAATTATTAGCTACTAATGTAAATCTGATAGACATTTCTTGTTCAAAAACGGAGTTCACCCTTGTCAAGGTCACCGCGATACCAGCAAGAGCATCAGCAACTGCATCACCGTTCCCAGCATTACCATCATCATGGTATGCAGTATATTCACCTGTTGCAGCAATCGCAATTCTATAAGTTCTAAAAACTCTATCTCTAAAAGCTTTTGAAATAGTAGAGGATTCAAAAGCATCAATAGTTTCCTTGCTTAAGGTATCTTCTACATGACAATCGAAAACTTCCTGATCAGATCTAGTTAGATTGTTACGATCATAAATCATAACAATATTAGGAGTCGATTTAGAGTAAGGATCAATATAAGTAATTTTTTCACCTCTTATAACACCATGAAAACCTTTAGAGGTTATAGTAAAGTATATTACATTTTTCGGGTTATCAATGCCTTTTCCTATAAATGATTGAATATTGGGATACTGGTTGGCAAATCCTTTAGATAATGAACCTGAATTAAAAACTTCGAAACTTTCAAATTTACCTTCTGACACTGGTAAATCGACAATTATTCCATTTCTGCCATCAAATCGATCTGGAGCACTAGTTAAATATTGAGAAAGAATGGAAGCATCTACTTGAATTAAGTCAAACTTTAACGGCTTTATAGGCCTGTCTTGTTCACTTATTACGGGCAATTCACTAGTGTCAATTGATTGCCACATGGAGCTTTGAGCACTTAATGTAAATGAAATAAGTAAACATAATAGGGATAATAGTCTTTTCATTTTGATAATTTAGAATGCCGCAATAAACAATAGAAAATGTTAAAAACACGTTTTTAATCGTAAAAAATGACTTTTTGAAGTCTAAACATGTATTTCATCGATAGTGTTAAACAAAAAAAACCATCCCGTGTGGGATGGTTATGATAATCTCGCTTTCGCGAAAGCGTACTAACTCAAATTAAATTTGAAAAGCTTTTTTTCCTGGGTAATAAGCATTTTCAGCTAACTCCTCTTCAATTCTCAATAACTGATTGTATTTTGCCATACGATCAGATCTCGAAGCAGAACCTGTCTTAATTTGACCAGTTGTTAAAGCAACAGCAAGATCAGCAATAGTGTTATCCTCAGTTTCTCCCGACCTGTGAGACATAACAGAAGTATAACCAGCTTTATGAGCCATGTTAACCGCAGCTATTGTCTCCGTAAGAGTACCTATTTGATTTACTTTGATTAAAATGGAATTTGCGATGTGATTCTCAATACCTCTAGAAAGTCTTTCAACGTTTGTTACAAATAAATCATCACCTACTAATTGAACTTTATCACCTGCTTTCTCGGTCAATGATTTCCAACCATCCCAATCATTTTCATCCATACCATCTTCTATCGAGATTATAGGATACTTATTGGCAAGATCTGCGAGGTAAGAAGCCTGTTCTTCACTTGAACGTTTAACACCTTTATCTCCTTCGAATTTAGTATAATCATACATACCATCTACATAAAACTCTGCCGCTGCACAATCCAAAGCTATCATTATTTGTTCTCCTGGAGTGTAACCCGCATTTTTGATTGCAAGTAGTATAGTCTCTAGAGCATCTTCAGTACCTTCAAGAGCAGGAGCAAAACCACCTTCATCGCCTACGGCTGTACTCAAATTTCTATCATGTAACACTTTTTTAAGGTGATGAAAAATCTCAGTCCCCATTTGTAGTGCGTGTGAAAAACTTTCTGCGACCACAGGCATGATCATAAATTCCTGAAAAGCAATAGGAGCATCACTATGAGAACCTCCATTTATTATATTCATCATAGGAACAGGAAGAGTTGAAGCACTCATTCCTCCAATGTACTTATATAGAGGCTGATTAAGTTCTGCTGCTGCAGCCTTGGCACATGCTAATGAAACACCAAGAATTGCATTTGCACCTAATTTTGCTTTATTAGGAGTTCCGTCAAGATCTATCATAGCTTGATCAATAGAAGCCTGATCAAAAACAGAAGCTCCAAGCAACTCTTCTGATATAATTGTGTTTACGTTATTAACTGCTTTTCCTACACCTTTACCCATATAAGAAGATCCTCCATCTCTAAGCTCAACAGCCTCGTGTTCACCCGTTGATGCACCAGATGGAACTGCAGCTCTTCCTATTACTCCATTTGAAGTAATAACATCTACTTCAACTGTAGGATTACCTCTCGAATCAAAAATTTGTCTTGCGTGTATATTAATTATTGTACTCATGCTACTTTTTCTTTATTGGTTTTTATAAGGTGGATAAATTCGTCGAACAAATAGGTTGCATCGTTAGGTCCCGGTCCTGCTTCTGGATGATATTGTACACTAAAGCAAGGTTTCGATTTTATTCTCATACCTGCAACTGTATCATCATTAAGATGTACGTGGGTAATTTCTATATCATCATGACGCTCTGCTTGTTCTTTATTGATTGCAAATCCATGATTCTGAGAAGTTATTTCGCCTTTTCCAGTTAAGAGGTTTTTAATTGGATGATTTATTCCTCTATGACCATTATGCATTTTATAAGTCTCTATGTTATGCGCCAAGGCGATTATTTGATGACCTAAGCAAATACCAAATAATGGCATACTAGAATTTAATATTTCCCTAGCTGTTGCTATTACGGTTTCAAGTGGTTCTGGGTCACCAGGTCCATTTGAGATAAAATATCCATCAGGATTAAATGCCTTTAATTCTTCAAATGGTGTATTAAATGGAAAAACTTTAATGTAAACGTCACGACTGGCAAGATTTTTAAGAATGTTAGTTTTAACTCCTAAATCTAATGCCGCTACCTTATATTGTGCATCAGGATTGCCGTAGTAATAAGCTTCATTTGTAGAAACTTTACTAGCAAGCTCAAGCCCTTTCATACTTGGAACTTTGGAAAGTTGTTCCTTTAATGCTTCTATATCATCTACAGCGGTTGAAATAATGGCATTTTGAGCACCATTATCTCTTATATGGGATACAAGTGCTCGAGTATCCACATCACACAAAATAACAAGATTTTGTTCTTGTAAATGTTTAAGTAAATCTGAAGTTGCAGCAGGACGACTGTGAATCGCAGAAAAATTTTTACAAACTAAGCCCGAAATTTTTATACTGTTTGATTCAGAATCATCATTCACAACACCATAGTTACCAATATGAGCATTAGTTGTAACCATTATCTGTCCAAAGTAGGAAGGATCTGTAAAAATTTCTTGATAACCTGTTGTACCTGTATTGAAGCAAATCTCACCAGTGGCAGTACCACCGTCACCTATTGCTTTGCCATAAAAGACAGTCCCATCTGATAGAACCACAACTGCGTCCTTTTTCTCTAAATAAGCCATTAATTAAAAGTTTGGTAAAATTAATTATAAAAAAAGGACTGATGAAACATTCATCAGTCCTTTATTGTTATTTACATAAAAAAGAATTTATTCTTCTTCATTAGTAGTTGTTGTGTCAACAGCTGCTTTACTTGAGCGACTTCTTCTACTACGTCTGGTTGTTTTCTTAGAAGCACCTGTTTGGTAAACCTCGTTGAAATCAACTAACTCGATCATTGCCATATCAGCATTATCACCTAAACGATTACCTAGTTTGATAATTCTAGTATAACCACCTGGACGATCACCCACTTTGACAGCAACTTCTCTGAAAAGTTGAGTAACTGCTTCCTTACTACGTAATTTAGAAAATGTAAGACGTCTATTATGTGTAGTGTCTTCTTTACTCTTAGTTATAATAGGCTCAACAAATTGTTTTAAAGCCTTTGCCTTAGCAAGTGTTGTATTAATACGTTTATGTTCAATCAATGAACAAGCCATATTTGAAAGCATAGCTTTTCTGTGAGCTGACTTTCTGCTAAGATTGTTTATTTTGTTTCCGTGTCTCATTTTATTGTAATTCTATAACCAGTTACTACTAGTCACGGTCTAATTTATATTTACTTAAATCCATACCAAAGTTCAAACCTTTAGTATTAACTAACTCTTCTAATTCAGTTAAAGACTTTTTACCAAAGTTTCTAAACTTCATTAAATCGTTTTTGTTATATGAAACTAAATCACCTAAAGTTTCTACTTCTGCAGCTTTAAGACAATTTAATGCACGTACAGATAACTCCATATCAACCAGTTTAGTTTTAAGAAGTTGTCTCATGTGAAGACTTTCTTCATCATAAGTTTCTGTTTGCGCTATTTCATCTGCTTCAAGTGTAATTCTTTCATCGCTGAATAACATGAAGTGATGGATTAACGTCTTAGCAGCCTCAGTAAGGGCTAATTTAGGATGAATACTACCATCTGTTTGAATTTCAAAAACCAATTTTTCATAATCCGTTTTTTGTTCAACACGGTAATTTTCAATACTATACTTAACGTTCTTGATAGGAGTAAATATAGAATCAATTGCGATTGTACCTATAGGTGCAGAAGGATTTTTATTCTCCTCAGCAGGAACATAACCTCTACCTTTTTCAATAGTGATTTCTAGATTTAAATTCACTGAAGGGTCTGTGTTACAAATAACCAATTCAGGATTTAAAACTTGAAAACCAGAGATGTACTTTTGCATATCACCAGCAGTAAATTGCTCTTTACCACCAAATGAAATATTTACTACCTCACTATCTACTTCGTCGATTTGTCTTCTAAAACGGGCTTGTTTGAAATTAAGCACCATTTCGGTAACATCCTCAACTACACCTTCTATAGTAGAAAATTCATGATCTACACCTTCTATGCGTATAGAAGTAATTGCGAAACCTTCTAAAGAAGACAACAAAACTCTACGCAAGGCATTACCAACAGTCAATCCATAACCTGGCTCCAACGGTCTGAACTCGAATTTACCCTCGAAATCAGTAGAGTCGATCATGATTACTTTATCAGGCTTCTGAAAATTTAAAATTGCCATAGTCGTTAGGAATTGTTGGTTATTATTTAGAGTAAAGCTCTACGATTAATTGTTCTTTTATGTTTTCCGGAATCTGGATACGCTCAGGAACCGAAACAAAAGAACCAGACATAGTTGCTTTATTGAATGTAACGAAATCATATACATGCTCATTAGAAGAAAGAGCATCATCAATAGATTGTAATGATTTAGACTTTTCACGAACAGCAACTTCGTCACCAGCTTTTAACTGATAAGATGGTATATTAACTAACTTACCGTTAACTGTAATGTGTCTATGCGAAACTAACTGACGAGCTCCTCGTCTAGATCTTGCAAGACCCATACGATACACCACGTTATCTAAACGAGATTCACAAAGTTGAAGTAAAACTTCACCTGTAATACCAGTACTTCTTACAGCCTTTTCAAACATTAAACGAAACTGCTTTTCAAGCACACCATAGGTGTATTTAGCTTTTTGCTTCTCCTTTAATTGAACTGCATATTCTGATTCTTTTCCACGGCGTCTATTATTACCGTGCATTCCTGGAGGATAATTTTTCTTTTCCAGGGCTTTACTAGGGCCAAAAATTGGTTCTCTAAATCTTCTAGCAATTTTTGCCTTAGGACCTCTATATCTTGCCATTTAATATAAATTTAATGTGGGATGCTATGAATTCAGGTCAATATCCTTCGATAGCGTTAATAATTCCCTTGTTATACTCTTCTACGTTTTGGTGGACGACAACCATTGTGTGGTAATGGAGTAACATCAATAATTTCAGTTACTTCAATACCGGCATTATGGATACTACGAATTGCACTTTCTCTCCCATTTCCAGGACCTTTAACATAAGCTTTTACCTTACGCAAACCAGCTTCGTGAGCAACTTTAGACGCATCCTCAGCAGCTAACTGCGCTGCATATGGAGTGTTTTTCTTTGATCCACGGAAACCCATTTTTCCAGCAGATGACCAAGAAATAACTTCACCCTTTTTATTTGTTAAAGAGATAAGAATATTATTGAAAGATGAAGAAATGTGAGCTTCTCCGTGACTATCAACAATTACCTTACGTTTCTTTGTTACAGTTTTAGACTTTGCCATTTGACTTAATTATTATTTAGTTGCTTTCTTTTTATTTGCAACGGTCTTACGCTTACCTTTACGAGTTCTCGAGTTATTCTTAGTTCTCTGACCTCTTAGTGGTAAACCACTACGATGACGAATACCGCGATAACACCCAATATCCATTAGACGCTTAATGTTAAGCTGAGTTTCGGAACGAAGTTCACCTTCTATAGTGAATTCTCCAACAGCGGCACGAATTTTACTGATTTCATCATCATTCCAATCGTTAACTTTCTTATCTAAACCAACACCTGTTGAGATAAGAATTTCTTTAGCACGACTTCTACCTACACCATATATGTAAGTTAATGCTACTTCACCACGTTTATTTTTAGGTATATCTACCCCTGCAATTCTAGCCATAGCTTAACCTTGTCTTTGTTTAAATTTTGGATTTTTTTTGTTGATGACATACAAACGACCTTTACGACGTACAATTTTGCAGTCAGCACTTCTTTTCTTAAGTGACGCTCTTACTTTCATAATTAGTATCTATAAGTGATCCTTGCTTTCGTTAAATCGTAAGGACTCATTTCAAGTTTTACTTTATCTCCAGGTAATAATTTAATATAGTGCATGCGCATTTTACCTGAAATATGCGCTGTAACAACATGACCATTTTCTAGCTCAACACGAAACATTGCATTCGATAAAGCCTCGATAATAGTACCATCTTGTTCAATTGCTGCTTGTTTAGCCATTATGCTACTGCTTTTCTATTTTTACCAGTTTTAATCAAACTATCATAATGTTTATTCAACAAATAAGCATTAATCTGCTGCATTGTATCTATAGCTACACCGACCATAATCAATAATGACGTTCCACCATAAAACAGAGCCCATGCCTGAGTAACACCAAATAGTGAAACGATGGCAGGGAATATTGCAACAGCCGCCAAAAATACGGAACCTGGAAGAGTTATCAAAGACATTATTTCATCTAAATAATCAGCTGTTTCTGTACCAGGACGAATTCCAGGAATAAAACCGTTACTTCTTTTCAAATTATCCGCCATCTCATTGGTTTTAACCGTAATTGCTGTATAGAAATAAGTGAAAATAATGATTAACAGTGCAAAGACCAAATTATACCAAAAACCAAATATATCACCAAAAGCATTACCTACTTCCTTGGCCCAACCAGCTTCAAGATTACCGATAGCTGCAGGGACAAACATAATAGCTTGAGCAAAAATAATAGGCATAACACCTGAAGCATTAAGCTTAAGCGGAATGTATTCTCTTGCACCACCGACTACCTTTTCATAACTACCAGTCGCGGATCTTCTTGCATATTGCACCGGTATTTTTCTTACTGCCATCACTAACATAATACATGCTAGAATTACCAATAACCAAATCACCACTTCAATAATAATAACAAACAATCCACCAGTTCCATTATATCTTGAGGTAATTTCCTGAATAAATGCCTGTGGTAATGTAGCAATGATTCCAACCATTATAAGTAACGATATACCGTTACCTATACCTTTATCAGTTATTTTCTCACCTAACCACATAGCAAAAATACATCCAGTAACTAGGATAATTGTACTAATAGTAATGAAACCTGCACCTCTACCGTCTATGAATGCATCTTGAGGAACACCTAAAGTTTCTAAGGTCAGCAAGTATGTAGGAGCTTGAATTACACAAATACCTATTGTCAACCATCGTGTTATCTGATTAATTTTTCTACGACCAGACTCACCTTCCTTCTGTAATTTTTGAAGATACGGAATAGCTAATCCCATAAGCTGAACGACAATGCTAGCTGAGATGTACGGCATAATCCCTAAGGCAAAAACTGAGGCATTAGCAAAAGCTCCACCTGTGAAGGCATTTAAAATACCACCTATTCCAGTATCAAAATTATCAGCAAAACCACCAAGTTTCGTAGAATCAATACCTGGAAGCACTACTTGCGCTCCAAAACGATAAACAAGAAGAAGGCTTAAAGTCATAAGAATACGATCTTTAAGCTCTTCTATTTTCCAAATATTTTTAAGAGTATCTATAAACTTCATGTGGATAGATTAAATTGTTACTGCTTCACCACCAGTTTTAGTAATAGCTTCTTGAGCCGACGCAGTAAACTTATGAGCGGTAACTTTAACTTTAGCAGAAAGCTCTCCTCTACCCAATACCTTAATTAAATCATTCTTTCCTGCTAGACCTTGGTTTACGAAATCCTCGAAAGAAATATCCGAACCAAAACGATTAGCATCAACATAACTTTGGATGGTATCAAGATTAATTCCAACATATTCCTTACGATTTATGTTAGTAAAACCAAATTTAGGAACACGGCGTTGTAAAGGCATTTGCCCTCCTTCAAAACCAATTTTCTTAGAATAACCTGAACGTGATTTAGCTCCTTTATGACCTCTAGTAGAAGTACCACCTTTACCAGTACCCTGACCACGACCTATAATTTTACCAGCCTTTTTAGCTGCACCTTCAGCAGGTTTGATATTATGTAATTTCATCCTAATTTTTTTAAATGTTCTCGACTGTAATCAAATGAGAAACAGTTCTTATCATTCCTTGGATAACCGAATTATCATCGTGTTCAACAACCTGATTCATCTTTCTTAAACCAAGTGCCTCTAAAGTCTTTTTCTGGTTCGCCGTACGATTAATCGCACTTTTTACCTTTTTTATTCTCAACTTTGCCATCACTAAATCTATTATCCGTTAAACACTTTATCTAAAGAAACTCCTCTTTGCTTAGCAATTGTAGCAGCACTTCTCAATTGAAGTAAAGCGTCAAAAGTTGCTTTTACCACGTTATGTGGATTAGAAGATCCCTGATTCTTACTTAAAACATCGTGTACTCCAACTGACTCAAGGACTGCACGAATAGCTCCACCAGCAATCACCCCAGTACCAGTAGATGCAGGCATAAGTAAAACTCTCGCTCCACCAAATTTACCCTTTTGCTCATGTGGAATAGTACCATTTTGAAGAGGAATTCTTACCAAATTCTTTTTAGCATCCTCAACAGCTTTGGATATCGCTTCAGAAACCTCTTTAGACTTACCTAACCCATGACCGACTACACCATTTTCATCACCTACCACAACGATAGCAGAAAATCCAAATGCACGACCACCTTTAGTCACTTTAGTTACACGTTGAACACCTACCAAACGATCCTTTAATTCAAGTCCACCTGGTTTAACAGTTTCTACGTTTTTATATTTTTGATACATAATTTAATGTAATATGTGATTAAAATTGTAGTCCTCCTTCTCTAGCTCCTTCTGCTAATGAAAGTACTCTACCATGATATAAATAACCTCCACGATCAAAAGAAACCTTACTTACACCAGCAGCTTTTGCTTTCTCAGCAACCTTAACACCAACTTGTTTCGCTAGGTCCATTTTTGGAGCTTTTGCATCAAGTTCTCTAGATGAAGCGGAAGCTATAGTTACACCATCTACATCATTAATAACTTGAGCATAAATTTCTTTATTACTTCTATAAACAGATAATCTAGGTCTTTCGGCAGTACCAGAAACTGTTCTTCTTATTCTCTTACGTATTTTTAATCTACGTTGTTCTTTTGAAAATGCCATTATATCTGTTTATTATGCTGATTTACCAGCTTTTCTTCTTAAAATCTCACCAACAAACTTAACACCCTTACCTTTATACGGTTCAGGTTTTCTAAATGATCGGATTTTAGCTGCTACCTGACCAACTAATTGCTTATCGTGCGAAGTAAGTTTAACTATTGGGTTTTTACCCTTTTCAGAAATTGTTTCCACTTTCACTTCCGGAGCAATGTCCAATACAATATTATGAGAAAAACCTAAAGCTAAATCTAGCTTTTGTCCCTGATTACTCGCTCTATAACCAACACCTACTAGTTCCAGCTGTTTAGTCCAACCCTCATTAACTCCTTGAACCATGTTTTGAACCAAAGCACGATATAAACCATGCTTAGCTCTGTGATCCTTTGAATCAGAAGGACGAGAAATCAATACTTGATTTTCTTCAATTTTAACCTCAACATCTGAAAATTTTTGAGATAAAGATCCCAATTTACCTTCCACATGAATGAAGTCGTCCTCAACCCTTACGGTAACACCTGCAGGAATCGCTACAGGACTTTTTCCTATTCTTGACATATTAATATATTAATAAACGTAACAAAGCACTTCCCCACCAACATTCTCTGAACGAGCCTGCTTATCAGTCATCACACCTTTAGATGTTGAAACGATAGCCACGCCTAAACCGTTCAAAATTCTTGGCAACTCTTTTGCACCAGCATACTTACGAAGACCTGGCTTACTAAGTCTTTGTAAATCCTTTATAACTGGTTCATTAGTTGACTTGTCATATTTCAAAGCTATCTTGATTACATCTTGGGCAGGAGCCTCAATAATTTTATAACTTAAAATATAACCTTGATCGAAAAGAATTTTAGTAATTTCTTTTTTAACATTAGAAGCTGGTATTTCAACAACTCTATGGTTAGCTCTTACCGCGTTTCTAATACGTGTAAGATAATCTGCTATTGGATCTGTATTCATAACTACAAAAAATCTTTATTTTACCAACTTGCTTTTTTGACACCAGGAATCAAACCTTTGTTTGCCATTTCTCTAAAAAGGACTCTTGAAATACCAAACTGACGCATATAACCTTTTGGCCTTCCGGTTAACTTACATCTATTATGTAACCTAACAGGTGATGCATTCTTAGGTAGTTTTTGAAGAGCTTCATAATCACCAGCTTCCTTCAAAGCCTGACGCTTTTCAGCATACTTATCTACTAGAGCTTGACGCTTGCGCTCACGCGCTTTCATTGATTCTTTTGCCATCTTAATTCTTTTTGAAAGGTAAACCTAGTTCTCCTAAAAGAGACTTAGCCTCCTTATCAGTATTTGCACTGGTAACGAATGTAATATCCATACCAGAAATTTTGTTTACTTTATCGATATTTATCTCTGGGAAAATGATCTGCTCAGTGATACCCAAGTTATAATTTCCTCTACCATCAAAACCATTTGCCTTAATTCCCTGAAAATCTCTAACTCTAGGCAATGCTACAGTAATTAAACGATCAAGAAATTCATACATTCTCTCACCTCTAAGCGTAACCTTGGCTCCAATAGGCATTCCTTTTCTTAACTTAAAGGAAGCAACATCCTTTTTAGATAAAGTAGCAACAGCTTTTTGACCAGTAATAGTAGTTAACTCCTCCACAGCATAATCAATAAGCTTCTTATCTGCTACCGCAGCACCTACTCCTCTACTTAAAACTATCTTTTGTAATTTAGGAATTTCCATTACATTTTTGTAACCGAATTCTTCCTGAAGAGATTTAGACACCCTTTCGTTGTATTCTTCTTTAAGTCTTGGTACGTATGACATGACTATATAGCTTGATTATTAGTTTTAGCGAAGCGAACCTTTTTACCATCTTCAGACTTGTAACCAACCTTAGTTGATTTACCATCCGAGTCGATTAAAGACACATTAGAGATGTGAAGAGGAGCTTCCAATTCCTTTATACCACCTTGAGGATTTGTAGCGCTTGGTTTCTCATGCTTTGAAACCATGTTAACACCTTCCACAATTACGCGGTTTTTATCTTTAAGTATTTTAGTTACAACACCTTCAGAACCTTTGTGTTCACCTGTGGTAACCCTAACCTTATCTCCAGTTTTAATTTTTACCTTACTCATAATTCCTTATTATAACACCTCAGGTGCTAATGAAACAATTTTCATAAACTGCTTGTCCCTAAGCTCACGAGCGACCGGCCCAAAAACACGAGTTCCTCGCATTTCTGAATTAGGATTAAGAAGAACACAAGCGTTATCATCAAAACGAATATACGATCCGTCTGGTCTTCTAACCTCTTTCTTTGTTCTCACAACTACTGCAGTTGAAACAGCACCTTTTTTAATATTACCATTAGGTGTAGATTCTTTAACAGAAACAACAATTTTATCACCAACAGAAGCATATCTCCTTTTAGTCCCACCTAATACACGAATACAAAGAACTTCTTTAGCTCCAGTATTGTCTGCTACTTTTAATCTTGATTCTTGTTGTACCATTATTTAGCTCTTTCAATTATTTCAACTAATCTCCAGTTTTTAGATTTACTAAGAGGTCTAGTTTCCATTATACGAACTGTATCACCTTCGTTACAGTCATTCGTTTCATCGTGAGCAACATACTTTTTAGTCTTAAGTACGAACTTTCCATACATTGGATGCTTCTGACGTTTCACCTCTGAAACAACGATGCTTTTGTCCATCTTATTCGATGTAACTACACCGATACGTTCTTTTCTTAAATTTCTTGTTTCCATGTGAACTATTTGCTATTTAAAGCTGTTTTTAATCTAGCAATCGTTTTCCTAGCTTTAGTAATCTCTGAAGGATTATCTAAAGGAGACATACTATGCATTCTTCTCAACTCTGAGTAAGAAGAATTAAACTCAGCAAGTTTTGCTTGTAATTCTGTTTCTGACAGTTTTGCTATATCTGCGTTTTTCATAATATTCTATTCTTGGTAGTCTCTTGCTACGATGAATTTAGTTTTAACTGGCAATTTTTGAGCAGCTAATCTTAAAGCCTCCTGAGCAATAGCTTGAGGAACTCCTGCAACCTCAAAAAGCACACGACCTGGTTTCACAACAGCAGCCCAATATTCAACATTACCCTTTCCTTTACCCATACGAACCTCAAGAGGCTTTTTAGTGATGGGTTTATCCGGAAATATTTTGATCCAAAGAGAACCTTCTCTCTTCATATATCTAGTGGCAGCAATACGAGCCGCTTCAATCTGTCTTGAATTAATAAAATTAGAATCAAGAGATTTAATACCAAATGTACCATAGGCAAGCTGGTTTCCTCGACCAGAGTTACCCTTCATACGGCCCTTCTGTTGCTTTCTAAATTTTGTCTTTCTAGGTTGTAACATCTCTATCTACTTTTATTTTCTACGACGACGATTTCCTCTGTTTCCAGATCCACCACCTTTACCACTCTTCTTAGATAAGCCTACCAAAGGAGACAACTCACGCTTACCATAAACTTCTCCCTTCATAATCCATACTTTAATACCTAATCTTCCGTAGGTAGTATGAGCTTCAACTAATGCATAGTCGATATCTGCTCTAAAAGTTGACAAAGGAATACGTCCATCCTTGTAAGATTCTGATCGAGCCATTTCCGCTCCATTAAGACGACCTGAAATTTGAATTTTAATTCCTTCAGCATTCATTCTCATGGCAGCAGCAATAGCCATCTTTATTGCACGTCTATATGAAATACGATTCTCAATCTGACGAGCAATACTAGCTCCAACTAAATGAGCATCTAATTCTGGTCTTTTTATTTCATGAATGTTAATTTGAACATCCTTACCAGTAATCTTCTTCAACTCTTCTTTAAGCCTATCCACCTCTTGACCACCTTTACCGATAATAATACCAGGTCTAGCGGTAGTGATAGTTATAGTTACTAACTTAAGAGTACGTTCAATAATAACTCTAGATACACTAGCCTTTGAAAGACGAGCATGAATATACTTACGTATTTTATCATCCTCAGCTAGTTTATCACCATAATCGTTTCCTCCATACCAGTTAGATTCCCAACCTCTGATGATACCTAAACGATTTCCTATTGGATTAGTTTTTTGTCCCATATCCTAAATTAGTTAACCTCTTCATTATTTTTTTGACCTAACACAACAGTTACGTGGTTTGATCTCTTTCTTATTCTATGCGCTCTTCCTTGAGGTGCTGGTCTTAATCTTTTTAACATTGTACCACCATCCACACGAATCTCCTTAATATACAGACCTGCATCAGCAACATCAGAATCCTCATTCTTAGACTGCCAATTTGCGATAGCAGACAAGACCAACTTATCCAAACGTCGTGCAGCCTCCTTAGATGAAAACTTAAGTATATTTAACGCATCCTCCACCTTTTTCCCTCTAATGATATCAGCAACTAATCTCATTTTACGAGGAGATGTAGGACAATTATTTAATTTTGCTATAGCAATCTGGCTTTTTTGCTCCTTGAGCTTAGCAGCCATTTCTCTTTTACGACTTCCCATGACCTAGATTACTTTTTTCCTTTATTTTTTGCACCAGCGTGCCCACGGAATGAACGAGTTGGTGAAAACTCACCTAACTTATGCCCTACCATATTCTCTGTTACATAAACAGGAACAAACTGACGACCATTATGAACTGCAATTGTTTGACCTACAAAGTCTGGCGTAATCATAGATGAACGCGACCAAGTCTTTACTACAGCTTTCTTACCTGACTCAATATTTTGAGCAACCTTCTTTTCTAATTTATGAAAAACGTAAGGTCCTTTTTTTAATGAACGTGCCATAACTTATTTCTTTCTGCGTTCTATTATAAATTGACTACTAGCTTTATTCTTGTCGCGAGTACGATAACCCTTAGCAGGTATACCATTACGAGATCTAGGATGACCTCCTGATGCACGACCTTCACCACCACCCATTGGGTGATCAACTGGATTCATGGCAACAGGACGAGTTCTTGGCCTTCTTCCTAACCAACGACTACGACCAGCCTTACCACCTACGATTAACTGATGATCACTATTTGATACAGCACCAACAGTTGCCATACATTGCTGTAAAATCATTCTAGTCTCACCAGAAGGTAACTTCACAGTAGCATACTTACCATCTCTCGCCATTAATTGCGCAAACGCACCTGCACTACGAGCTAAAACAGCCCCTTGACCAGGATGTAACTCAATACAACTAATAACAGTACCCAGAGGAATATTAGCTAATTTCATAGCGTTACCAACCTCAGGAGCAACAGATTCACCGCTAACGATGTTTTGTCCTACCTTAAGACCATTTTGAGCAATAACATATCTTTTTTCACCATCTTGATAACTAACAAGAGCGATAAAAGCTGATCTATTTGGATCATACTCAATAGTTGATACCGTTGCAGGTATTCCATGACGATCTCTTTTGAAATCGATTATACGGTAGCGCTTCTTATGACCGCCACCTTTATAACGCATAGTCATACGACCACTAGCGTTACGACCACCTGAACGTTTTTTCGGAGCAAGTAAACTCTTCTCCGGCTTATCAGTTGTAATAGCGTCGTAGCCATTAACAACTCTAAATCGCTGTCCAGGAGTTACAGGTTTTAATTTTCTTACTGACATCTCAGTTAATTATTATAAATTACTATAAAGGTCGATGGTATCACCATCTTTAAGTTGTACAAATGCTTTTTTAATAGCACCAGTTTTACCAACTTGAATACCTGACTTTGTATATTTAACGTTTCGCTCAATTCTAGTATTCATAGTTCTTACATTAAGAACCGTAACACCATATTCAGCTTCAACAGCTTTTTTTATCTCAACTTTGTTTGCACTAGGAGACACTACAAAACCATAGCGATTTAACAACTCACTATCGTTAGTTGCCTTCTCTGTTATGATTGGTTTTAATAAAATACTCATAGTTACTTAGTTAAAAATTCTTCGATTTTCTCTAAAGAGCTCTCTAAAATCACAACATTATCAGCATTCATTACATTGTAAGTGTTTAATCCTGAAGTAGTTACGACGTTAGCTGCTTTCAAATTTCGCGATGACAAATATACATTATTATTTGATTCACCCAATACAAATAGCGATTTTTTATCAGAGAGACCTAAACCTTCCAAAACTTCTAAAAAATTCTTTGTTTTTGGAGCATCAAAATTGAAATCTTGAACTACATGTAAAGTACCTTCAGAAGCTTTCAAACTTAATGCACTTTTACGAGCTAATCTTTTTTGATTCTTATTCAGTTTAAAAGAATAGTCACGTGGTACAGGACCAAAAATTCTACCACCACCTCTAAAAACTGGTGATTTAATAGAACCTGCACGAGCGGTTCCTGTTCCTTTTTGCTTCTTAATCTTTCTTGTACTTCCAGCAATTTCTGCTCGTTGCTTAGCTTTATGAGTACCTTGACGTTGTGCAGCTAAATACTGCTTAACATCTAAGTATATAGCATGCTCACTAGGCTCTATTCCAAAGACATTATCAGCCAACTCAACTTGACGACCTGTGTCTTTACCCTTAATGTCTATAACTGCTACTTTCATTACTTCTCAACTATTACATAAGAGTTTTTGTGACCAGGAACACAACCTTTAACTACTAAAAGGTTTTTATCTGCTACCACTTTAAGCACTCTTAAATTTTGAACTTTTACTTTTTCATTACCCATTTGACCAGCCATACGCATACCTTTAAATACACGAGCAGGATAAGATGCTGCACCGATAGAACCAGGAGCTCTTAATCTGTTATGCTGTCCATGAGTTTGTTGTCCAACACCACCGAAACCATGACGTTTTACAACACCTTGGAATCCTTTTCCTTTACTAGTTCCAGAAACATCAATAAAGTCACCTTCATTAAACATTTCAACAGTGATTGAATCACCTAATTTGTACTCCGCATCAAAACCTTGGAATTCAACTACCTTTCTTTTGACACCAGTACCTGCTTTCTTAAAGTGCCCGATAGCAGCTTTAGAAGCATTCTTGTCTGATTTGTCATCGAAACCTAATTGAAGGGCCTCATACCCATCTGTTTCTTCGGTTCTGACTTGGGTAACAACACAAGGACCGGCTTGTATGATCGTACAAGGGATATTTTTCCCGTTCTCATCATAAATGCTGGTCATTCCGATTTTTTTCCTATTAACCCAGACATATTTATTTATTATAAAATGATTTTACTTATTTAAAAAAGAGTTACGCTTTCGCGAAAGCGTAACTCAAATATTTGATTATTAAATCTAATTAGACCTTAATCTCTACTTCAACACCACTAGGAAGCTCTAATTTCATTAGGGCATCAATAGTTTTAGAAGAAGAACTATAAATATCTAACAGACGCTTATAAGAGCTTAATTGAAATTGCTCACGAGACTTTTTATTAACGTGAGGAGATCTCAACACTGTGAAAATCTTCTTGTGTGTAGGAAGTGGGATTGGACCCGTTACTACAGCACCAGTACTCTTTACTGTCTTTACAATTTTTTCAGCAGATTTATCTACCAAATTGTAATCGTAAGATTTAAGCTTGATTCTGATTTTTTGACTCATCTTTTGAAAAAATTAATTATTTGAACCATTTGCTGCAGCAATCACTTCTTCACTTATATTAGAAGGAGTTTCTGCATAATGTGAAAATTCCATTGTTGACGTAGCACGACCTGAAGATAATGTTCTTAATGAGGTTACATAGCCAAACATCTCTGATAATGGAACATTAGCTTTTACCACTTTAGAACCTGAACGGTCACCCATATCATTTACCTGACCTCTACGACGGTTCAAGTCACCAACGATATCACCCATATTTTCTTCTGGAGTAAGAACCTCTAACTTCATGATAGGCTCCATGATAACCGCCTTTGCAGCCTTGGCAGCATTTTTAAAACCAAGTTTTGCAGCAAGCTCGAATGATAACTGATCCGAGTCAACATCGTGGTAAGAACCATCAACTAAAGTAACTTTAAGGCTATCAACTTCGTAACCTGCAAGAGGTCCGTTTTTCATAGCTTCTTTAAATCCTTTTTCAACAGAAGGAATAAATTCCTTTGGTACGTTACCACCCTTAATTTCAGATACAAATGTTAAACCATCTTTACCTTCTTCCGCAGGCTCCATTACAAATACGATATCAGCAAATTTACCACGACCACCAGATTGTTTCTTGTAAACTTCTCTGTGTTCAGCACGTGCTGTTACAGCTTCTTTGTACTCAACCTGTGGCTGTCCCTGATTTACTTCTACTTTAAACTCACGCTTAAGACGGTCAACAATAATATCTAAGTGAAGCTCACCCATTCCAGATATAATAGTCTGTCCAGAAGCTTCATCAGTACGAGCTGTAAAAGTTGGATCTTCTTCTGCTAATTTAGCAAGAGCCATACCTAACTTATCTACATCAGCCTTTGTTTTAGGCTCTACAGCAATACCAATTACTGGATCAGGGAATTCCATTGATTCAAGAACAATAGGGTTCTTTTCATCAGACATGGTATCACCTGTTTTAATATCTTTAAAACCAACTGCAGCTCCAATATCACCAGCCTCGATGAATTCAATAGCATTTTGTTTATTAGAATGCATTTGGTAAATACGTGAAATACGCTCTTTTTTACCAGATCTATTGTTTAAGATATACGAACCTGCATCTAAACGTCCTGAATAAGCTCTAAAGAACGCTAGTCGACCAACGAAAGGATCAGTAGCAATCTTAAATGCTAATGCCGCGAAAGGCTCATCTACAGAAGGCTTACGTGTAATTTCTTCTCCTGTATCTGGATTTGTTCCTACAATTGCATCCTTATCTACCGGAGAAGGTAAATAACGACAAACAGCATCAAGTAAGAACTGAACACCTTTATTCTTAAACGCACTACCACAAACCATTGGAATGATAGACATATCCATTACAGCCGCACGTAATGCCGCGTGAATTTCGTCCTCGGTAATAGAATCCTCATCTTCCATGAATTTTTCAAGCAAGCTTTCATCATAAGCGGCAACTTCTTCAATTAAAAGTGCTCTATATTCTCTAGCTTCTGCTTTTAATTCTTCTGGAATATCAATTACGTCAAATGTAGCTCCTTGTGTATTATCGTGCCATACAATAGCTCGGTTCTTAACAAGATCAACTATTCCTTTAAAGTCAGCTTCATCACCGATAGGTAATACGATAGGCACCGCATTAGAACCTAACATTTCTTTAACCTGATTACAAACTGCAAGGAAATTAGAACCTTGACGGTCCATTTTATTAACAAATCCCATACGTGGGACTTTATAATTATCAGCTAGTCTCCAGTTAGTTTCTGACTGAGGCTCAACACCATCAACTGCACTAAATAAGAATACCAATCCATCAAGTACACGTAAGGATCTATTTACTTCAACAGTAAAATCTACGTGACCAGGAGTATCGATAATATTAAAGTGATAATCCTTAGTTTCAGGTAATCTTTGAGCATTTTCCATAGGAAACTGCCATGTACAAGTTGTTGCAGCAGAAGTAATAGTAATACCACGCTCCTGCTCCTGCTCCATCCAGTCCATTGTTGCAGCACCATCATGCACCTCACCAATTTTATGTGAAACTCCTGTATAATAAAGTATACGCTCAGTAGTTGTTGTTTTACCAGCATCAATGTGAGCGGCAATACCAATATTTCTTGTGTATTTTAAATCTCTAGCCATGTCTTAGAATCTAAAGTGTGAGAATGCCTTATTAGCCTCTGCCATTTTGTGCGTATCCACACGTTTTTTAACAGCAGCACCTTCTTCTTTTGCAGCAGCAAGTATTTCAGCAGCTAATTTTTGAGAAAATGATTTTTCGTTACGCTTACGAGCATATCCAATTAACCATTTCATCGCTGTAGAAATTTTGCGATCTGGTCTAATCTGCATTGGGATTTGAAAAGTAGCACCACCTACACGTCTACTGCGCACCTCTACGTGAGGCATTACATTAGATAAGGCATCTTTCCAAAGCTCCAAAGCCGTTTTTTCTTCATCTTGATTTTTCTCTTCTACGATATCCATTGCATCGTAAAAAAGTTTAAATGCTATCGACTTCTTTCCATGCAACATCATCATGTTTACAAAGCGAGTCACTAGCTGGTCGTTAAAACGTGGATCCGGAAGGATAGGACGTTTTTTTGCCTGTCTTTTTCTCATTTCTGTTGTTTCAGATTGTTAATTGAATTACTTCTTAGGGCGTTTTGCACCATACTTAGATCTACGTTGCGTGCGGTCTGCAACACCTGCTGTGTCCAAAGCACCACGTACAATGTGATATCTAACTCCTGGTAAATCTTTTACCCTTCCACCTCTAACTAATACTATCGAGTGCTCTTGTAGATTGTGACCTTCTCCTGGAATGTATGCGTTTACTTCCTTACCGTTTGTAAGTCTTACACGAGCAACTTTTCTCATTGCCGAGTTAGGCTTTTTAGGCGTAGTAGTGTAAACACGCGTACATACTCCACGACGTTGCGGACAAGAATCTAAGGCAGCCGATTTACTCTTCTTAGTTATTTTGGCTCTTCCTTTTCGTACTAATTGTGAAATTGTTGGCATATTATTTTACGCTAAATATGTTAAATCCCTATTTTTAGGGTCGGCAAAGGTATAAATATTATTTTGTTATTCAAACCTCACTTTCAAATATTTACAATAAAGTTTATTTAAAAACGTTTTTACCCTATCAAAAAAGTTAAGCACACATACAAAAACCCTGTTTTATTTAATGAGAAAAATTACATACTAGGAGTACTTTTTACCCTTTTTTCTTTGTCCTTATTATATAGCCAACAATTTGATATATTTAATTTCATCTATTCAAATAGTCAAAAAACCACAGATACAATAGTCATATCTAGCAACTCTTTTGAAGAGTCAAAAAGAAAATCAGACAGCATCATTAAACACTATCAAAATATTGGTTACATACGTTTACAGCACACCTCTATCAACCAAAATAAAACCAATCGCTATAGCCGATCGATATTCTTGAATCAACCGATAAAGGGAATAAATGTTCGTATACCAAAAGATTATTATTCAAAATATGAGTTTTTAAAAAGTACGCTTTCGCGAAAGCGAGAAATAAAAATACCTTTTAAATATAAAGACAGCTTACTGAAGCGGATCACTAACTCTTTTTCCGAACAAGGGTTCGTATTTACTGAAACCAAATTACTCTTTTTAAAAGAAACACAAGACACACTTTTCTCCCGCCTTACATCATCTACTTCTGAAAAAAGACGAATAGACAACATAGAAGTTAAGGGTTATAAAAAATTTCCAAAGAAAATCATCAAGTCACAAATTATTGACAAGAGCTTTACCCCTAAATTATCTACGGCAATTAATAAAAAAATAAATAGTATCCCATTCATCGAGTCCACAAGAAATTCGGAATTGTTGTTTCAAGAAAACTCCACTACTCTCTATCTATATCTAAAAAAGAAAAACATAAACACCGCTGAAGGTTTGTTAGGCTTCAATAACAACAATGGCAAACTAGAATTAAATGGTTATCTAGATCTGTATTTAGAAAACAACTTTGACGCTGCTGAAAGATTTCAACTTACCTATCGGAATGATCAAGAAGATCAAACTAGGGTACACTCAGCATTTACAATTCCATACGTAGCACAATCTAATTTTGGTTTGGGCGCATCTTTGGAAATTGTACGAAGAGATAGCACATACCAAAGAAACAACTTTGAAATAGGAACATCGTATAAAATAGATTGGAATAACACTATCACATTAAATTACGAAAGTCAAAATACCACGGACAGCGGGACGATACTCTCATTAAATAATCTTGAAACGGATCGTTCTGGATTAAACATTGGTTATAGATTAGAAAAATGGTCAACAGATTTATTGCACCGTCAAAATCTAATCTTCCAACTGAAGATAGGCACAGGAACAAGAGAATTACCAGAGGACAAAGAAAATTATTTGAATATTGACGCAACCATTACAAAACTTTGGCATCTATCAAATAGAAGTAAGATTCTAAGTTCTTTGAAAAGCCAAATTTTAAAAACAGATAAAATTCAATTTAATGAGTTGTATCAATTAGGTGGAAACAACAGCATAAGAGGCTTTAATCAAAATAGCATTGATAGCTCGCAATATGCAACCCTACTTTTAGAGTATAGATACAATTTATCTCCAACTTTATACATAAACAGTATTACAGATGCTGGTATTTTCCAAAGCTTTATTGACGATAAAGCAGAATATTTAACAGGATTTGGAGTAGGTGTAGGAATTTTAACAAATTCAGGAATACTAAGTTTAAATATCGCTTCAGGAAATTTTGGAGACGCTAACTTTAATCTAACCAACCTTATAGGCCATATAGAATATAAGGTTTTGTTCTAAAAAGGTTATACAAATGTTAAGCCAATATTAAATTTCCTAATAAAATAAATAGTTAAAAGTTGTTTTATTAAGTCTTTTTTTTGATTTTTACAGCTGGCTAATTCAAATAAATCTAAACATGAAAACAAAATTTAAAGGAATTTTGACGCTATTACTAGCGTTAGTTGCGCAAGTAGCTTTTGCGCAGCAGACTGTTACTGGAACAGTAACTGATGCGGACGGACCGATTGGAGGTGCAACTGTGTCCGTAAAAGGAGGAACTACGTTTGCCTCCACCGATTTTGACGGAAATTATTCGATTCAAGCAAATCCAGAGGATATTCTAGTATTTAGTTACGTAGGATACGACTCTAAAGAAGAGCTTGTTGGTAACAAAACCGTAATAAACGTTACATTAGCAGCATCACTTGACGAAGTTGTGGTTGTAGGGTATAGAACTACAACTCAAGAAAAATCTAATGTTGCTTCATCTATTGTAACAAATAAAACAATAGAAAATCGTCCTAATGCGAATGTACTTCAAACCTTAGCAGGACAGGTTCCTGGTTTGGACATTAGGGCAAATACCGGGCAGCCTGGTGGTGATTCAACTATTAATCTTCGTGGTATAGGTTCTATAAACGGTAACAACGAGCCTTTATTTGTTATCGATGGTGCTTTCGTAGATGAAGACAACTTTAGAAGTTTAAACCCACAGGATATCAAAAGTATATCTACTTTAAGAGATGTAGCGGCAACTGCTATTTATGGAAACCGTGGTGCGAATGGTGTAATTGTAATTGAGACTAAAACAGGTGCATACGGACAAGATCTAGAAATTAGAGTAAATTCAATTTCTACATTCAATCGCTTACAAGATAACGATTATGACTTACTAAACTCTCAGGAACTTCTTACCTTGGAAAGAGAAAGAGGAGCTGGTTTTGGTGGTGGTGTATATCAAGGAACCGGTGTTCCACTAACAGACGCTGAAATCGCTGCAGCCCCTAATACTAATTGGAGAGATGTATTCTTTAGAGTAGGTTCTACTTTGAACAATAATGTGTCATTATCTTCTGGAGGTAAAAATAGCCGACAGTTTACAAGCTTAGGGTTTTACGACCAAGAAGGTATTCTTAAAGATTCAGATCTTAAAAGATTTAATTTTAGAACTAACGTAAGTGGAAAAACAGATAATGATAAGTTTAATTATGCGTTAAACTTAACCGCAAATTACTCTGAATCAAATGAACCAAATCAAATTGGTGGAACAGGTATCAATAGAAACTATGTACTTGGTGCGTATCAATCAGTGCCATGGATTTCACCAGACGATTATACTACAGGTGCAGACTTATTAAGTCCGTTACTTTTTGCTAATACACCTCTTTTCCTATTAGACAGACTTAATACCTACAGAAGAAAGGAAGAAGAAATCAAGTTAGTAGGTAGTATGAACCTAAGCTATAAGCTTACTGATGATTTTACCCTAAGAAGTATTACAGGTTTTGATTATCAAAACGAAATATTAACTAGAGCAGAACAATCAGATTCTTTCAATGCACTATTATTTGGAGGAGCTGCAAATCCAGTAGCTGGTTTTAGCCAACAGTCAACTGTTCGTGAATTTGCGTTCAACCAAAATACTTCATTAAATTATAATCACACCTTTGCAGACAAGCATACTGTTGATGCTTCGGTTTTTGTAGAATATAACAAATATCATTTAAGAGGATTTAGATTTTTCAATGAAGGTCTTGACCCAAGAACTTATGCATTTGGTGATGGATCGGGTATAGTACAAGATCAACCAACAAATGATTTTTACGTAGCTACACCTGGTGCTGATGTAAATAATTCAGGTTTATTCTCATACTTTGGATCAGTTGATTATGATTATGATGGAAAATATGGTTTCACAGGAACATTAAGAAGAGATGCTTCCTCAAGATTTGTTGGGGATAATAAGTGGGGTACTTTTTATTCTGTTGCAGGTAGATGGAACATACACAAAGAAAAATTCTTAGAGGAAAGTGAAGTTATTGATGTACTGAAATTAAGAGCATCTTACGGTACTGCAGGTAACCAATATGTAAGTTTAAATAACAATTTCGGAATATTCTCTCCAAGTGTTAATTTCTTAGATTTAGGATTATATAGAGATACTTTCGGAACTGGAGGATCATATGCTGGATTACAAGGAGTTTCGGTTAATAACTTTGGTATTGGTGGACTTTCTTGGGAAACAACAAGAGAATACAATGTTGGTGTAGATTTCGAAATGTTTACTTCTAGATTAAGAGGTTCTATCGACTTCTACTACAGAGATACAGAAGATTTATTTACAAGTACACAACTTTCAGGTATAGCAGGAACTGGTTCATTTAGTCAGCCTGGAAACTTTGGTTTGTTAACTAACCGTGGTTTTGACGCTAGTTTAACTTATGACATCATAAGACCAACTGAAGAAGATGGTTTTAAATTGACTGCAGGTGTAGTGGCTAATTTAAACGACAGTGTAATTAGAGACTTATTACCAGAAGAAGGTTTTGTTATTGGACAAGGAAGAGAAGGCGGTAGACTATTTGAATATTTCACAATTCGATATGCCGGAGTTAACCCAGCAAACGGAAATGTATTATTCCTAGATGCAAACGGAGATTTAACAGAAACTCCAAATCCTGATACGGATAGAGTGTGGTTAAACAAAAACCTTGTGCCAGAATTCCAAGGAAGTTTCACATTGAATGCAGATTACAAGCGTTTTTATGTTCAAACTCAGTGGAACTTTGCAACAGGAGTAGACAGATTCGATAATGACTTAGCAGGTTTTCAAGATCCAACTAACATCGGTCAATTTAATTTAACACGTGACATTCTTAGATCATGGACTCCTGATAATAGAATTACAGATATGCCGTCACTGGATGCTACTAACATCAATACTTTCGCAAGTGATCGTTACTTAAGATCTGCAGATTATCTTAATTTAAGATTTGTACAATTAGGATATAATTTTGATCCAGCAGTTCTTGAAAAAGTAGGTATTTCGAATTTAAATGTATTTGTTAATGCAGAAAACTTATTTACATTGAGCGAGTGGAGAGGTTTTGATCCAATGACACCAACGAATGTTTCAAGACAATACCCTACTCCTGTTCAAATGTCAGTAGGAATCGAATTAGGATTTTAATTTATAAATAGAAGCAATGAAAAAAATTAAATTAATATTAAGTGTTGTAGTAGCAGCGTTTATTTTCAGCTGTGAAGATGCAACAGATATCAGACAACCAGGTGTTTTAGATGCATCTGCTGCAATTCAGTCAGTATCAGACATGTCCGATGCACTAAATTCAGCTTATAACTCTATGGACGTTGCATTAGACATTCATCATAGTGCAGTTTTTACGGATGAAATAAGAATAGGATTTGACAATGGTGGTCAAGGACAATCTTTATATCGTTTCAACTTAAATAATGGTAGTGCAGGTCCTAACAATTTGTGGCTTGGAAGTTACTCTGGAATTCGTAGAGCTAACTTAGTTATTGAAGCTGCTGGTGTTGTTGATGCAACTGGTCAAGAAGCACTAAGAGATGATATTTTAGGACAAGCTTACGCTATTAGAGCTTGGCATCATTTAAAACTAGCAAGTTATTTAATCGTTGATATGTCTGATGACAGCTCTCTAGGTGTACCAGTTGTTGATTTTGTTACATCAACAGATTACCAAGCGACTAGAAACACTACAGGTGAGACTTTTCAACTTATTTATGATGACTTAGATCAAGCAATTTCATTAATATCTAGTACTTCTGGCTCAATCTATTTTAGTAAAGATGCTGCAAGAGCATTAAAAGCAAGAGCGGCTGCTTACAGAGAAGATTATGGAACTGCTACTCCATTAGCTCAATCACTATTGAACAGTTATCCTTTAGCAAGTCAAGCAAGCTATACAAATGTGTTTGCTGATACTAGTAATGATGAAGTTATCATGAAACTAGAACGTACAGTTAATGATAGTTATGATGGACAAGGTCAAACTGGAACTAGCGCCAACGGAGGTTGGGCAGGAGCTAAATTTGCATTTACTGGTCCTGATCTTTCTGGATCTCCTTATTATGAGGTAGCTACAAATTTATGGAATGCGTTTGACCCTAGCGATATTCGTAGAAGTGTAAATGCTGTAGAATTCCCTACACCTAATGCTGCTGGACGTGTTGTTTATACAGTTAATAAATATAGAGGATCAGAAGGTCAACCATTAATGAATGACCATAAAATATTAAGATCATCTGAGATGGCTTTGATTTTAGCAGAAGCTAGAGCAGATGCTAATGATCCAGCTGGCGCTGCAGGTTTTGTAGGACAAGTAAGAACTGCTAGATTTGGTTCTGCACAAACAGTAACTTACGGAAATGCTGCTGAAGCATGGGGAGGAATTATAGATGAAAGAAGATTAGAGTTCGCTTTTGAGGGATCAAGATATTTGGATCTTAGAAGATTAGGAGCTAAAGGTAATCGAACAGTAGATAGAGCTAGTCAGGATTGTGATCCATTTGGAGCATGTACTATTCCAGTAACTGATTTTAGATTTACTTATCCAATACCGTTTAGTGAATTTAATGCAAATCCAGCTTTAAGAGAAGAACAAAATCCTGGTTATTAATATTTAAAATTTTATTAAAATGAAGAAAATAATTTTAGCTTTAACAGTTTGTGCTACAGCATTATTTGTAAGCTGTGATTCAGAACAAGCTGTATATTCAGGAACAGCTGTAGGTTTAAATCAAACTTCAGCTCAAGTCTCAGTACCTCAAGGTGGATCATCTGAAACATTCCCAGTTGTTATAACTACTACTTCTGATGAAGCAAGAACATTTGGGCTTGAGTTTATTGAAGAACCAACAGGTGGTGGAGTATCATTAGGTTCTATTACGATACCTGCGAATGCTTATGAAGGAACTGCAACTGTAAACTTCGATTTTAACGCTATTACCTTAGATGATGGTGAGACAGATACCTTCTCAATCAAAGCGGTAAGCGATAACACAGATGTTTTCGGAACTGTTCTTGAAATTGATTACTTTAAAGAAGTTATATGTAATGATGCAACACTAACATTTGGTTTAGATCAATGGGGATCAGAAACAGGATTTACTATTATCGATACTTCTAATGGTAGAGTTGTATATGATATCAGCACAAATAATGCTGCTGAATTAAGAGACAACAACATAACTACAATTATAGAAGACATTCGCTTGGAAGATGGTTGTTATGAAGCTGTTATTACAGATTCTTTTGGTGACGGTCAAGATTCAGCTAATAGCGATGGATTTGTTATTACATGTTCAATATTAACTTTTGCTGAAGGTGGAGGTTTTAATTTTGGAGGTGAACAGAGAGTTGCTTTCTGTGTAAATCAATAAGTAATACTATATTGAAAAATAAAAATCCCGTCCTTAAGGACGGGATTTTTTTATTAGTCAAATCTTAATAATAAAACTATTTTTGCAGCATGAGTAAGACATCTTTTATATATGGTATTAGAGCTATCATTGAAGCTATTGAATCAGGAAAAGAAATTGATAAAATATACCTTTTAAAAGGTGGTGATGGCGTTCTAGCTCAACAGCTCAAAAAAGTTGCCGGGACTAAAAATATTTCAACTAGCTATGTACCCATTGAGAAATTGGACCACCTTGCAAAAGGAAATCATCAAGGAGCAGTTGCCAGAATAGCAGCTATCTCCTATTCCAACTTAGAAGAAATATTAGAAAAAACTGACTTAGATACAAATCCAACGTTCTTGGTTTTAGACGGGATTACAGATGTACGTAACTTTGGTGCTATTGCACGTACTGCAGAATGTACAGGAATTGCTGCTATAATTATACCTACAAAAGGTAGTGCGAGTATTAATGCAGATGCAATAAAGACAAGCGCAGGTGCCTTATTTAATATTCCTATCTGTAAAGTAAATCACGTGAAAGATGCGTTGTTTATGTTCCAGTCCTACGGTATTCAACTGGCAGGAGCTACAGAAAAAGTTGATCAAGTACTCTACAATGAAAATCTCAATATACCAATTGCGGTAGTTATGGGAAGTGAAGAGCGAGGTATACAGCCATCGGTCATAAAAATGCTAGACTACAAATTAAAATTACCGATGTTAGGAGATATCGCATCCCTTAATGTTTCAGTAGCTTGTGGTGCTATACTTTATGAAATAACTAGGCAAAAAATGTCATAGTCGTCACTCCTCTTCCTCAGAAGGAATTTCAAAAAAATTACCTTCATCATCAAACTGCTGCATAAAAGGATCCTTTGAACTATCATAATTTCTAAGTTCCCATTGGAACTTTCTTTTTTCCGGCATCTTGTTTTTTGTAAATAAAGCAATGACTAGTCCGGTTATGAAACCACTAAGATGTCCTTCCCATGACATTCCTTCCTTAATAGGTAGCATATACCATATTAAACTCCCATAAAAAAAGGCAATTAAAAAACTTAAGGAAACCAATCGATAGTGTTTAACTAATAGCCCTTTAAAAAACAGAAAACTTACTAGCAGATAAATAATACCACTTGCACCAATATGATAACCATTGCTTGCAATTAACCAGGTTAATATTCCTGTACTTAACAAGCCTATGATAAAAACAAACCAAAACTGTTTCCTATAGAAATAATTGAGTAAAACAAGAAGTATGAAGGAAGGCACTGTATTACTCCACAAATGTTGTAAACTACCGTGAATAAAAGGGCTTGTAAAGATCCCCTTTAAACCAGCTATACTTTTGGGATAAATACCCATTTTGTTAAATCGGATATGAAAAGTTACTTCTATATAATAAACTAACCATATCAATAGAACAAAAAGTACGGCAGGAAGGAAGGTGATACCATCAAACTTAAAATACTCCTTATCTTGCATACTTACAAAATATCAATGTTTAAGCCACAAAGGGCTGTCATGTCAATATAACTTATGTCAATAAATACGCCACTAGCTGAACGCCTAAGACCACAAAATCTAGATGATTACATAAGTCAAAATCATCTCGTAGGCGAGCATGGAAGTCTTACCCGTCATATTAAAAACGGAACAGTACCATCTTTGATTTTTTGGGGTCCACCTGGAACAGGTAAAACCACACTTGCTCAAATTATTGCTCAAGAAAGCAAGCGACCTTTTTTCACTCTAAGTGCGATAAATAGTGGTGTAAAAGATATAAGAGAAGTAATTAATAAAGCCAAAACATCAGGAGGACTGTTTACACAAAAGAATCCCATCTTGTTCATTGATGAAATTCATCGTTTCAGTAAATCACAACAAGATTCACTTCTCGGTGCAGTGGAAAAGGGATGGGTAACCCTTATAGGTGCGACGACCGAAAATCCAAGCTTTGAGGTTATACCTGCCTTGTTATCTAGATGTCAGGTTTACGTTTTGAACGCTTTCGCGAAAGCGGAATTACACCAACTACTCCATCACGCTATACAAAAAGATGACATTTTAAAAAACTTATCCATTGAATTGATAGAAAGTGACGCACTGTTAAGGATAAGCGGTGGTGATGCAAGAAAATTATTAAATACATTTGAATTAGTTGTCCTATCCCAACCCGAAGGTGTAATTAAGGTTACCAATGAAATGGTTCTTGAGCAGGTTAAGTCAAATCCTGCACGATACGATAAAACAGGTGAGCAGCATTATGATATTATAAGTGCGTTTATAAAATCGATAAGAGGATCAGATCCTAATGCCGCAGTCTACTGGCTAGCCAGAATGATAGAAGGCGGAGAAGACGTTAAGTTTATTGCTAGACGACTTATCATACTTGCTAGTGAAGATATAGGAAATGCAAATCCTACTGCCTTAATCATGGCTAATAATACTTTTCAAGCGGTAAGTACTGTAGGAATGCCAGAGTCTAGAATTATACTAAGTCAATGTGCAATCTATCTCGCAACGTCGTTAAAAAGTAATGCTAGTTACCTGGCAATAGGTAATGCACAAAAGTTGGTACGAGAGACTGGTGATTTACCTGTACCCTTAGGATTACGTAACGCTCCAACAACGTTGATGAAAGATTTAGGATATGGAGACGATTATAAATATGCCCATGATTATCCTGGTAATTTTGCATTTTACGATTTTTTACCAAAAGAAATAAGCGCTACCAAACTTTATGAACCCGGTAACAATTCAAGAGAACAAGCTCAAAGAGACTTTTTAAAAAGAAGATGGAAGGATCACTATCCTTATTCCGATAAATAAGTGAATATATCTAATAAACTCTCTACATAGGGCTGATCGTGCGCGGTTTGCTCATTTGTTGTTTTAAACCAAATACTATCCATCCCTATATTTTGAGCTCCTTCTATATCGGCAAGTAAGCTGTCCCCTATCATTACACTTTCTTCAACGCGAGCACCTGATTTTTGAAGAGCTATTTCAAATATTTTGGGATCAGGTTTTTTAACTCCAGCTTCATCGGCTGTTAAGATTACATCAAAGTATTTAGACAAACCGGATTTATTGATCTTATTATGCTGTACGTCAAAGAACCCATTTGTAATTAAATGTAATTTAAACTTGGGTTTCAACTGATCTAATAACTGAATACATCCAGCAAACAAATGATTGTTATTAGGTAAATAAGCGATGTACATATCAGCAAATTTGTTAATTTGTTCGGTAGTCGTCGGGTAATTACAAGCATCAAAAGCGGTTTTAAGACGTTGAAATCTGAGTTCTTCCTTAGTAATTAGGTTTTCTCTGAATTTTCGCCAAAACTCAAGATTCAACGGTTCATAAACCTTTATGAATACATCAAGATCTAATGAAATTTTCTCTTCTTGAAATATTTGTTGATAGGCTAGTTTGCTATTTAAATCAAAATCCCATAAGGTGTGATCTAAATCAAAGAAAATGTGCTTTTTACCTTTAAATACCATTGATATCTTTTAAAAATGTATAACTGTGATTGCCTAATTCTTTGTCGAAATGATCATAATTCATAACAATATTTAAGTGACCATGTACATCTTTAATTTGATGAACTATTTGTTTGAGTGCTATTCGTTGACTAGCTAACATTTTATTTACTAATGACGAATAATGAATAGCAACTGGATGAACAAGGACTGGCGTTTGAATTTCATAATCCAGATCATAAAAATAAAAGGGTAATGATGTACCTGCTCTAAAACCTACAACGTTTTCAAAGCACATACTATAATCATTTACCTTACCTAAGCCAGAAATATTTCTATAAAAATGAGGCACTTCCAATTTACTCTTGTTTACCCTTACGAATTTTAGGATACGATGGGTGTTTTTTTCAAACCTTGTAGCTTGTAAAATTGCCTGTTCTTCGCTAGAATTAATTCTCGCGAGAACACCTATATCACAATAATCTGCAGCATGTTTTATCGCTATTTTATAAGTATGGTTTCTATAAGATACTCCAGGATTATCACGAGTAATATTACCTAGATTGAATAAAAACAACGACTTACTTTCAGTTTGATTAGTCGACGTAAAAATTTTTAATAAATCATCTAGATTATCAAAGGGGTCCTTTTTAAATCTAAGTAGCACTGAAAAGAACAATATGAGCTTGTAGATACTGAACTTTTTAACATATGAAATAAACATCTCCCATTTTGTAATCCAACTACGGCTGCGGTATTTAAAGTAAATAGGAGTATCAATTACTGTTACTTGCTTATATTCATTAGCCAAATCAATAGTAAAATCAAATTTTGCTTCGAGAACAGTTTTAAATTTAAATACCCATAATTCAATTATAGGTAGTTTTAAAAAATCGTTTTGATAAGCAACAGAGTCTTGTGCTTTAAATCTACCCAACTCATCCTTCATCTGTGGTAGATATTCTTCATAACGAGAAAGTAAATAAAATACTGCACTAAATAAATCAAAGGGTACTATCGACTCATGATCTAGTGATTGAAAAAAAACTGGTAACTCATCCCAATAACTTATTTCAACCTCATGTAGATCAATACCTACTTCATCCAACAAGCCTTCGGCATAGATACTCATTTCCTGACCTATGGTCTTTTGAGTATAGCTAAATTTAGGTCCAGAATATCCTACAAATTCATTAAGCTCTGTCGTGAATTTATATTCTACCTCTAGAATTCTTTTAAACACGTGCCGAAAAACGTATTCTTTCCTACTTGTGATATTTGAACAATAAATCAAGATCATAGAATCCCTTCATCTGCAAAGCTATAATAAGCGCTTTGAGTAATAATTAAATGATCAAAAACCTTAATATCTAAAACTTTACCAGCTTCAATAAGTTTGGTCGTTATGTTTTTGTCCTGCTGGCTAGGCTGTAATTTACCACTAGGATGATTGTGCGCCAAAATCATAGCCACACAACCACTTTCTATAGCTTTTTTATAGACAATCCTAGTATCAACCATCGTCCCAGTTATACCACCTATACTTATTTGAGAAGATTCAATCACTTGATTACTATTATTAAGATACAATACCCAAAATTCTTCATGAGGCAACTCACCCAATCTAGGTTGTAAAATTTTAAAAGCATCTAGACTAGAGGTTATTTTTGGTTTAGTCACTGGCATTTCCATGGCACGACGTCTTCCTAATTCCATTGCCGCAGCAATGGTTATCGCTTTGGCTTCTCCTATACCCTTATACTTAATTAATTCTTTGATTGATTTCTTTCCTAAGGTATCTAGCGAATTACCCGAATCATTCACCATGATACGGCTTAATTCCACAGCGCTCATTTTACGAGTACCACTACCTATCAAAATGGCAATTAATTCTGCTATTGAAAGTGATGAACTGCCGCTTTTAAGAAGTTTCTCACGAGGACGATCATCTAGTGACCAATCCTTAATTGAAAAATGCTCTTTTTCATCTTGCATGCAGCAATATAAAAATTACCTTACAAATACAGGTTCATTTTCTTTTTTAGTTTCTTCTGCCGAAAATGAATAACCATCTGTAGTAAAAGAAAGAATAGCCTCTTCACCCCTATGTTCAGTAGTAATTAAATGTCTAGCCATAGCACCTCGAGCTTTTTTTGCAAAAAAGGAGATTACTTTAAACTTACCATTTTTATAATCCTTGAATACAGGTGAAATCAATTTACCAGTAAGGGCTTTTTTATTAATAACCTTGAAATACTCATTACTTGCGAGGTTTACTACTAATTCATCCTCGGTCATTTCCTCATTAAGCGCTGGCGTTACAACATCCTTCCAATATTGATAAAGATTGTCGTTACCACCTATACACCATTTGGTGCCCATTTCTAATCGATAAGGCTGCATAAGATCTAAAGGCCTAAGGTAACCGTACAATCCAGATAAAATTCTAATCGATTTTTGGGCTTTTTTTATTTGACTTTCTGATAGTGTATAGGCATCTAGGCCAGTATAAACATCTCCATCAAAAGCATAGATAGCCTGCTTTGAGTTTTCTTGATTAAAATCTATTGCAAACTCTTGATTGCGATCGTAGTTTAAATCGGCAAGTTTATCAGAAATACTCATCAACTCACTCAGCTTTTTCCTTGATAGTTTTTTTAAACCTTTATTCAGTTGTACAGCCTGATCTTTAAACAAGGGTGTAGTAAACTCAGTTACAACCGGTTTTGTTTCATAATTTAGAGACTTTGCAGGAGACAATAGAATTTTCATATCAATATTTTAATGATTCAAAAATAAATATCCTTCTTCTCAATTATAGGATACCGTGCCTAAATCTATCGATGATTTAATAAGAAATTTTGATACTGAAAAACCACATAGTATTTTGTAACTACGCTTTCGCGAAAGCGAAACTTAAACCTATTAATCAATCATTACTAGCATGTGTAGCATATACTCGCCATTTTTCAATACAAGCTTGCATATCGTCTGGTACCGGACATGAAAAACTAAGCCACTGACCCGTTGTTGGGTGCTCAAATCCTAAAGTGCGCGCATGTAAGGCCTGTCTAGGCAGGACCTTAAAGCAATTATCTACAAACTGTTTGTATTTTGTAAAACTTGTACCCTTGAGTATTTTATCACCACCGTAGCGTTCATCATTGAATAAGGTGTGCCCGATATGTTTCATGTGCACGCGAATTTGATGGGTACGTCCTGTTTCTAACCGGCAACTTATAACACTTACATATCCTAAATCCTCGATCACTTTATAATGGGTAACGGCAGGTTTACCTTTATAGGATTCTTCTCCAGACCAAACTGTATTCTGCAACCTATTCTTGGGATGTCTACCTATATTACCTTCAACTGTTCCACTTGTTTCTTCAAAACTGCCCCATGTGATTGCAATGTATTCTCGCTCACTCGTTTTATTTGCAAATTGAGCAGATAGATGAGCCATGGCATGTTCCGTTTTGGCAATTACTAGCAATCCGCTAGTATCCTTATCTATTCTATGAACCAGGCCAGGACGATCACTAGAATTATTAGGTAAGTTTTCAAAATGATAAATCAAAGCATTTATTAAGGTACCAGAGTAATTACCATGTCCTGGATGCACAACCATTCCTGCTGGTTTATTCACCACTACGACATCATCGTCTTCATGAATTATATCGAGATCGATATCTTCAGCAACCAGTAATTGTTCATAGGTAGGATGCTGCATTAACACCCGTACAGTATCACCTGATTTTACCTTATAGTTAGCTTTTACTACTTGATCATTTACAAATACGCCACCTTCTTTAATGTATTGTTGAATTTTACTACGAGTAGCGTTTTCAATACGATTCATTAAGAATTTATCTACTCGCAAGGGTTCTTGCCCTGGGTTTGCGGTAAATGAATGATGTTCATGTAAATTTTGGGAAGATTCCTGTGTCATAGTACTTATTTAGAATCTTCAGGTGTGGTGACTGGTCGTTTTCCATCAGCCAGCACTAGATCAATAACACTTGTTTTACGTAATTGCGTTCCAGATTCTAGGACCTCACCTTTATATCTCATTTCAAGCACAGTGTCCTCTGCATAGTTAGGTTTATAAGTAATTTCACCAATTTCAAATCCTAAACTTTGTAAAGTAGGTATAGCTTGTCTTTTAGTCTTGTAAATTACATTAGGAACCGTAACCATACCGTATCCACTAGGATTCACTTTGAGATAAATCTGTCTATTTTCCTTAACAAATTTTCCTGCTTTAGGATTTTGCTCAATGATTGTTGTAGGAGGAAACTCTGGATTGAAACCAGAGCTATCTATAACCTTACTTCTTAAATCCAATTCTTCTAACTCTGTATTTGCCTGACTCAAGGTTAGTTTTTCAAGGCTAGGCACCTCAATACGTTGATCATGATTTGTATACCAATCTAGCCAATATAAATATCCTAGACATAAAACAAAAACAAGAACAACTGCCAGAACAACTTGTATCCAGAAGGTTTTAGTAAACATAAACCTGAAAAAATTCATACTTGAAAAATTAAGTAGTATTATGCACCAAAGATACATAATCGATTCCCTTATTTAAACGACATCTTTTTTAACTTTGTTGTTTACGCTCAGGGCGAAAACAGAACTATGAAAAACATTGCCGTACTCATGGGTGGCTATTCCAGTGAGAAAGACATCTCGATGAAGAGTGGAAAGGTAATTTCCAAATATTTAAACAAAGATCTTTACCAGGTCTATGAAATTGTAATATCAGAGCAGTCATGGAGCTACACCAGTACAGATGGTGAGGTCCATGAGATTGATAAAAATGATTTTTCAATCACAATTAATGACAATAAAGTAATATTTGATTGTTGCTACAATACCATTCACGGTACTCCTGGTGAGGATGGACTGTTACAAGCATACTTAGAATTAATAGGCTTGCCGCAAACCTCTTGTGATAGTTACCAAAGTGCAATTACCTTCAATAAAAGGGACTGCATTGCAGTGTTGAAACCATGGGGAATAACTACTGCACAAAGTGTATATTTAAATCAGTCTCAAGAGGTCGATGTGAATCTAATAGTTGATCGAGTGGGATTGCCTTGTTTTGTTAAAGCAAATCGCAGTGGAAGTAGTTATGGTGTTTCAAAAGTTTATCAAATCGAACAGTTACCAGCTGCACTTGATGTAGCATTTGCGGTAGATAACGAGATTATTATTGAGTCCTTTCTAGATGGCATCGAAGTTTCTGTAGGTGTGTATAAAAAAGATGGTACTATCATCGCTTTACCACCTACTGAAATTGTAAGTGAAAATGATTTTTTTGATTATGAAGCCAAATATCAAGGAAAATCCCAAGAAATTACGCCTGCAAGAATTAGTGAACGTATGACAGTTGCTGTTCAAGAATTAAGTAAAAGAATCTACGAATTACTTAATTGTAAGGGTATAGCACGTGCCGACTTTATATTCCATCAAGGAACACCTCATTTCATTGAAATAAATACCAATCCAGGTATGAGTGAGGAAAGTATAGTTCCTAAACAAGTAGAAGCCTCTAATCAATCCTTAACTGATTTTTTAACCGATATCATTGAGGAAACCTTAAATTAGCCCCATGAGAAGAGCCGTTTTTCCGGGTAGTTTTGACCCGATAACCCTAGGACACTATGATATAATTGAAAGAGGTTTAGGCCTTTTTGATGAAATCATAATCGCAATTGGTGTTAATGCAGATAAAAAATACATGTTCAGTTTAGAAGAACGTAAAAGGTTTATAGAGGAAGCCTTTAAAGATCAACCACAAATAAAGGTAATGACGTATTCTGGACTAACCATTGAATTTTGTAAACAACAACAAGCTCAATTCATTCTTAGAGGATTACGTAACCCAGCCGACTTTGAATTTGAAAAAGCAATTGCCCATACAAATCGCAAGCTTTCCGAAATAGAAACCGTATTCCTACTTACCTCTTCTGGTAAAAGTTATATTTCATCATCGATAGTACGCGACGTAATTCGTAATAATGGAGACTACACAGGGCTAGTCCCTACAACTGTAAGAATATGAGAAACCTGTTAATCTATTTTGCTTTCATCTTTGTTGTTACATCATGTGATAATAAAAAAACCACTAACAACGATCCAATAGATTGGGAAACTCCATTTGAAAAAGGTAATGGCAATCAAACTGCTACCTATCATGAAGTTATTTCATATTACGAAAAATTAGCAAACCACTATTCCTCTATTTCTATAAAGGAATATGGAAAAACAGATAGTGGTTTACCCTTACACCTTATCTCGTTCAAGTCAAACACTCAATCCAATGAGGAACCAGTAAAAATACTAGTTAATAATGGTATTCATCCAGGCGAAAGTGATGGAATTGACGCCAGTATGATGCTATTTAGAGATCTAGCTAACGAAAAATTGCCCATTGAACACCCATTTGAACTGCATGTAATAGCAGTGTATAATGTAGGTGGTTCTTTAAATAGAAATACGAGTTCAAGAACCAATCAAAATGGACCTGAAAGTTATGGATTTAGAGGTAATGCTCGTAATTATGATTTAAACAGAGATTTTATTAAAACAGATACAAGAAATGCAGCCACATTTCAAGAAATCTATCATACTGTAAATCCTGATTTCTTCATTGATAATCACGTGAGTAATGGTGCAGACTATCAATACGTTCTTACTCATTTGATCACACAACACAACAGATCAACCTCTACCCTTGCCAACTATATTGAAAACTCTTTTAGGCCAGAGCTTGAGCAAAAATTAAATGAAGAAAACTGGCCCATTACACCCTACGTGAGCGTTTGGGGCACTACTCCAGATAAGGGTTTTTCTCAATTCCTTGATGAACCTAGATATTCTACTGGATACACTTCATTATGGAACACGGTAGGACTTATGGTAGAAACTCACATGCTCAAACCTTATAAAGACCGAGTTGAAGGAACCAAAATACTAATGGAAAAAGTGCTAGAAATAGCACAATCAAGAGCTACTGAGGTAAAAAAATTGAGAAAAGATGCTTTTGCTACTTTAAAAGCAGGAGATTCATACGCACTCACCTACAAACTAGATAGAACTAAAAATGACAGTATAGAGTTTTTAGGCTATGAAGGTGAATACATAATTAGTAAAGTCACTGGACTGGAACAACTCACCTATAACCGAAACAAACCTTTTAAAAAAATGGTTCCTTATTACAATACTTATAAAGGAACCGATAGTATCATAATTCCGTCGTATTATGTAATACCTTCGGGCTATTGGAATATCATAGAAAAATTAGATCACAACCAAATAGAATACTTTACTTTAAAAAAGGATTCAACAATTCTTGCTCAAGAATATCGAATTGAAAACTACAATACCGCTCGCAGTGCCTATGAAGGACATTATCCTCATAGCAATGTAACTGTTAGCAGTAAAGAATATGAAGTACGCTTTCGCGAAAGCGATATCATCATACCTACTAATCAACCAGGAATTAAATATCTTGTTGAAACTCTTGAACCACAAGCAAGTGATAGCTTTTTTAAGTGGAATTACTTTGATACCATACTTCAACAAAAGGAAGGTTTTTCTAGCTATGTTTTTGACGCTAGCGCAGAAAAACTATTGGAACAGAATCCAAGTATTAGGATGGAATTTGATAGTTTAAAACAAGCCAATCCAAATTTTAAAAATAATGCAGCTGCGCAATTGTCCTGGTTACATAAACGCAGTCCTAATTATGAAAAAGCTCATCTAACCTACCCAATTTATAGAATTTTATGAAAAAAATTATAGCAATAGCAACAATCAGTATGATTGTCTTAAGTTGTAACTCCGACAAGAAAAACAATTCAGAAAATCTAGATCCAATACCCAGTGATTTTGAACGAGGTCAAGTAATTGAAAACAATACAGATGGTGTATGGAGTAATCAAGTAGATTGTGATGGAGCTGTTTATAAATTTGAAATTCCAAAATTTTCGGGAACTCAAACTAAATCATTATACCAACCTATCTCCAATTTAATTGGCAAGGATTTGAGTGCTACTACCTATCCAAATGATGCCACAATGGAAGAAGTTTTTGACATTTTTGCCAATGAGCGTAGCATGAATCTTTGTCTCAATAAAGATCGCGGTACAAGTATGATAAAGATTGATCATGTATCTGAAAATACAGATTTTGTTTCTTACAGTATTGTTTATAAGAGAGAAGGAGAATTTGGAAGAATACTGCGCACTTTTTCAAAACCTAATTATAAAGAAATTAAACTTAATGATATGGTAAGCGCTAAAAAATTCCCTGATGTGCGCACTATTCTACAAGTTAATTTACAACAAGAAACAGCAAATCTCATTTTAGGATTACCAAAGGACATGCAGGCAACCTATGGAGATTACGCTAGAAATACGGCCTTTACTTTTACCGATGAAGAACTTAAAAATGCACCTGTTGCATTCAAAGTTGATCAAGATAAAAATGTTTTCTTACAAACTACTTTTAAAGTTGACTTACCAGATACTTTTAAAGAACTTAATAATCAGGTATTAATTACAATACCTGTTGATCAACTAAGCTATTACATGAATTTTGAGAAGGTAATAAAAGGTTAGTGACGCTTAGTCACCAACATGTTATCAGGAAAAAGCTCTCTTATATTAGCATAGGAATTCATAAGAGCTACTTGCGCCATTTCTTTATCTAACCATACCGCTTTTTCTATTCCTTCCTTTTTTTGAGGCTTAAGCTTCTTATCTGAGTCTGTTTGCATAAGGTACCAGTGAGTAAGCTTGAGCTTTATTTTTGATTTCCAAGAATAAATGTGATAAGTACGACCTAGATAATCATTGAGTTTCAAATTTTTCACTTTAGTTTCTTCTTGAACCTCTCGAATAGCACAATCTTCAATGGTTTCACCTTTATCAATTTTACCTTTAGGAAGATCCCATTTGTCATTACGATAAATAAATAAATATTGATTAAGTGAATTGAGAACAAGTCCACCACCGGCAACTACCACAGGAAGTTTTTTATGCAGCCTTTTTACAATTTTGTTGGGATTCTTGCTATACAACAACACTTTAGTAAGCTCACCTGTTTCAATACGCTTGATGATTTTTTTTAGATTTACAGTTCTTAATTTAAAGACTGTGTAATCTGGAAAATTGTCTTTGTTTGAAGTGACTAAAATAGGCACTTCTTTGACAAAAACTTTATACATTTGCTCCATGGTCAGAGATAAAAATGTTGCTGCAAAAACAGCAGAATTATTATTGCAAATTAAAGCAATAAAATTGCAACCACAAGAACCTTTTACATGGGCCAGTGGATGGAAATCACCTATTTATTGCGACAACCGCATAACTCTTTCATATCCAGAGGTTAGAAACTATTTAAAAGATCAATTATCAGATCTTGTTAAGAAAATGTACGGTACACCAGACGTGATCGCCGGAGTTGCTACGGGTGCCATAGGTATCGGTATGTTAGTGGCACACGCGCTAGACGTTCCTTTTATCTATGTACGACCAGAGCCTAAAAAACATGGTAGAAAAAACCAAATTGAAGGACAATTAAAGGCTGGTCAAAATGTGGTTGTAATTGAAGACCTTATAAGTACTGGTAAAAGCAGTTTAAATGCTGTAAAAGCTTTAAAAGAATCTGGGGCAAATGTCAAAGGAATGCTTGCACTTTTTTCATATGGCTTTACTTTTGCTGTAGAAAATTTCAAAGAACACGATCTAGAACTTACCACCTTAAGTGATTATAATCATTTAATTGAAAAGGCAGTAAGTGCTGGATTGTTTAATGATGAAGAAAAAGAATTACTAAAAAGCTGGAGAGAGAACCCTAGCCAGTGGAATAATTAAGCTATGAATTTAGAAAGCCGTAAAGTACCAACTCAAAAGAATCCAGAAGAATTGTACACGTTTTTAACAAACGTTGCTAATTTTAAGGAGCTCATGCCCGATGATACAAAGTTTGAATTAAGAGGTGATGATAGTTTTCTCTTTGGACTTAAAGGAATGCCAGAAATAAAGCTTCAACTTAAAGAGCAAACCCCTTACTCTAAAGTTGTTTTAGGATCAGCAAGTGATAAGTTTGATTTTAGTCTAATCTGTGATATTGAAGATAAAGAAGCTGGTAGTGAGGCTCAATTATTTTTTACAGGAGATTTTAATCCTATGATGGCTATGATGATTAAAGGCCCAATTAAGAAATTTTTGGAGCAACTAGCCAAAGGACTGGAACAATTCTAGTAAAACCATTTAAGTTCTTTTAAATCTGCAGTGAGGTATTGACTATCAGTAGTAATTAACTCCAACAAACCGTTCTCAGTTACACCGATAATGGTTGCTGTAATAGGCTTATCAAGATATTCAAAATTGAGAGTCCTACCCAGTTTATATAAGTGACTGCTGTAGTCATTTATAAACTCCTTAATTTCATAATTTGAGACATTCAAATATTGAATAAAGCTGAATAGTAACTCATCTAGGTTGAACTGTTTACCCGTTATTAATTTAAGTGAGATCGCTTTCAGGGAATCAGGAAACTCATCCTGGTTAACATTAAGACCTATACCAACGATCGCATGGGTAAGTGAACTACCGGAATAGACAGTTTCAATGAGAATTCCTGCTAGTTTATGATTTACTGCCAGAATGTCGTTCGGCCATTTAATCTCTGCCTTTATGCCAAGATGGTTTTTGAGCCACGACACTAAACTTACGGTTATCCATTTATTAATTTGAAATGGTGTAAGACATACCTTTGAATTATCAAGTAAAAAACTGAAAGTTAGGTTTTTACCAGGCTCAGAGTGCCATTTTGCTCCATGCTGCCCTTTGCCTGCCGACTGTTTGTAAGCAACAACAGTAGTAAGGTGAGTGAGTTCGCTTTCGCGAAAGCGAGACCTCAATTCATCATTTGTAGAGGTAGTGGCATATAATTTGACAATGTTCAAATCTAGAATTTAATTGTAGTTTAATGAATAAAGTGCAATTCTAGAACAAAAAAGAAATAAATTTGTACTTAACAAAAAGTTTTTAATGACTAAAACAGCAGTACCTACAGATACATTAATAAGCCAAATCATTGCCGGAATAGAAGATGTCAAAGGAAATGACATTACTATAATGGACCTAAGGGATTTAGACAATACCGTAACTAGTTACTTCATTATTTGCAACGGTAACTCCAATACTCAAGTTAACGCTATCGTTAACTCTATTCAGAAGAAAGTAAGTAAAGAATTGCAAGAAAAAGCCTGGCATGTAGAAGGTACAGATCAAGGTGAATGGGTACTTATTGACTATGTTGATGTAGTTGTTCACGTTTTTCAGAAACCTATTAGAGAATATTACGACCTAGAAGGATTATGGGGTGATGCAAAAATCACAGTTATTGAAAGTACTTACTAAAATTGAAGAAGAAAAACATGTCTGATAAAAAAGCACCTAATAAAGATCCACGCAAACCTTTAATGAATTCAGGTAAACCAAAATTCAGCATTTGGTGGATTATTATTCCTTTGGGATTATTATTTTTTGGATACAGTCTATTTACTGACCAATTATACTCACCAAAAGAAATATCTATACAAGACTTCTATACTTACCTAAAAGACGGTGATGTAAAAAAGGTTGTTATTGTAGGTAACAGAAGAAAAGCTAACATTTTTCTTACTGACGAAGCAAAAAAGGAAGACCAGCATAAAGATGCTAAACGAGGTAGTGAGGTAGGGTCAAATATTCCTATACCACAATATGTTGCAAATTATGGTTCACAAGAAAAGTTTGAGGAAAAGTTTTCTGAAATAAAAGAACAGAATAATCTGGATACCGAATATACTTTTGATCCAGAAGAGGAAGGATTTTTAAGTTACGTAGGCACCTTCCTACCCTTTATTATAATTCTTGCGATTTGGATTTTTATCATGCGTAGGATGAGTGCTGGAGCTGGTGGTGGCGCTGGTGGCCAAATTTTTAATATAGGTAAATCAAAAGCAAAGCTTTTTGACCAAAAAACTGATATTAAAACAACTTTTAAAGACGTTGCAGGATTAGAAGGCGCTAAAGAAGAAGTTCAAGAAATCGTAGATTTTCTTAAAAATCCAGAAAAATATACTTCGCTAGGTGGTAAAATTCCTAAAGGAGCTCTTTTGATAGGATCGCCTGGTACAGGTAAAACATTACTTGCTAAAGCGGTAGCTGGTGAAGCAAAGGTTCCTTTCTTCTCATTAAGTGGATCAGACTTTGTAGAAATGTTTGTAGGTGTAGGTGCAAGTAGAGTACGTGATCTCTTTAAACAAGCTAAAGAAAAATCACCATCTATTATCTTTATTGATGAGATTGATGCTATAGGTCGTGCAAGAGGTAAATCTAATTTTTCTGGATCAAATGACGAGCGTGAAAATACACTTAATCAATTATTGACAGAAATGGATGGTTTTGGTACCAATACAAATGTAATTGTGCTTGCTGCAACCAACCGTGGTGACATACTTGATAAAGCATTGATGAGAGCAGGTAGATTTGATCGTCAAATTTATGTAGACCTACCAGATGTAAGAGAACGTGAACAAATTTTTGAAGTTCACTTAAGACCGCTTAAGAAAGTAGATGAAGAACTAGACACTTCATTTCTTGCAAAACAAACACCTGGATTCTCTGGAGCCGATATTGCCAATGTTTGTAACGAGGCAGCACTTATCGCTGCGAGGAAAGGTAAAAAGGCAGTAACCAGACAAGACTTTTTAGATGCGGTAGACCGTATTGTAGGTGGACTTGAAAAGAAGAATAAGTTAATCACACCTAGTGAGAAAAAGACAATTGCTTATCATGAAGCTGGTCACGCAACTGTAAGCTGGATGACTGAGCATGCAGCGCCATTAGTTAAGGTTACCATTGTACCTCGTGGACAATCTCTAGGAGCAGCATGGTATTTACCTGAAGAAAGACAAATTGTAAGACCAGAACAGATGCTTGACGAGATGTGTGCAACTATGGGTGGTCGTGCAGCAGAAAAAGTGATTTTCAATAAAATCTCAACGGGAGCTTTAAGTGATTTAGAAAAAGTCACTAAACAAGCTAAGGCTATGGTGACTATTTACGGTCTTAATGATAAAATAGGTAATATCACCTATTATGACAGCAGTGGTCAACAAGAATATTCTATGACCAAACCTTATAGTGAGGAAACAGCTGTTATCATTGATAAAGAAATATCAAAAATTATTGAGGAGCAGTATCAACGTGCTATTCAAATTTTGACAGACAATCAAGATAAATTAACCGAACTGGCAGAATTACTTTTAGAAAAAGAAGTGATTTTCAAGGATGACTTGGAACGCATATTTGGTAAAAGACCTTTTATTAAGGAAAAACCGATTGCATTAAAGTCAGCTATAAGCGGTACTCAAACTGATGCTGCTACAAGCAAGGATGAAGAAGAATAGTTTGTATGCTTTTAGTTAAAAAAGTATATTTACGTCAACCCTAAATCCTTTTGCTTATAGAATGGGCATATTCGGCAAGTTTTTTAAAAAATCAACAGAAAGCGATGAATCAAAGAGCACTGATAATGAGCGCTCTAAATACATGCCTGAAAAAAAACTGCCCTTAGACGAACAATTTTTTCATCATTTTATCCAACAAGGAGGAAGATTACTCTATTCGGTAAATGAAGAAGAAATTCAAGCAAACTTTGAAGATATTTTAGTTGAACATGATTTTTTTGAAAAGGATGTTTTTTGTCACGATAAGCAATTACAACAAAGATTTCCTAATTTCAACTTGAATTTTGAGGGAAGTAATCGCTCTAGTAGTTTCTTTTTGACCACTTGTGAATATCTAATAAGTGACAAAGGAGCTTTATTATTTTCTTCAAACCAGATTAAGGAATGTAAATTACCTGAATTACCTAACACCTTTGTTGTCCTAGCAAGCACTAGTCAGATTGTAGAAAATATAGGTGAAGGTTTGAGAGGCATTAAACACCGTAGTAAAACATACATCCCTACTAACATTACTACTCTTAAAAACTTTAAAGATGGCGATGGCAAAGAGAGTAAGGATATTGAAACTTATGGAGCACCTAATAAAAGACTCTATCTTTTATTATTAGAAGATTTATAATGAGAGAATTATTAGTACGTTCTATTTCGGGAATTGTATACGTTTCCCTAGTGGTATTAAGTGCCCTATATTCACGAGATGTGTTTATAGGTTTATTTTGTTTGTTTGCCTTTTTTTGCTTGATAGAGCTTATGCCAATGATAAGGCTAAAGCAATGGTTGATATATCCCGTACTTCCTGCCGCTTATCTTTTACTGGTAAGGTATAATGTGTGGCCCGATCCTTTGGACGATTATTATCTTTATGTGATATATGCATTATTAGCTGGAACACTAGCAGTAAATCTATACCTTATTAGAGACTTAATACTTACAGATCGTATTCCTCTTTTCAATTCAAAAAAACACTTTATTGCGTTATTATATTTGATTGGATCAAGTTTATTCTTAGCATTAATACCAGATGTTTTAGAAAGCTACAAACCAGAATTAATAATTGGTCTATTTACAATCATATGGTCTAATGACAGTTTTGCCTATTTATTTGGTAAAAACTTTGGTAAGCATAAATTAATGCAACGCATCTCACCTAAAAAAACCGTAGAAGGATTTGTAGGTGGGCTAGTTATGGCAATGCTTACAGGTGTAGGTCTTTTCTTTTATTTACAAAATATAGGAATAACAGATTACTCCATATACCATTGGATAATTATAGCTTTTGTAGTTGCGTTTTTTGGAACACTGGGTGATTTGATTCAATCTAAATTTAAAAGACAGGCACAAATAAAAGACAGTGGTAGTATCATGCCAGGTCATGGTGGTATCTTTGACCGCATGGATAGTATTATCTTTGCAGCACCATTTGCTTATCTTACATTCTTAATTATTAATTATGTTTCATAAAGAGGGATCAAAAATTATTCTGATATCTGTTTTAATAACAGGAGCCTTAAATTTAGGTGTTTCCTATTTCAATCCTCCACATTGGATTACAGTAGCTGTAGGGATATTATCGATTGTTTTTTTAATTCTAATTCTGCAATTTTTTAGAAACCCAAAGAGATCTACACCATTAAGCGAAACCAATATAATATCACCTGTTGATGGTAAAGTAGTTGTAATCGAGAAAGTACAGGAGAATGAATATTTTAAGGAAGAACGTTTAATGATAAGCGTTTTTATGTCTCCTATCAATGTTCATGTAACTCGGTATCCAATTGGAGGCTCCATTGCCTATAGTAAATACCATCCAGGAAAATACTTGGTGGCATGGCATCCAAAAGCTAGTGAAGAAAACGAACGCACAACTGTTGTAATCAATCATAAAAATCAATTGCAAGTAATGTATAGACAAATAGCAGGTGCACTTGCAAAACGCATTGTTAATTACGCCAAAGAAGGTGAACAAGCTATTCAAGGTGATGATAGCGGTTTTATTAAATTTGGCTCTAGAGTAGACGTATATCTACCCATAGACACAGAAGTTAAAGTATCACTTAATCAAAAAGTAAAAGGTGGAATTACCACATTGGCTCAATTCTCTTAAAGGCAAGGAATTGGATAATTACTTTGAATCAGCTTTTAACAAAGCGAGTTCTGAGGAACAGTCCGAAGTTCCTCTTGCTACCCAATTACATCTTTATGCATACTACAAAAGAGCTATAGATGAGCCTTATGTAAGTAATCGATCCTTTGAATTAAATGATTTGCGACAAGGCTTCAAAATGAATGCTTTAATTCAAGTTCAAAATATTTCTAAAAGCGAGGCAAAAAGAAGGTATATAAAAATCGTTGAAGATCTATACCCTAAACCTTGGTAAACACAAGTGATCCATCACCAAAGAATCACTATACAACTACTATTTTTTCTTTAGAATATATATTGCCAGCGCAGCTACACAAACTACAATGGCGATAAAAATTATAGCAATGGTAGAGATTACATTCATCGTTTCAATAATTTTTTAAGCAGCCAGATAGTTAGCAGCACACATAAAACTACCACTATCAGGCTGCCTAGTAATATTAAGAATATATTACCTGTACTCATTATTTTAGAGCTTCAATACTAGCATTAATCGTATCAATTTTTGCAAGAGCATCTGCTTCTTTTTTACGTTCAAGCTCGACTACTTTTTCAGGAGCTCCGGCAATGAATCGTTCATTAGACAATTTCTTTTGAACACCTAATAAAAATCCCTGCGCACGCTTTAATTCAGCCTCTAATTTCTCTAACTCTGCAGCCGTATCAATGTTCCCTGATAAGGGTATGAAGTATTCATTTGATTTAACTCTATAACTAGCTGCTCCAGATAATTGATCAGTTACCTGCATTATTGAATCAACATTACCCATTTTCATGATGACATCATTATAATCCGCAGATAAACCTTCATTATTTATAACACTTAAAGAGATTTCATTTTTAAATGAAATTTGCTTTTCCTTACGCACCGTTCTTATACCAGATATAATGTCTTTGACCATCTCAAAATCCACAAGTAGTTTATCATCTGGTTCTACAGTGGTAGGCCATGTGTTAATACACAATGCATCTTCAACTTTGCGCTCAGTAATACTTTGCCAGATCTCCTCACTTATAAAAGGAGTAAATGGATGAATTAATCGCAAATTATTTTCAAACAACTCTATAACCTGCTTATAGGTTAAAGCATCAATAGGTTGACCGTATTCTGGTTTAATAATTTCCAACAGCCATCCACAAAAATCATCCCAAATTAATTTGTAGGAGCTCATTAAAACATCACTGATTCTATATTTTGAATAGTGATCCTCAACCTCATCTAATACTTGCGCAAACCTAGATTGGAACCACTGGATTCCTTGTTTAGCATAAGAAGGTTGTTCTATTTTTGTATCAATATCCCAACCTTTTATTAGTCTAAATGCATTCCACATTTTATTTACGAAACCTTTTCCTTGCTGGCATAAGCTTTCATCAAACATAAGGTCATTACCTGCAGCACTGCTTAATAAAAGTCCTACTCTTACACCATCAGCGCCAAACTCTTCAATTAACTTAAGCGCATCAGGTGAATTCCCTAATGACTTAGACATTTTACGTCGTTGCTTATCCCTTACAAGTCCAGTTAAATAAACCTTATCAAACGGTTTCTCATCCTTATACTCATATCCAGCTACAATCATACGTGCCACCCAAAAGAAAAGAATATCTGGACCTGTCACAAGATCTCGCGTAGGATAATAATAGTTAATCTCTTTATTTTCAGGTTCTAGAATCCCGTTAAAGACGGATATAGGCCACAGCCAGCTGGAAAACCAGGTATCAAGAACATCATTATCCTGTCTTAAATCCTGTTCTTGTAGATTGTTATTGTTAGTTCGCTTTCGCGAAAGCGTAAGAGCATCCTCTATACTCTCTGCTACTACAAAATCCTCTTTTCCATCTCCATAGTAATAAGCAGGAATACGTTGTCCCCACATCAACTGACGAGAAATATTCCAATCTCTAACGTTCTCCATCCAGTGGAAATAAGTAGACTTAAACTTAGCTGGTAACAACTCTACAATATCTTCTCTTACAGCCTTTATTGCAGGTTGAGCTAGTTCTTCCATTTTTAAGAACCATTGATCAGATAATCTAGGTTCTATAACTGCTTTGGTTCGTTCACTAGTACCTACCTTATGAATATGGTTTTCCTTTTTGACAAGGTAATTTTTCTCTTCTAATTCTTTTGCAATCAACTTGCGTACTTCAAATCTATCCTTACCTTGATAGTGCAAACCATAACTATTAAGGCTACCATCTTCATTGAAAACATCAATGATTTCTAGATCGTGTTTTTCCCCTAACTTATAGTCATTTTCATCGTGTGCAGGAGTTATTTTTAAACATCCTGTACCAAACTCCATATCTACATACTCATCAGCAATTATTGGTATTTCTCGATTAACAATAGGAACTATAACTGTTTTACCTATCAAATTTTGATACCTTTCATCCTCAGGATGAACACATATTGCCGTATCACCCAGGATTGTTTCGGGTCTTGTTGTAGCAATGATCACCTTATCATCACTATCCTTTAGATCATAAGCTAAATGATAGAGATGTCCATTTCTTTCTTCATAGATAACCTCTTCATCACTTAAGGTGGTTTTAGCTTGCGGATCCCAATTTACCATACGATATCCACGATAAATTTTACCCTTATTAAAAAGGTCCACAAATACTTTTATCACACTAGCTGACATGTCGTCATCCATGGTAAATTTTGTGCGCGACCAATCGCAACTAGCTCCTAATTTTTTAAGCTGTTCAAGGATTATCCCACCATATTCATGAGTCCAATCCCAAGCATGTTCAAGGAATTCCTCTCGTGTAAGGTCATTTTTATCAATACCTTGCTCTTTAAGCTTCTTCACCACCTTGGCCTCGGTTGCGATACTAGCATGATCAGTTCCTGGAACCCAGCAGGCATTATATCCTTTTAACCTAGCTCTTCTAATAAGAACATCCTGAATTGTATTATTAAGCATGTGCCCCATATGTAGAACTCCAGTAACATTAGGCGGCGGAATTACTATGGTATAACTTTCTCTATCATCTGGAACAGATTTGAAGAAGTCGTTTTCCATCCAGTAGTCGTACCACTTTTGCTCTGCTTTTTGAGAATCATATTTTGTTGCAAGGGACATGTTTGGCTTGATTTTTGAAATTTCTTCGACAAAAGTACTATTAACTTAAATTATATCTGGCATTAACTGCTATTTTAAATGAGTTAGTTTACCTTTAAAATCTAAAAAAGTAAATGATGAAAAATCTTATACTACTGGTAGCATTTTTAAGCTTTACCCAAATTGGTGTTGCTCAAAAACCTTCTACCCTAGACCCTATGACAACTGTGGAGTTTGAAACTACTACAATTGACTATGGTGAGATTAAAAAAGACAGTGATGGTGTGAGAACTTTTAAGTTTAAAAACACAGGCGAACATCCTCTAAAAATTTATCAAATCTATTCCTCATGCAGATGCGATATTTTGGAACAGCCCGAAAAGCCAATTGCACCTGGAGAAACTGGTGTAATTAAAGTCAAGTATGATACAAAAAAAATTGGGCCTATCGTAAAAACGCTAACCGTAATTACTAATATCAAAGAAAAACAAGTTGCTTTGCGACTGAAGGGACGCGTGATTGAATAATTAGCTTATCAACTAATCTATTAAAGGTATAAGTTTAAACTTATACCTTTTTTGTTTACCATTTCTTTTAATTGTAATCCTAATAGTTGAATGTGGATTAGTGTAAAAGAAGTCATTTACCTCATTCAAAGTTAAATAAGGGAAAGATCTTCCATTTATTTTTACAATTTGATCTCCTACTTGCAGGCCTGCCTTTTCTGCTTCGCTATGTGCCCTTATATGATTAATGTAAATACCAGGTACTAATACGATTTTATATTCAGGCTTATCCAATTGAATTAACTGGGCCTCTACTTCATTACCATAACTATTTTTCGCCTTGTTAGTGTAACTATAGAAAACCTCACGATTTCCCAATTTCGCTGTTATACCTGACATATTGTAAAAGAAACCGTCTCGATATTTTCTAGTAGTTTTAAAATAAACCATGTTATTATTATAATCCATGATTAATATGAATCTTTTAAGCACCTCTGCTCCTATACTAGCCATAACGTTTTTAGAGTTCAATAATTTTGATTTTTTAATATCTGGAAATGACGAAGTAATTCTTTGCAAATTAAAGCTCCCGAAATTCAGTTGATCTAACTTAGTCCTGTAACCACTTATTTCCCCATTAAGACCAAAACCTAAAAAGTCGTAAAAATTCTTTTCTGGAATTTTAAATTGCAGTGGTCGTTTATTAATCCATAGAGCGTCGTTACTTCCTGTATCTATTAAAACATCGGCATTATAGGAATTATCAGCTTCAACTATTTCACTTTTAATATAAGGTTTACCACTAGAGAGTTGTATGGGAATTGAATCATAGCGTCTTAAACCTCTTAAATCCTTTATGTCCTGAGTTAATGTTATATAGTTTTTTTCGTAATCTATTTTAACCACCGCATTTTTAAAAAAACTAGCGCCTATTACCCCATTAATTTCCACTCCTATAAAATTGAAAAGGGATAGTTGCTCTTCTGCTAGTATAAAAATTCTTGCTTGCTCGTTAACATAATCTCCTAATTTTAAAACATTATTATCACTTACATACGCATTCACTCCATTCCTATTTCCGTAACCCTTAAGTTTAAATTGTTTTCCTTTCTTTATTTCAAGTGAATCAATACCATTAAGATTATAAATAATATTGTTGGAGGCTCCAGTATCTAACATAAAGTTGAGCTTGGTGCCATTTAATTCTATGGGAACTATGATTAATCCACCAGAATTATCAAATTCAACAAAAATTTTCTTTTGGTCGTTTTTAAAAGTAAAATAATCTTGTTGAGCAATCATCAACAAGGGTTGAATGAAAACTATAAAAAACAAAATTTTCTTAACCATATATTATAAAGATAAGCAATCGAATTGTTTTAGTACATAACAGCCTTAAACCTTACTTTTGTATCTCAAAAAAGAAAAAGATGCCACAGATTTCCCAAAAAGGTACAGCAATGCCTTCATCACCAGTGAGAAAACTGGTACCATTTGCAGAACAAGCAAAGAAAGAAGGAAAGCATATCTACCAACTTAATATAGGTCAACCAGACATTAAAACACCAGAACAAGCTATTAATGCTGTTCAAAGCGCTAATATTGAAGTACTATCTTACAGCCACAGTGCAGGTAATCAATCCTATAGAGATAAATTGATCGCCCATTATAACAAGCTTGGATTTGGATTGGAAGACGATAATATTATTGTTTCTACTGGAGGAAGCGAGGCGCTATTATTCACTATGGGAAGTATTTGTGACTATGGTGACGAGGTCATTATTCCAGAACCATTTTATGCCAACTATAATGGATTTGCAACTGCTAGTGGTGTAACTGTAAAGCCTATTGAAACTAGCATAGAGAACAATTTTGCTTTACCAGCCATCAGTGAATTTGAAAAGTTAATTACCGATAAAACTAAAGCTATCCTTATTTGTAATCCAGGAAACCCTACTGGCTACCTGTATACTAAAGAGGAAATGCAACAACTAGCTGATCTTGTTATAAAACACGATTTATTTCTAGTTGCCGATGAGGTGTATAGAGAATTTGCTTATGACGGTCGCGAGCATTTTTCAGTATTAAGCATGAAAGAATTAGACAATCATGCTATTATGATTGATTCCGTTTCAAAACGTTACAGTATGTGCGGTGCTCGTATAGGTTGCATGGTTTCTAAAAATAAAGAGGTAATGGCAACCGCCATGAAATTTGCACAAGCCAGATTGAGCCCACCTACATTTGCTCAAATAGCTGCCGAAGCTGCATTAGACACACCACAAACCTATTTTGATCAAGTAATAAATGAATACATAGAGCGTAGAGATATTCTAATCGCCGGACTCAAAGAAATCCCAGGAGTGACCGTAGCAAACCCTGGCGGAGCTTTCTATTGTGTAGCTCAATTACCTGTAGAAGATACCGATGTTTTTGCACAATGGATCCTAGAAAACTTTGACGTTGATGGTGAAACAATAATGGTTGCACCGGCGGCAGGCTTTTACTCAACACCAGGAATGGGTAAAAATCAAATACGAATTGCCTATGTCCTTGAAAAAGAATCGTTGAAAAAA